>VBJS01000033.1 GCA_005880055.1 Chloroflexota bacterium | reverse complement strand
CTGTGGCACGACGAGCACGCCGAGACGCCGACCTTCTCGGACCGCATCGAGCTCGACCTCGAGGCGGTCGAACCGAGTCTCGCCGGGCCGCGGCGACCTCAGGACAGGGTGCCGCTGCGCGACGCGCAGAGCGCCTTCCGGCAGTCGCTGGACTACTACCTGCCCAGCGGGGACGGCTCCGGCTCCGCCGGCGACAGGCCTCCCATGAACGCGCACGACGAGGCGGTGGCCGAGTCCTACCCGGCGTCCGATCCGCCCGCCGACGGCGCGCCCGGCCACGAGCCGCTCGCCGCGAGCCAGCCTCAGCTGCCCGCGCCCGAGCGCGGTGCAGCCACGCTGGAGCCCGCCCGCGCCCGCGCGCGGGTGACGATTAACGGCGAGAGCTTCGAGCTCGAGCACGGCCACGTGGTGATCGCGGCGATCACCAGCTGCACGAACACGTCGAACCCGTCCGTGATGATCGGCGCCGGCATCCTCGCGCGCAACGCCGTCGCGCGCGGCCTGCACACCAAGCCGTGGGTGAAGACCTCGCTCGCCCCCGGCTCGAAGGTCGTGACCGAGTACCTGGATCGAGCCGGCCTGACCGAGCCGCTCGAGCGTCTCGGCTTCAACCTCGTCGGCTACGGCTGCACGACCTGCATCGGCAACTCCGGCCCCCTGCCCGAGCCGATCTCGCGCGCGGTGGAGGATGCGGAGCTCGCGGTCGTGTCGGTGCTCTCGGGCAATCGCAACTTCGAGGGGCGCATCAACTCGGACGTGAAGATGAACTACCTCGCCTCGCCGCCGCTGTGCGTCGCGTACGCGCTCGCGGGCACGATGGACATAGACATCACCAGCGACCCCCTCGGCACCGACGAGCGCGGCGAGGATGTGTACCTGTCCGACATCTGGCCGAGTGGGCAGGAGGTCGCGCAGACGGTCGGACAGGTGGTGCGCGCGGACATGTTCCGCCGCAGCTACGACGACGTCTTCGCCGGCGACGAGCGCTGGAACGGCCTGGAGGTGCCGGCGGGCGAGCGCTTCGCGTGGGATGAGTCCTCGACCTACGTGCGCCAGCCGCCCTACTTCCAGGACATGCCGCGCGAGGCGCCGCCGGTGCGCGACATCTCCGACGCGCGCGTGCTGGCATTGCTAGCTGACAGCGTCACGACCGACCACATCTCGCCGGCCGGCGCGATCAAGCGCGACGGGCCCGCCGGCATCTACCTGCAGAGCCTCGGCGTCGCGCCCAAGGACTTCAACTCATACGGCTCGCGGCGGGGCAACCACGAGGTGATGATGCGCGGCACCTTCGCCAATGTGCGCCTGCGCAACGAGGTGGCGCCCGACACCGAAGGCGGCTGGACGCGTCACCAGCCGGACGGCGAGCAGATGTCCGTTTACGACGCGGCGCGGCGATACCAGCAAGGAGGCGTGCCGCTGCTCGTCATCGCCGGGCGCGAGTACGGCACAGGGTCCTCTCGCGACTGGGCCGCGAAGGGAGTGGCGCTCCTAGGGGTGCGGGCCTGCATCGCCGAGAGCTACGAGCGCATTCACCGCAGCAACCTGATCGGGATGGGCGTGCTGCCGCTGCAGTTCCTGCCGGGCGAGGGCCGCCTTTCGCTCGGCCTGAAGGGCGAGGAAAGCTACGACATCGAAGGTTTGGCCGGCGGCGTGACGCCCCGCCAGACGGTCACCGTGCGGGCCCGCCGCCCAGACGGTGGCGAGACCGTCTTCCGGGCGCTCTGCCGCATCGATAGCCCGCTGGAGGTGGAGCAGTACCGCCAGGGTGGGATACTGCCGCTTATCCTGCGTCGGCTGTTGTCGACCGGCGGCTAATCGGTTCGTCTTGAGCGGGTCGAAGGATCGCCGACTTCAGCGAAGGCAGAGCCAGTCGAAGCCGAAGCGCTCTTTCGCGAAATCAGCCCGCTAAACCGGAAAGGCGGTGCAACTCAGCCGCTTCAGGCGCTCCCAGTTGCCCTTAATCAGCGCCTCCTTCTTCGCACGTGACCAACCCTTGATCCGCCGTTCGCGCTCCAGCGCCTCGATTCGGCTCGAAAACGGCTCGCTGAACACGACCTTGACCGGCCGCCGCTTGCGTGTATAGGAAGAGACTCCGCCGGAAACATGTTCGGCCAAACGATTCTCAATGTCATCCGTGTGACCGACGTAGTACGAGGCATCGCGGCACCGCAGAAGGTACACCCAGAATTCCACGGATGATCTCCCTTCGCGCTCCATCTTCGGCTGGCTCAGATTCCGCTGACCTAATTTGATCCTTCGACACGCTCAGGACGAACGGGTAAGTGGCACCCGCGCCGAGCCGAGGCCGCGGCGGCAGTGTTGTCTCTTGCCGTGGGCTCCTCTATGTTTGTGCGTGACCCCTGAACTTCGGAGGACTGACAGTTTGAGCAATAACGCAATCGAACGTGCCAAAGAGCACTTCGGGCGCCTGCTCGAGGCGCAGCTGGCGCGCGTGGAGCGCATGAAGACGGACGAGGGGTGGATCGATTACGCGGCGCTCCAGCCAATACTCATCGGCGTCTGCGGCGGCGACGGCATCGGCCCCAATATCTCCCGCGAGGCGCAGCGCGTGCTGGAGCACCTCCTCCGGCCGGAGATCCAGGGCAGGAATGTCGCCTTCCGCACCATCGAAGGGCTGACCATCGAGAACCGCGCGAAAGCCGGCAAGGCCATCCCGGACGATGTCCTTGCGGAGCTGAAGGAGTGCCCGGTCATCCTCAAAGGCCCGACGACGACGCCTCGCGCCGGCGACCCCTGGCCCAACCTGGAGTCCGCCAATGTCGCCATGCGCCGCGAGCTGGACCTGTTCGCCAACATGCGCCCCGTCCGCGTCCCGGACCAGGACATCGACTGGACGTTCTTCCGGGAGAACACGGAGGGCGCCTACGTGCTCGGCAGCGAAGGGATAAACGTCACTGAAGACCTGGCGATCGACTTCACCGCCGTTACGACGCAGGGGAGCGAGCGCATCATCAGCCTCGCCTTCGACTACGCAGCCCGCAACGCCATCGACCGCGTGACCGTGGTGACGAAGGCAAACGTGATCAAGACCACGGACGGCAAATTCCTGGACGCGGCGCGGCGGATCGCGACGGATTACCCCGAGATCAAGTGGGACGACTGGTACATCGACATCATGACCGCGAAGCTGGTCGACCCCAAGCGCCGCACGGAGTTCCGCGTTGTCGTCCTGCCGAATCTCTACGGCGACATCCTCACCGACGAAGCAGCGGAGTTCCAGGGCGGCGTCGGCACGGCCGGCAGCGCCAACATCGGCAAGCGCTACGCGATGTTCGAGGCGATTCATGGCAGCGCGCCGCGCATGGTGCAGGAAGGCCGCGCGGAGTACGCCGACCCCAGCAGCATGATCCGCGCCGGCGCCATGCTGCTGAACCACATCGGCTTCGCGGACCGGGGCAGACGGCTGGAGATGGCGTTGGACATCTGCGGCAACCTGGAGCGCCGGCTGGTCGTAACCGGCCGTGCTAACGGCGCGAAGGGCTCCGAGTTCGCTGGCTATATCATGGAGACGCTGGCCGACGAACGGCTGGAGGAGCGGTGGCGGGGACACCAGCCGGCGCCGGCCTAGAGTTGAGACCGGCCGTCGTAACCCCTTCCGGCTCACCCGTTTGAGACCCTTCCCGCTCATCCTGAGGCTCTCGTAGGATGAGCGGAGGATAGCGTCGCCAAATAAGGAGACCCGAATGCGTGCAAAAGTCACGATAGTCGGCGCGGGCATGACCGGCGGAACTATGGCACAGCGCCTCGCGGAGACCGGCTACATCGACGTCGTGCTGCAGGACATCATCGAGGGGTTGCCGCAGGGCAAGGCGCTCGATCTCGCTGAATCGGCGCCACACATCGGCTTCAACGCCCGCGTGACGGGGTCTAACAGCTGGGACGATGCTGCGGCCTCCGATGTCGTGATCATTACCTCCGGCGTTCCGCGCAAGCCGGGGATGACGCGTGAGGAGCTGCTAAACATCAACGCCGGGATCGTCAGCGATGTCGCGCAGAACGCGGCGAAGGCGTCGCCGGATGCCGTCTTCATCATTTTTGCCAATCCGATGGACGTGATGTGCCACGTTGCGCTCGAGGCGAGCGGCCTGGCGAAGGCTCGCGTCGTCGGGCAGGGCGGGATGCTGGACAGCGCCCGCTACCGGACGTTCATCGCGTGCGAGACGGGCGCTTCGGTGCAGGACGTGCATGCGCAGGTGCTGGGCGGCCACACGGAAGCGACGATGGTGCCGATCGTGAGCACGGCGCACGTCGGCGGGGTACCGCTCACAACTTTGCTCTCGAAGGAGAAGATCGAGGCCGTCGTTCAGCGCGCGAAGAACGGCGGCGCCGAGATCGTCTCGCTGCTCAAGACAGGCTCCGCCTTCTATGCTCCGGCTGCAGCGACTGCCGAGATGGTCGAGGCCGTGCTGCTCGATAAGAAGCGCATCCTGCCCTGCGCCACTCTGGCCGACGGCCAGTACGACATCCGCGATGCCTACGTCGGGCTGCCGGTGAAGCTGGGCGCAGGCGGTATCGAGGCCGCTTACGAGCCGCCACTTTGGGAGAGCGAGGTGGAAGGCATCCGCAAGGCCGCGGAATCGACGCGAGAGCTTGTGGGGCTAATCCAGAAGAAGTAGCGCTAGCCCGCCAGTTCGCGCATCTGCTTCAAGCGTTCAATGTAGACGTCTACTGTCGTGCAGGCCGGCTCGAAAACTGGGTCGAACATCAGCTCCAGCGCGCCCATCTCGCGCACGGCCTCAATGTCGGACTTGATCTGCTTGAACGTCCCGTTAAATATCGGCCGGTCGCCGGCCAGCGGATCTTCCGTGACCAAGGTCATGCCACGCACGATGATGCCCAGGTCCTCCGGGTTACGTCCTGCTTCTCGGGCCATCTGCCGGATGCTGTCCCACATCTGTCTCATCGCATCGAGGGGCAGGAGCACCGGAAACCAGCCGTCACCTCGCTCGGCGACCCGCTTCAACGCGGCAGGCGCGAACGCCCCGAGGTAAACCGGGGGATATGGCTTCTGCACGGGTTTCGGCTGGATCGACGCACGCGATATCCGGAAGTATTCGCCTGAGTACTCAACCGGGTCGGTGGTCCAGATTGCCTTGAGGGCATCGATGAACTCGTTAGCGTAACGTCCCCGGTTCTTCATGGGGCCGCCCGAAGCCTCCAGTTCATCCATGTTCCAGCCGACACCGAGGCCGAGGCGAAGACGGCCGCCCGAGAGAACATCAAGAGTGGTGAGTTGGCGGGCCAGGACTACCGGGTTGTAGTACGGCATATCGAGGACGCTCGTGCCGAGGCCAATTCGGCTGGTGCCGGCTGCGACATACGTCAGCGCTTCGAGCGGGTCCAGCACGTACCGGTATGGGTCGGGCAGTGAGCCGTCCGCTGTGCCGGGGTATGCGCTTCTGGGCGCGACCGCGTGCATGAGGCGGTCAGTGACCCAGAGGGTGTCATATCCCAGGTTTTCAGCCTCTTTTGCCACTCGCAATAGATTCTCAGGGCCGGCGGCCTGCCCCATCTGCGGAAGGTGGAATCCTAGTCTCACAGCGGCTCTCCCTTCGACCCGGCGAATAACGGCGCGAGCATAACACAATTCCTCCAGACCCGCGCATTCGAAGGGGTGCTATCATGTTTGCGCATTGCGCGAGATAAACGTTGCCCAGATACGAGAGTCCGTTCGCCGGCTTTGCATCGAGGCTACCTGTTTACTCCCAGCGGACGTGGTCGGCGCCCTGCAGACAGCGCGCCGGAGGGAGGAGTCGCCGGTTGCCGTGCGCGTCCTCGACCAGATCCTGGTTAACGCCGGCCAGGCACGCGCGGAGATGATGCCGCTGTGCCAGGACACCGGCCTCACGGTTGTCTTCCTGGAGGTCGGTCAGGATGTCCATATCAGCGGCGGCTACCTCATTGATGCTGTCCAGGAGGGCGTCGCCGCGGCCTACACAGAGGGGCTGCTACGGGCCTCGATCGTTGAGAAACCGTTCTCCTCCCGCGTCAACACCAAAAACAACACTCCGGCGGTGGTCCACACGGAAATAGTCCCCGGCGACCCGCTCCGCATCATCCTGATGCCGAAGGGTGGCGGCTGCGAGGGCATGAGCCGCTTCACGGCCATGTCGCCGGCTGCCGGGCGCGCGGGGGTAACGGAGTTCGTGCTTCGGACAGTCGAGGAATCGGGCGGCAACCCCTGTCCGCCTATCATCGTCGGCCTCGGCATCGGCGGCACGGCAGAGCACGCGATGTACATGGCCAAGCACGTGCTCACCCGCAAGATCGGCGAGTCAAACCCAGACCCTGAAGAGGCGGAATTCGAGGCGGAGCTACTGGAGAACGTGAACGCCCTCGGCGTCGGGCCGCAGGCCGTGGGTGGGCGGGCTACGGCGCTCGCGGTGCACGTGGAGACTTACCCCACGCATGTCACCTCGCTGCCCGTCGCCATCAACCTGCAGTGCAACTCAGCGAGGCTAAAGGAGGCGGTCCTGTGAAGGTTCAGCTGCGCCGCCGCGTCGTCCCGGCGCTTGACCCGGGCGCTGATCCCGCCTGCAGCCTCACGCCTGAAGCGGGCAAGCGGCGGGCGCCCGATATGGAGCGGCTGTTCTCGCAGCTGCGCGAGCAACGACAGACAGAGGGCGGCAACGAGTTCGTCTTCCGGGGCGATCCCGATACGCTGTGGGCCGAAGTTTCCCGCTTCGTCGATGAAGAATCTGCCTGCTGTCCGTTCTTCACGTATGAGCAACTGGAGGAACCAAACGGCGTGGTCCTCCGGGTGACGGCGCCCCCGGCGACGGTGCAGTCCGATGGCTGAAGTCCGCGTTGTCCGCGCCGGCGAACTGTCAGCAGACACTGCCCAAACGGCAGGCATGACACGTATCGCAGCTGTCGATCGCAAGACCGTGGGCAGCGAGCGTTTATGGGTGGGTTTCGCCAGTGTAGCGCCCGGCATTCGCTCCGGCGCCCACCATCACGGCGGCTGCGATAGCGTTGTGCACGTCACGGCCGGCCGCTTGAGCATCCGCTACGGCGAGCGGTTGGAGCGGAGCGTGGAAGCAAACGCAGGCGACTTCATCTTCGTTCCCGCCAACCTGGTGCACCAGGAGATCAACACGAGCGAAGCCGACCCCGTCGAAACCCTCGTCGTACGGAGCGGAGAGAATATCGTCGTTAACGTTGAAGTCGCGGAGGCAGCCCAATAGCAAGTTGACCGCCTCTCAGGCTGCTGGCCAGCAAACAAAGCGTCCATCGCGGTTCTACTCCTGACGGCCCGTGCTCCTAAAGGCCGTTGAGCGCAAGAAAGGACTGCCTTGAAACGAATACAAGCCGGCATCCACCAGATCGTCACGCCGTTCCCGGAATATGAGCGGGCGGAGGCCTATCGTTTCCGCACCGAACTGGAAGCGCATCCTCGGGTCACGCGTGGTCTGCCCTACGTTCTGCCGTACTTCATCGCCAGCCGCGGAGACACGCTGCTCATCGATTGCGGCTGGAACACGGACGATGCCTACGCCGCGCTGGAAGAACAACTGCGTGAAGCAGGCGCCGGCGTGGACGATGTTCAGACTCTCGCTCTGACACACGCCCACCCGGATCACTGCGGCCTCGCCGGCCGGCTTAAGGCGAAGACGGGCTGCACGATATGGATGCACGAACTGGAGGCAGGCTACATCCAGAGCCGCTACGCGGACCCGGACGACCTGTTGGGCCGGATGGACGCCTGGTACACGCAGCACGGCGTCTCCGAGGACGACCGCCCGGACCTGGAGCGCGGGTCAATGCCGATGCGCTTTTTCGTGGCGGTCTTCCAACCCGACCGACTGGTCAAGGGAGGCGAGATGCTGCAGGTAGGCGAATTCTCCTTCGAGCTGATATGGACACCCGGCCATTCGCCGGGGCACCTATGTCTCTACGAACCCAACCATCAACTGCTCATCTCCGGCGACCACATCTTGCCCACGATCACTCCCAATGTCAGCCTGCACCCGCAGCAGCGCGAGAACCCATTGCAGGATTTCCTGGACAGCATTGAGCGCGTGGCCGGTCTACGCGTGCGCCATACACTGCCTGCCCACGAGTGGGACTTCAGCGATTTTCAGAAGCGCATCGAGCAGCTGCGTGGACATCACCTGAGCCGCCTCGAAGACATGATGGCGGCTGTCGGCAAGGAGGGTTCGGCCACGGCAACGGAGGTTGCGCAGCGGGTCCGCTGGACGACGGGGAGTTACGATAGCTTCCCGCCCTGGATGAAGCGCGCGGCCATCGGCGAGGCGCTCTCGCACCTGGTTTATCTCGCCAAAGAAGGCCGCCTGGCGCAACGGGAGGACAACGGGCGCGTGCTCTTCCAGGCGGTTTAGGGCGCTCGCCCTGTTACCGTATTCCCAGGTCGCCGGCACAGACGACAATATCGAAGGTATAGCCGTCGGTGCCGGTGTATGGCCTCTCTTCACAGCCGATTCCCACATCGCTGTAGTCGGAACCCATGATTATCGAGTAATGAGGCGGGCTATTGAGCCAAAGGTCCACTATCCCGCTTGCCGAAGGCGGCGACGTGACAAGTACTTCGCCCACCAGCCCCGTGTAACCTTCACGCAGCGCGCGGTCGCTTGGCGTCCCATCAAGAGTGTGGCTCAACGCATATGGATCGCCGGTGGAGAACAAGTAGGCGGAATACTCCTGCGCCGCACGCGTTAAGGCTCCGTTAGCGTTCAGGGCGCCCAGGCCGCGGGCTGCCCGTTGAGCGTTGACTTCAGAGAGGACGTCGCCGGCCAGCGCGAAGTTTTGATGGTCGCTCAACGGTGGAGGGGGCGTCGGTGGCGGGGGTTCCGGTGTGGGCAGGATGGGCGGTGGAGGGGCCGGCGGTGGCGGGGCGGGGACTACCAGCGGCGTGGGCGGTACGGGCCGAGATGTCGGAGCCGGTGTTTCCGGGGTTGGGATCGGAGTCGGCGCCGGGGTGGGCAGGGGCGTCGGTATCGGCGTCGGGACAGGTGAGGGAGTGGGTGTGCGAGGGTGGCGCACCCGGGCCACCTTAGATTTCAGCGCCGGCGACGGCGTGGCGGTTGGGCGAGCCACCTGTCCGCTACAGGCGGCCGTGGCGATGAGCAGCATTATAGCGATGGCGTACCGAAAGCCGTGCGGGCGGCCGGACTTCATCGGCGTACGTGCCTCCCCTCGCGCAGTCCCCTTGCGAGTGGATATTCAGTTGCCGGCCGTGACACTGCGATAGTGCACGGCCAGGAGACGCCGGGACGCGCGCGGGTGTCGCCTTTCCCGTCGTGCCGCCCAATGGGACTCCGCCATCTGTTTACGCGGGCCACTTCGGGCGACTTTGCGGAGCCTACGGGGGTGAGTTTGTTACGTCAATCACAAACGGGCGCAATGCGACAACTTATAGGGCTTTCTAACCGTTATCTAACCGGCGTCTAACTTATCGGCAGTCGGACCTCTAACTTTTCGTCAATCGACAAGCCCGCCCGCGCCGGCTTATGCTGCGCTCGTGGCCACGCGGGAGGAGACCGAGCGGCGGGTTGAGGAGATAATCGATGCTGTCACCCGCGAATTCCCCGGCGCCTCTATAAGCCTCGATTTCGATACGCCCCGAGGTGAGCATGAAGACGGCTTCTTGTGGATCACGCCGGGAACCGACGATCGCGAGGAAATCAACGAGATCTGGGGATACGCCATCAAGCTCGTGCAAGATGCATACCAGGAAGACGACGTATACCTGGTGGCCCGAATGCGCGGTGTCGGCGTAATCGACCGCGACCGCCCCGCCGACGCGGACTTCTAGGCGGAAGCGGGTCCGGCGATGTCCTGGACATGCTGCTCGACGTGCAGCACCGCAACGTACCGCAGTACATCAGCGAGCGCGCCTGTCACTCCGCCGGCAGACCGTATAGGAACGGAGAATAGATAGTCATCCGTTGCCCGGACAGCCTCGATCGTCCGAGCGCGATTTGCCTGGAACTCGTCGATGAGGTCCGTAACGCCGGAATCCTCTCGCTTGGCCACCTGCCTGGCGTTATAGTCGTCGATCCCTCCCTGCGCCGGGCCCTCCGAGGGCCGCGAGCCCGGCTGCGGCGAGGCACCTTCCGGCCCGGTGGCACCGCGCGCAAGATCAACCAGGCGCGCGTAAGCCCACTCGATGGACGCTATGTGGGCCAGTATCTGCCTCGCGTTCCAGCCATTTTCGTACCGCCCTTGTTCGAAAGCAGCCGGAGGCAACGCCCGCAGCGTCTCCAACGCCGTGGTGCCGCTTTCCTCAAGCATCTTCAGGAGTAGCGTCTTGCTCAACGTCTGTGGTTCCGGCATTGACACCCTTTCCCTTGGTCTACGTCGGCGACATCCAATCCATTTCGTCTTCCGTCTCACCCGGTGCGGGTCGAGCGGGCACAGATGTGGCGAGGCGCGTTTCCTCCTTGGGCCGCGCTGATCCCACCTCCTCTTCGTCCACCGCCCGGAAGGAGCCTGAGCTGAGTAGCAACAAGACCGCCCAGCAGACAATCACGAGAATGAGCATGACAAAGGTCAACTTACGCACGGTGTCTATGTTGTCCGCTCCCGCGATGAAAGCGAAGCCGAGAAGCGCCGCGTAAGCAACGCCGATCACCACGACCGTCCCTGCTAACACGCGCAGGAACTCGTCCAGGCTGCCGCTTCGGCTGTCCTGTTCGTTCAGGGGACGGGCTCCTTTCGCGAGAGCCGGCCGAAGATCCAGCGAAACGGATCGTAGAATTTATCGGCGACGCGCTCCTTCAACGGAATGATGGCGTTGTCCGTGATGTGGATATCCTCCGGGCAGACCTCGGTGCAGCACTTCGTGATATTGCACATGCCGATGCCGGCCGCCTTCCGGATGAGCTGAGTCCGGTCCTCGGTATCCAGTGGGTGCATCTCCAACTCCGCCAAGCGGACGAAGAAGCGTGGGCCGTAGAAGACTTCCTTGTTCTCGGGGTGGTCACGTATCACGTGGCAGACGTTCTGGCAGAGAAAGCATTCGATGCACCTGCGAAACTCCTGGCCTCGGTCGATGTCTTCCTGGAGCATTCGATAGGTCCCATCGCTGTCAGGTGCGCGCGGCCTGAAGGCCGGTATCTCCCGCGCGACCGCAAAGTTGAATGATACATCGGTGACCAGGTCCTTAATAATGGGGAACGTCTTAATGGGCGCCACCGTTATCGGTTCGCCGGCCGGAAGTTCGTTTATGCGCGTCATGCACATGAGTCGCGGATTCCCATTCACTTCGGCGCTGCAGGAGCCACACTTGCCGGCCTTGCAGTTCCAGCGCACCGCCAGGTCGTTCGCCTGTGTCGCCTGAATGGTGTGGATCACGTCCAGCACCACCTGCCCCTCCTCCACATCGACGGCGTAATCCACGAATCGCCCGTCCCGATTGCCGCCACGAAACACGCGCATCGTCAGGCTAGGCACTGGCCGGCGCCTCCTGCTGCAGTAGTTCTCCCAGCTCTGATGGCATGTGTGGAAGCGGTTCTTGGGCTATCTCCATCGCTCCGTCTGCCCGTCGCCGGACCACGACGTTCAGGCTACCCCACCCCGCTTCTGTCTTCGGGAAATCATCCCGGGTGTGCGCGCCCCTGCTCTCCTTGCGCTCCAATGCAGCCAGCGTAACCCCCTCGGAGACCGCCAGCAGGGATTGCAAATCCATTGCCAGGTGCCAGCCCGGGTTGTATTGCCGGTTCCCGTCAACCCCTGCCTGCTGCGCGCGCTCCTTCAATTCTCCTATCTTCACGAGCGCCTCACGAAGCTCGCTCTCTGTGCGAATGATGCCCACCAGGTCCTGCATCGTCTCCTGCAGCTCTTTCTGCAGGGCATACGGGTTCTCTTTCCCATCGCGCTCGAAGTAGGCGAGCATCTCCCCGACCGAGGCCTCGACTTCGGTGTAGTCCACCGCCGGCGCGCTGGTCAGCCCCTGAGCGTACTCCGCGGCGCCCATCCCGGCACGGCGGCCGAAGACGAGCAGGTCTGAGAGCGAGTTCCCGCCCAGGCGATTAGCGCCGTGCATACCGCCCGCTACCTCACCAGCCGCGAACAGTCCGGGAACAGTGGATGCAGCCGTGTCCGCATCCACCCGCACACCACCCATCACGTAGTGGCAGGTAGGGCCGACCTCCATCGGCGTCTTCGTAATATCCACGTCTGCGAGCTTCCGGAACTGGTGGTACATGCTCGGCAGCCGCCGCTTGATGTAATCCGCGGACCGCCGGGTGGCGATATCGAGAAAGACGCCCCCGTGCGGGCTGCCGCGACCTGCTTTCACCTCCGAGTTGATGGCGCGAGCCACCTCGTCGCGCGGCAGAAGGTCCGGCGTGCGGCGATTGTTCTTCTTGTCTTCGTACCAGCGGTCCGCTTCATCCTCGGTGTCGGCTGTCTCCGCCCGGAAGAAGTCCGGCACATAATTGAACATGAAGCGTTCGCCGGCGGCGTTGCGGAGGGTACCGCCGTCGCCCCGGACGCCTTCGGTGACCAGGATTCCACGCACAGATGGCGGCCACACCATTCCGGTCGGATGGAACTGAACGAACTCCATGTCGATGAGGTCTGCGCCGGCCCAATAGGCGAGCGAGTGGCCATCGCCGGTGTATTCCCAGGAGTTCGAGGTGATCTTCCAGGCCTTGCCGATACCTCCGGTGGCCAGGACAGCAGCCTTCGCCTTGAATACGAGGATGTCGCCGCTTTCCAGGCGATAGGCCACGGCACCCGCGATGCGCTCGCCGTCCTTCAGCAGGCGAGAGACCGTGCACTCCATAAACACGTCGATCCCCTGGTGCACGGAGTGCTGCTGGAGCGTGCGTATCATCTCCAGGCCCGTGCGGTCGCCGACATGGGCAAGCCGAGCGTAGCGATGGCCGCCGAAGTCACGCTGCAGGATGCGACCGTCCTGCGTGCGGTCGAAGAGCGCGCCCCAACGCTCCAGTTCGTAAACCCGGTCC
>VBJS01000187.1 GCA_005880055.1 Chloroflexota bacterium | reverse complement strand
GGGCTTCCCGAACGGGCGGAGGGTCACAGACAACGTCGTTGCGGTAGAGCTGCGCGCCATTGCTGGGGCCACCTATCCGCTCGTCGCGTCTTACACGCCAGATGGTGCTGCCGCCCTGTTGACGGACGGGACAAGCAACGATGTGGCGCCGCTCTTGCAGTTTCCGTACATCGGTCACCCCCACCAGGGCTACGAGCACACGCACGACTAGGTGACCATTCGGCGGGCCGCCGGCATCGGCTCATCTGCCGGGTGGCCCGCCGGCCCCGAGGAATAGTCAAGACCTGTGGATTGGCCTGCCACGATGAGGTAACGTCAGTTGCAGGAAGGGGACGAAGTTGTCGACGCTAGCCCTCTTGCAATAGACCGACAGGTCTGTCTATACTACGTGCAGCAGACCAGCCTACACCTCATCGGCCAGGCGGAGAACCGACAAGCCGATGATCGCAGTCACCGTCGCGGCGAGGACCGTCCCGAGAAGGACAAATCGCCTGACCCAGCCACCCCACGGAGGAGCAGCAATGTCAACCATGAGTCAGAACAACCTCGAAGGGCAACGTGCGCTTGTGACTGGCGCGACTTCGGGCATCGGTCGCGCGGTCGCGTTCCAGCTGGCCCGGGACGGAGCAGAGGTCCTGGTTCACGGCCGCGACGCCGCGCGTGGCGCCGAGACGGTCCAGGAAATTACTGCTGCTCGCGGCAAGGCTAGCTTCGTCGCTGCCGACCTCGGCGACGTCACCGACGTGCAGCGCCTGGCAACCGACGTCGGCGATGTCGACATCCTGATCAACAACGCCGGGATCGCGCTCTTCGGTGCGACCGCAGAGTTCGAGGTCTCCGCGTTCGACAAGATGTTCGCCAGCAACGTTCGGGCGCCGTTCTTCCTTGTGGCGGCGTTCGCTCCCGGAATGGCTGCGAGGGACCACGGCAGCATCGTCAGCGTCAGCAGCATGGCCGGCGGTGTAGGGCTCGTGGGAGGCGCGGCCTACGGCGCGACGAAGGCGTCGCTCGAGGCGATGACCCGCGCCTGGGCCGCGGAGTACAGCGCGAGCGGGGTGCGCGTCAACGCGATCGCCCCAGGGCCCGTTTACACCCCGACACCGTCAGGCCCGGATTTCATCACGGCGCTCGGAGAAACGACGCCGATGCACCGCGCTGCACAGCCCGAGGAGATCGCCGAGGTCGTCTCGTTCCTCGCATCCCCACGAGCGAGCTACATCACCGGCACCACCGTCGCCGCCGACGGCGGACGCAGAGCGATCTAGCCTGAACTACAGTCATCGATGCAAATCCCATCAGAGGACCCAGATGCGAAACTCAGACATCGAAAATGACTCCGTCGGCATGCCCAAAGTCAACGTGGGCATTTACACCTAGAAAGGAACGACGTCTATGACGACGATGAAGGCAGCGTTTCGCATGGCAGATGGCCTCAAGGTCCGCTACGCGGAGGCGGGACAGGATAACGGGGAGACCGTAGTCTTGACCTGTCCTTGGCCAGAAAGCCTGTTTGCCTTTCGCAAGGTATGGGACCGCCTCGCCGAAGTCTTCCATCTTGTGGCGATTGACCTGCCTGGTTTCGGCCAATCGGAGCGTCGCATTGAGTTACTTTCGCCCACAGCGATGGGTAACTTCCTGGTGCGCATGATCCAAGAGTGGAACCTGGGACCGGTACACTTCGTCGGCCCCGATGTGGGCACATCCGCAACACTCGTGGCCGCGGCCGCTCACCCAGAGCTCATACGCAGCCTGGCTGTCGGAGGCGGCGCGACGGCGTTCCCGTTGCAGGTCGGCGGCGCGCTCAAGGACATCATCGAAGCGCCGAACATGGACGGCTACCGCCAGATGGACTCAAGGCAGTTGCTCGCGCCGGTATTCGACAGCATGCCAGGTGGCCCGCCCCCACCCGACGTACGCGCCGACTATCTGGATTCATATGCCGGCGATCGGTTCGTCGAGTCCGCTCGTTACGTACGCACGTATCCAACCGAGCTGCCGGCCCTGGCCGAGCGCCTCCCTGGGATCACAACACCGGTGCTCATAATCGGGGGAGCCAACGACGACCTGGTCCCGCAGGTCAACGCCGAGTTCCTCCACGAGCGCCTCCCCAACAGCCGCCTCGAGCCTTTGCCCGCGGGCCACTTTTGCTGGGAAGAGGTGCCCGACCTCTACGGCGGGTCCGTGCTCAGATGGTTGAAACTGGCCGCGTCCGAGAGTTAAGCCATCTAGCGATGCTTTACCTTAGCAGAAGTACCTGGAGCAAGTAGGAGGTCTCGATATGGACAACACGAGCGGCAGCCATCCCCCAATGCCGTTGCCAACTGGGTCGGAAGCGCCAGCCTTCGAGCTTCCCTCCACACCGGATCAAATGGTGTCACTCGCGGAGCTCCGCGGGCAACCCGTCATTCTCGCGTTCTACCCCGAGGATTGGAGTCCCGTCTGCTCCGACCAGATGGCTCTATATCAGGAAGTGCTCCCCGAGTTCCGCAAGTTCAACGCGGAGCTGATTGGCATTTCGGTGGACAGTGTCTGGTGCCACCTGGCCTTTGCGAAGGACAGAAACCTGCACTTTCCACTCCTCTCCGATTTTGAGCCCAAGGGGGCGGTTGCGCGGTCATACCATGTTTACCGGACGAAGGAGGGGACCAGCGAGCGTGCGCTATTCGTGATCGACGCCGACGGCATCGTGCGTTGGAGTTATATCTCTCCCGTGGGCGTGAACCCCGGCGCCGACGGCATCCTCCATGCGCTGGAGGGTCTCGGTAAGGACAGCGGTTCGTGAGTACCTCACAATGGGAACCGGCGCTAACCAATCCCGTCTCCGATGAACGAGACCATATCCAGGGGCCGCCCGGCGCACCCGTGACGCTTGTGGAGTACGGCGACTATGAGTGCCCGTACTGTGGCGCCGCGTATCCCATCATCAAGGAAATCCAGGCGCGCATGGGCGACCGGCTGCGCTTCGTCTTCCGCAACTTTCCGATCACCACGTCGCATCCACACTCGCAGCAGGCCGCCGAAGCCGCTGAGGCGGCGTCGGCGCAAGGCAAGTTCTGGGAAATGCACGACATTCTCTACGAGAACCAGGCGAACTTGCGACAGCAGGATCTCCTGGCTTACGGCGAGAGGCTTGGACTGCATTTGGACCGGTTCACCACGGATCTGACGAAGCATGTCCACCAAGAGCGAGTCCGCGAAGACTTCATGAGCGGCGTCCACAGCGGAGTCAATGGCACTCCCACATTCTTCATCAATGGCAGGAG
>VBJS01000032.1 GCA_005880055.1 Chloroflexota bacterium | reverse complement strand
CGAACAAGGATGTTTTCGCCCAGGCCGCCCGGAGGAATCGAAACGTCGAGCGCCTTGGCTACGGCATCGATTGATTCAGCGGCGACGACTGTAACCTGACGCTTGTTCGGCATGCCGGCATCGCGGCCGTGCCGCGTGATCTCGCCTGCGTGGTAGTCGCCTTCGACGCCAAACGGGCCGATAGTTACGCGCTGCTGAGAGTACTTCGGCACCCCGCCTTCCTTGCTCAGGCAGACAGCCTCAACTTGTCCTTCGCGGTTCAAGACTCCCTCCGTTGTTCGATGTATCCCCGCGCCGCGACCGGCCAGACGTCGACCACGTGCTCGCCCTCCGCTACGTAGATCATGTCATGCAGGTTGATGGTTGGGTCGATGTGAGAGGGCCAGAGGGCCACGCGGTCGCCCGGCCCAAGGCTGCAGCCCGGCGGTACACCAATCATAGCGTGCTCATCGGCCAGGAACATCACGGTTGCGCCGGGCAGGTCCTTCACTTGCGGCATACCGTGGTCCTGCGTGCAGGACTTATGCCCGCAGTCTGCCGTGACGGTCGTCGCGCCTGGACGGCTGATGACCGTCCCGAGCACCCAGAAGGCTTTTGCAAACGGGAGGTCCTGCTTCGCATACTCGGTATCCATCAAGACGTAAGAGCCGGCCTGGATCTCTGTCACACCTTCCATCCGGCCCGTGATGTCGTAAGTTCCCGTTCCGCCGGCCGAGACTATTTCGCAGGGCAGCCCGGCGTCACTTACGGCTGTGACCGATACCAGCAGCCGTCCCACCGCCGCGCGAGCCGCTGCTTCGCGCTTATCGCGTTCCGGAATGCCCATGGCCGCGCCTTCGTAGCCCATGAGGCCCCGGAGCCTGACCCCATCAGTCTCGGCAACCCGCTGGGCGAGGGCTGCCGCCGGCTGACCGGGCTGCGTGCCCGCCCGAAAGCCGATGTTTACCTCAACCAGCACTCCGACTTCGGAGTTCGCGTCCCGCGCCGCCATCGAAATCTCGCGCAGCCCCTGTTCGGAGTCGACCGCAACTTTTACGTCAATGCTTTTCGCCAGCGCCGCCACGCGGCGGCACTTGTCGTTACCGAGAACCTCGTTTGCGATAAGGACGTCGTCGCATAAACCCGCCGCCACCTCCGCTTCACCGACAGTCGCGCAGGTGATGCCGACGCAAGAGCCGGCCGCCAGTTGCCGCCTGGCGATCTCGGGCGTCTTATGCGCCTTGAAGTGCGGCCGCAGCTTGCATGGCCCGCTGGCAAACGCCTGCGCCATAAGGCGAATGTTGTTCTCCATGACAGATAGGTCGATCACGAGTGCCGGAGTGCTGATATTGCTTAGCCTTTGCGGTTTCACGCAAACTAGCGTGGCTTGTGCCGGGCGCGCGGTCAAGCTTTGGCCGTGGGCAGCGTCGGCCGCGCTGGATCTTTCGCTGGCTGACGCGACGCGATAAGCAGAAGCGTTCGTCCGGACGTGCTTAGATCTCGGCGGGCCGTTCGCGCCACCAGCCCGCGGCCTGCTCGTAGGCGTACGCTGTCCGGAACAGCGTCGCTTCGTCGAACGGCTTGGCGAGTATCTGGAGCCCCACCGGCAGGCGGGCGCCATCCTCGGCCGGGGCGAAGCCGCACGGTACTGAGATCCCGGGCAGGCCGGCGATGTTGACAGGGATCGTGCAGACATCGCTCAGGTACATTTGGAGCGGGTCCGATACCTTCTGCCCCAGCTTGAACGCCGGCGTGGGGCTGACCGGCGCGACGAGTACGTCGTACTTCTCGAAGGCCTCGTCGAATTCCCGCCGGATGAGGGTACGCACTTTTTGCGCCTTCAGGTAGTAAGCGTCGTAGTAGCCGGCGGAGAGCGCGTAGGTGCCGACCATGATCCGGCGTTTGACCTCTTCCCCGAAACCGAAGCGGCGCGTCTTTTCCATGTTCTCCCACATAGAAGCGCCCTCCTGGTAGGCATAGCCATACTTCACGCCGTCGTAGCGGGCGAGGTTGGCGGATGCTTCGGAGGGCGCGATGATGTAATAGACGGCCAGAGCGTGAGGGCTTGAAGGCAGAGACACTTCCCAATCGATCTCGGCGCCAAGCGAATGCAGCTGGTTGATTGCCGTCACCACAGCGTTTCGGACTGCTTCATCCATGCCTTCCACGAAATACTCCTGCGGCACTCCCACCCGCAGGCCGTTCAGGTCACCTCCTAGCGCGGACGCTATATCTGGCACGGCCATCTCGGCCGACGTGGAGTCTCGCTGGTCGTATCCCGCGATCGCCTGAAAGACGAGGGCAGCGTCCTGCACCGACCGGGTGAAGGGCCCAATCTGATCGAGTGAGGAGCCGAAGGCGATGAGGCCGTATCGGGAGACGCGCCCATAAGTGGGTTTGAGCCCGACGACACCGGACAGCGACGCCGGCTGCCGGATGGAGCCGCCGGTGTCGCTTCCGAGCGCGTAATACGCCATGCCGGCGGCGACGGCAGCAGCCGAACCGGACGACGAGCCGCCCGGGACCCGGTCAGGCGCCCAGGGGTTGCGGGTGGGGCCGTAGGCCGAGTTCTCGCCGCTGGAGCCCATCGCAAATTCATCCATGTTGGTCTTGCCCAGCATGACGAATCCGGCTTCATCCAGCAGCGTTATCACATTGGCGTCGTAGGGCGGGACGAACGGCTCTAAAATCTTCGAGCCGGCGGTGGTACGCACGCCTGCCGTGCAGATCACGTCCTTGATAGCGGCCGGGACGCCGGTGAGAGGGCCGCCCTCGCCGCCCGCAAGCATTTCGTCTGCCCGGCGGGCCTGTGCCAGCGCCCGCTCCTGGGTCAGGGTGAGGAAGGCGTGTATCTCTCGGTCCAGCCTCGCGACGCGTTCGAAGGCGGCCTGGGTAAGCTCGACAGAGGACGCCTCTCGGCGGCGCAGCAATTCGGCGGCTTCGCTGAGGGTGAGCCAGTGAAGGTCCGTCATCTTCGGGATAGGGTCGCTGCTTCACGCGGTCGGCCGTCCGCAGGTTTCATGCGCCCGAGGGTCACTCTTCGAGCACGGCCTTCACCCGGAAGAGGTCGCCTTCGCGCTGAGGCGCGTTTGCCAGCACCTCCTCCGGCTCGAGGCAGGGTTCCGGTTCATCGTCGCGGAAGATGTTGTGGAGCGGCAGGGTGTGAGCGGTTGGAGACACGCCCTCGGTATCCACCTGCTGCAGCCGTTGGAAGTAGTCCAGGATGGCCGAGAGCTGCTCGCTGAAGCGCTCGACCTCCTCTTCGCCGATCTCGACTCGCGCCAGGCGGGCGATGTGCTGGACTTGTTCTGTGGAAAGGTGCAACGAGACCTCCAGCCGTGGGGACAGAAACCATTATAGCAGCGGGCGCGTTTCTACCAGCGGAGGAATAGGAAATGGGAAATGACTCTTGTCCCATTTCTCATTTCCCATTTCCCTTCCGATTCCCCTATGACCAAACCCACCCCCGTAGAATCAACTGATAAACGAGCGACACTGGGCCACCCAAGCCAGATCTGGACGCGGGGGCTGGAGCGCCGTCTCGCCCTCGTCCGGCGTTACGTGGATTTGGACGACAAGCGGATACTGGATGTCGGATGCGGCGTCGGCGCCTTCGTCCGGCGGCTGCGCGAGTTTTCGCCGCATGTCTACGGCTTCGACATCGACGCCGAGCGTGTCACCGTGGGCGGCAAGGAGGTGCCGAACCTTACCGTTGCCGTGGGCGAGCACTTGCCGTACCAGGACGACATCTTCGACGTGGTGCTCCTTCACGAAGTTCTCGAGCACGTGACCAACGACGTGGAGACGTTGCGGGAGACGCGCCGAGTGCTGGCGCCTGGTGGGCGCGTGGTCATCTTCTGCCCCAACAGGCTGTACCCGTTTGAGACCCACGGCATCTTCCTGGGCAGGCGATACGTGTTCGGGAATATACCGTTCATCAACTACCTGCCGGACCCCTTGCGCGATCGCCTGGTGCCGCACGCGCGCGCCTACACCAGGCGACAGTTGCAGCGGATCTTCCGGCGGGCGGGGTTGCGGCCCCTGATCCACTCCTACGTCTACCCGGGCTTCGACCATGTCCTGGCGCGACGGCGATTGGCCGGGCAGGCTTTGCGATACCTTCTTTACCCGCTCGAGGCCACCCCACTCAGAATCTTCGGCCTTTCTCACTTCGTTGTACTCAATGGTGACGTTGACGCTCGCCGCAGAATGGATTGACGTTGGAGAACATCTACCGCATACGCCGTAAGCGCGCCAGGCAGGCGCGTGCACGGCGTGGGCAACTGAGCCGTTCCCGCCTGCAGGTAGTGCTCACTCTGCTACTTTTCGGAGTAGTTCTCGGCATCTTCTCCTCGCTCGCCGCCGGTTTCATCCTCTACCGGGCGTATGCACACGATCTGAAGACGCCGCAGGAGGCGATCGCCGAGACCACCAGCGGCGGCAGCCGGGCGTATGACCGGGCGGGTACAGCCCTACTCTACCAGTACATAGACCGCAACGGCGGTTTGAAGGACCCTGTGCCGCTGAGCCAGATCTCGCCCTTCCTGATCGCAGCCACAATCGCGACCGAAGACGCCAGCTTCTACGGGAACGCCGGCGTCAACTTGAAGGGCCTGGCGCGCGCCGGCATCGAGAACCTGACGCCGTTCGGGCCCGGTTTCCTGGAAGGAAGCGGCGGCAGCTCCATAACCCAGCAGCTGGTGAAGAACATCTATATCCAACATGACGCGCAGGGTCTCGCTCCGCGCAGCATCGACCGGAAGTTGAAGGAAACGGTCATCGCCCTGGAACTCAAGCGCCAGTACAGCGACGACCAGATCCTGGAGTGGTATCTGAACCAGGTGGACTATGCTAACCAGGCGTTCGGCGCGGAAGCTGCCGCCAAGGCGTACTTCGGGAAGAGCGCCAAGGACCTCACCCTTGGCGAGGCCGCACTCTTGGCCGGCCTGCCCCAGGCGCCCGGTGTTTACTCTGACCCGAACCTGGCGAAGGCTCGGCAATTGGAAGTGCTGGATCTTATGCTTCGCCACCTGGACGAAATTCACAACCTAAAGAACCCAGCCGACCACAACCAGGCGCTCCTGCAGCTAACGCCGGAGCAGATCGAGGCGGCGCGCAACGAACCACTCAATTACACAAACGGCAACAATGTGGACATCAGGGCGCCGCACTTTGTCTGGTACGTGGAGGATCAGGTGAAGAAGATGTGCGCCGCCGGCCTGTTCAAGGCCCCCGGCGATGTTCCCTGCGACGAGGTCGTGCGCCAGGGCGGCCTGCGGATAACCACAACGATCGATCTGGGTCTGCAAGACATCGGCCAGCGGGCGCTGGAGGAGAACATCGCCAAAAATGAAGCGCGCTACGGGGGCCACGATGGCTCTCTTGTCGCGATGCGGCCCAGCACTGGCGAAATCCTGGCCTACCTGGGGAGCCGCGACTACAACCGCGAAGATATCGCCGGAAAAGTCGACATCGCTACGTCGCTCCAATCGCACGGGTCCACCATGAAGATGTTCACGTACCTGACGGCGTTCGAGCAGGGCTGGGTGCCGTCGACAAACATCCAGGACGCGCCCCTGTATGTAGAGGCCGGCGGAGGCACCAAGAAGCAGATCAACAACTGGAACTTCAGCTACCTGGGGAACATCATCGTCCGCAAGGCGCTTTCAGAATCTGTCAATACGGCGGCGGTGCGAGCGGTGGACAGCGTGGGCGTCGACAACATGCGGGCTACAGCCCACAAGATGGGCATCACCGACCTGAACCAGAGCGACTGCGGCCTGACTATCACCCTCGGTGCATGCGAAGTGAAGCTTGTCGACATGACGTTCGCCTTCAGCGTCCTCGCCAACAACGGCGTCATGAAAGGACGGCCTACGTCAGAGGACCTGCCGGCGGGCTTCCGCGAACTGGACCCCGTCTCCGTCCTCAAGATCCAGGACGCCCAGGGCAACCTCATCTACCAGTACCAGCAGCCGGACCAACGTCAGGTGACGGACCCGGCTTACGCCTATATGCTCACCGACATCCTCTCGCACGAGGCGATCAACTGGAGCCGCCTCACGATTGACCGCCCGGCGGCGATCAAGACGGGAACGAGCGAAGACTTCCGCGATGGCGTGGTCATGGGCTATACACCCGACCTGGCGGCGGGGGTCTGGATGGGTAATGCAGATAACACTCCGATGGCGCCGGGGACCTTCAGTTCGGCCGGGACTGGGCCGATGTGGCGGCAGTTCATGCAGGACGCGGACAAGTACCTTCAGATTCCGCCCCGCGACTTCGAGAAACCGGGCGATGTCGCCTTGATACCGTGCGGAGGCAGGCAGGAAGTATTCAAGCAGGACCAGGCGCCGTCCAGGCCGGGCGCCTGCAGGGGCCCTTCGGGAGGTGGTGGAGCCCCGGGCGTCTCGCCGACGTCTGGGCCTCCGGAGCCGCGCTTCCCGGTGCGCGGGACACCGACGCCGGCGCCCACACCGCCGCCGCCGACAGCCGCCCCTACGCCGGCCACGGTTTACTACACGACGCGGCCGCACGATACGCTCAATAGCATTGCGGCCAAATTCAACACGACGGCCAAGGCGATCATCCAGGCCAACAACCTGGACCCCAACTCCAACCCTGATGCTGACCTCAAGCCCGGCCAGGTTCTGCAAATTCCGCCACCGCCACAAGCCTCTGCCTATCCCGCCGAACGGCGCGCCGCTTAGCACGCGAACCCGGCTGCCGGCTTGACGGATGGCCGGCCGGCCCCCAGAGGCTTGCTCACTGTGGCGGACAGCCGCCGCTGAATGCTAGCCTGAGCTGGTGCGCTCTATGTTCCCTGTAGCATCGTTTGGGTACTAAAGACCGGGGACCATCATTCATCCGCAGGCCGCGCCGGCGTATACCCGGCGGCCCGACACAACCGCCTGACGCACCGGAGATGGGTGTCTCGGCCGCGCCGTCTCTGGGCCGCGGACGCGCACGTTCCGCTCACGCCCATTCGATAGAACGCGAACGGATAGTCATACCGAGGCAGGAGAGGGGCGAGCGGCCCCGCTCGGACGTAGACATCGAGCTGCGGGAGGTAAAGAAGGGGTTGCGCGCCGGTGACCGCTACCTCCGCGTCGTTCCGCGAGAGCAGCGGTTCACACGGCGGGCGCCGGGCTACTTTGAGGCGACCCGCCTGGGCAGCCGCCCGCGCGGCCGCCTAGAGCGACTTCTCGCCGCCGTAAAGGGCTGGTTCCTGGGTGCGCCGTTCGCCAGCTCGCAGCTTGTCCACGAGCGCCTCAGCAAGGTCAAGGCGTTGGCAATCTTCTCGTCAGACGCGCTGTCATCTTCGGCCTACGCTACTGAGGAGATCCTCATAATCCTCTTGCTAGCTGGGTCCGGCGCGCTTCACGACGCGCTGCCCATTGCGGCGCTCATCGCCCTGCTCCTTTTGATCGTCACCGCCTCCTATCTGCAAACGATTAAGGCGTATCCCAGCGGGGGCGGGGCCTACATAGTGGCCCATGACAACCTGGGCCGGCCGGCGGGGCTAGTTGCAGGTGCAGCGCTTCTCGTCGACTACATATTGACGGTCTCGGTGAGCGTGGCGGCCGGTGTCGCCGCTGTCACCTCTGCCGTCCCGGACCTGCATGATGTGCGGGTCCCGATCGGGGTGATGATGATCGCGCTGATCACGGTGGGCAATCTCCGAGGAATACGCGAGGCCGGCACCCTGTTCGCGATACCCACGTACTTCTTCATCCTGTCGATGACAACAGTAATTGTTGTCGGCCTCGCAAAAGTGCTGCTCGGAGACGCGCCCGGTTCGCTGCTCCATGGAGCGCCGCCGGAGAGGACCGTTGTGGCTACACAAGGGCTAGGCCTGTTCCTGCTGATGCGAGCTTTCTCGTCCGGCAGCGCCGCGCTCACCGGCATCGAGGCGATCTCAAACGGCGTTCCCGTATTCAAGAAGCCCGAAGTCAGGAACGCGCGCATCACGATGGCGACGATGGCGGGGGCATTGGCTTTTCTCTTCCTGGGGATCACTTTCCTTAGCAGCCGCTTCGGCCTGGTGCCGGGCGGAGACGAGACGATAGTTTCCAAGCTGGGCAAAGTCACTCTCGGCAGCGGAATCTTCTATTACGGGTACCAGGTCGCGACTGCACTCGTTCTCGTCCTCGCGGCGAACACAAGCTTCAACGGATTTCCTCCGCTGGCGGCTATTCTCTCGCGTGACCGCTTCCTACCGCGGCAGTTTAGCTTTCGGGGAGACCGCCTCGCGTACTCCCACGGGATTCTGATCCTCGCCACGGCCGCGGCTGTCTTGCTCGCGATTTTCGAAGGAGATGTCAACCGGTTGATCCCCCTCTATGCGCTGGGCGTCTTCGTCTCGTTTACCCTCTCGCAATCGGGAATGGTCAGACACTGGCTGCGCCTGAAGGAGGCGGGCTGGCGGACCGGCCTGGCGATCAGCGGCTTGGGCGCGGTTGCTACGGCGATTGTCGCCGTGGTCATTGGACTCACTAAGTTCACAACGGGCGCGTGGATCTCCATCCTCATGATGCTTGCCTTAATCGCCGTATTCGCCATGATCCGCCGCCACTATGACTGGTTTGCCCGCCAAATACAGGTCGACGAATCTGAATTGCCCCTGCCGGTACCCTCCGCGGTCCCACTGGTTAGCACCGGCGGACGCGACGCGCCGAGCTACATTCCTCCCCGCGATCATGTAATTGTGCCTGTGGATGGAATCAACAAGATCGCTCTCGGCGCGATTGCAATGGCCCGTGAACTCTCGCGCAAGGTCAGCGCAGTGCACCTGACGGATGATCGCGAGGCGGCCGAAACGTTTCGAGAGCAGTGGAGCCTGGCTGTGCCGGATATCCCGGTGCACATCGTCGAATCACCTTACCGCGCCTTCGTCGCTCCGATGCTCGAGTACCTGGAGCTGCTGGAGCGGACGGAACCCCAACGGATCACGATCGTCCTTCCCAGCTTTGTGCCGCGGCATTGGTGGGAACGCCTGTTGCACAACCGCGATGTCCTTCGGCTCCGTCCCTTCCTCAAACAGAGGCCGCAGATCCGGGTGGTTGACTTCCCGTACAGATTGCAGGACTGAGACGCGGGTAGACGCTGCTATTGACCGAGCAGAGATTCCAATTCGCTGCGAGTGGTGACGCCGGCGGCGGCTCGTAGAAAGCTGCCCGGGGAGCCAGACTGCACCAACAGCAACTGGAGTTCGGGCCCGATTGGATCGATAGAAGCGGGCGAGTCTGCGTATGAACCGTGGAAGGCAAAGTACGCCTGGTTGAGACGGCGGATGTAGTATCCCTTGGCGGCGAACTCATCGCGTTTCGTTGCCATTAGCGCCTCGGCGTCAGTCACTTTTTGCTCGCTAAGCAGTGACTCCACTTCCCGGCGCAAGGCGCGCATTTCGCCCGTAATGTCGAATCCCGGCTGAGGAGACACGGAAGACTGCTGCACCGCTGGGTACTTCTGGAAATAGAGCCGCGCCAGCTCGTGCCCGCTCACCTGGGCTACGCTCTCGTTCAGCGTCCGTGTCTCGCCGCCGGAGAAGTAGCTTCTTCCCAGCGGAAAGAAGACCAGGTACTGGTGGGTCCACTCGTGAAACGCCGTATCGATCATCTGGCTGTAGGAGTCGTCGCCGGAGACGATGCTTGGATAGGTGGCGATACCTCCCAGTCCAACGACGAGCGCCGACACGCCCTGTTCCCCCCTGTTGGCCGATTCCGCCTGCCGCTCGATTGCTGATACGGCTTCCACGTTTAGGCCCGGTTCGAGCGCGAAGGAGCGGTCAAGCTCAATCCTGTCCCTGGGCGAAATCGCGAGCACGCGCGGCGGCGCATCCAGCTCGAAATCCACAGGTGGAAAGATGAGACCGAGGTCCCCGAATAACGGCGGCCTCATAGCCAGCCCCTGGTCCTCCAGGATGCCCGTTATCCGTCCCTCGATTGTATGCTCCACGTCCGCTCTCAACCCTGCGCGCTCCGCTTCAGACGCCGCCAGCCGCTCGGGGTCCGTGCGCTCCTGAGTCAGGCCGGCGATCTCGTCTGTAAGCTGAAAATAGCGGTGAATGCTCTGCTCTTGTTCGTCACCGCTATGTCCGCTGGAGAGATGACGAAGCCAGTAGACCCACTTGTGGGGGAAGTGCTGCAACTCCCAGGTTGCGAAATTGTATGTATGTTCGTCGGCTGCCGCTTCGGCCGCGTCGGACGGGCCGCTGGCATCATACAGCAGGACGCCGCCGACGACGGCGCCTGCACCGAGTATTGCCAGAGCGCCCGCATACGCGGCCAGCAGCACGCGGACTCCCTGCCCTTTCATTCAAACTCCCTCAGCCGGCTGTCTTGCGCGTGGGGCGTCAGCCGGAGGACCGCTCTAGTAACCTCCGGAACTTGCGGACGCTGTGGCCGGCGACGACGCTGGGGTTGGAGCGGCGCCGCCCGCCCAGGGCGGCGGCTCATGAGCTGCGAGCAGGAACTGGTCCGTGAATGCCGCCGAAACGTCCGGCAGGGGGGTAGGCAGGGCCCCGTACTGGACGAGGAAGTCGTGCAGCCGCTGCCACTCGTCTTTCGTCTGCGCCCCCAGGCCGTTTAGCAAGGCTTCACCGCTGAACGCGCCTTTTAGCTCCGTCTCCATCATGTAGCGCTCGTGCTCCCGGTCCTCTCCGGGGGCGTACTTGAGGACGATGTCAAGCGCCTCGTCGCGATGCTTGTCTGCGTAGTGTATTCCGCGAATCGCCCCGCGCAGAAAGCGCTGCACGATGTCCGGGTTCTGGCGGACGTAGTCGCCGGTTGTCGCGAATGTCAGGCCCAGGGTGGGCGCCCCGAAGTCCTTAGCCTCGAATACCTTCACGTCCTGCCCGGCGCGCTTCAACGTGTCCGGCTCATTGGAGACGAACACGGGGTAGATGTCCACCTGGCCCTCGGTTAATACCTGGGGCTCGAAGCCGACCTTCACCTCCTTCACGCTCGCGCGGTCCACTCCTTGCGACTTGAGAATCGCCAGGTAGTCGGGTGTTACCTCACTGCCCTTGTAGCCGGCCGTCTTCCCGACCCAGTCCTTCGGCGTTTGTATGCCGGAGTCGGCCTTTACTGCGAACCCTTGTTGCCCGCGCTGTCCGATCAACGCCAGTGAGACAATATCCAGCGGCGGATCGGCCGCGCGACGGTTGAGGACTTCCTGTGCGTCGGCCGTTGTGAACTGGACCTCTCCGGCCGCCAGGAAACGAAAGTTATCGCCGGGGGTCGTGACGTGCTTGATATCGACGGTGAGGTTCTCGTCGGCGAAGTAGCCCTTCTCCTGGCCGACGTAGACTCCGACAAACGGCAGGTTCGCCTGCGGCTTGAAGCCGGCCATGAACGTCACGCTCGCCGGAGGCGGCGCGCCGTTGGGCCCAGCTGTCTGGCTCGCGCCCCCGTCGTTGGAGTCGCTGCTGGAGCAAGCGCTTCCGACTAACATAGCTGCGAAGACGAGGAAGATGACACGGGCGACGGACGGGGTCGACGGTCCTCCGTGACTCCGGCCTTGGCGTATCGATGGTCGCCTCACATTCTCCTCCTAATCTGTGCTGCGCACGGACTCGTGCCAGAAGAGCACGCGGCGCTCGATAACCGATATAAATACGTTGATCGCAACGCCACTGATTGCCAGCACTCCGCAGGCTGCGAATAACGTGGGTGTGTTCAGGTTGGCGTTGGCGCGAAAGATGGTCACTCCCAGACCACGGTCGCCGGTGAAGTATTCGGCCACCACGGCGCCGGTGAGCGCCAGCGGGTAGGCCACCTTCAACCCGGCGAACAGGTATGGCATGGCGCCGGGCAGGCGCAGCTTCCAGAAGATTTGCCATGTGCTCGCGCGTAGTGAAGCCAGGAAGTCGCGCGCCTGGGCATTGATATCACGAAAGCCCGTCATTGCGTTGACCAGCATCGGGAAGAATGAAAACAGGCCTGCCACGATGATCTTGGGCGCGATCCCAAACCCGAAGATGATGACGAGCATCGGTACCACGGCGACGAGCGGCGTCACTTTGATCAGGATCGCCAGCGGAAAAATCGTTCGCTCCGCAACGCGGGAGTGGGCCATTAGGACGGCGCAGGCCAGAGCGACAGCGGAACCAAGCAGCAGCCCTAGTGTGGCCTCGTAGAGGGTATAGCCCGCTTCCCTCCAGTAAAAGCCGGGGTCTTCGAAGAAGCGCTGGATCGCGTCTGACGGCGCGGGAAGCACCAGGATCGATACGTCCCGCCAGGAGATGTACAGCTCCCAGAGCGCGAAGATCGCTATCAGGGCGATCAGCGGGGGAAGGGCAACAAACGCTACAGCGCGCAGGCGGTGGCCCCAATCATTTCTCATACCAGGGCAGGCTCCGGCCGTCTTTCGAGGTGGCCTCTTATCACGTCTACGTAGTCCAGGTAAGGTTTTGTGCGTTCCATCTCCCGTGTCCGCGGTCTCGGCAATTCCAGGTCTATATCCGCGAGAACGCGCGCCGGCCTCTCGCTGAGCACGACGACGCGGTCGGCGAGGGTCACGGCCTCGGTGATCGAGTGCGTCACGAAGAGGACGCTTTTAGGTTCATCAGCCAGGCGGTAGGAGTTCCAGAGACGTAACAGCTCGTACCGCATCTGCTCACGCGTGATCTCGTCCAGGGCCCCGAACGGTTCATCCATCAGTAGCAGCGAGGGGTTGAAAACGAGCGCCCGCGCGAGCGCCACCCGCTGCTGCATGCCACCGGACAATTGATGGGGGTAGTAGCTGCCGAACGCGGTCAGCCCCATCACGTCGAGCAATTCGTCCGGCGCCCGGCGATGGCGGCCGTTGTTGCCGCTAATCTCGATAGGCAACCGAACGTTGGCCAGGACGTTACGCCAGGGAAGGAGCGCCGCGTCCTGGAACACATAGCCGATGTCCCGCGCCCGCTGCGCATATCGGGGCGCGCGAGCATCGATCAACACCCGGCCGCCCGACGGCCGGAGCAGCCCGCCGGCGATGCGGAGAAGAGTGGACTTACCGCAGCCGCTTGGTCCAATGACGGCCAGGAACTGGCCGCGGGCTACAGCGAGATGGAGTCCGCGCAGCACTTCAAGCGCGCGACGGCCGTCCCAGAATTCGTGGGATATATCGAGCAGCGATAAATGATCG
>VBJS01000183.1 GCA_005880055.1 Chloroflexota bacterium | reverse complement strand
AAACCGCCTTTCCCAGGACGGCCTGCCCCGCGAAGTGGAGGTGACTACCGAGCGAACGAAGTCTGCCTTCTGCGCGCGCGGCCTCAGTACTGCCAGCGGAATCCCGCGTTCACCACAGCCCCCTCGAGCGGCGCCCACACATCCGTCGTCCATCGCCCACCAGGACCCGGTGTGGGCCTGATGATCGGATCGTAGTGCGTCTGGCGCACGTTGTTGAGGTCCTCGCCATGCACAAAGGCGATCAGGCGCCCGATCTGCTTCTGGACCAGCGCATCGATCGTGAAGTATGGCCGGGTGATGGACCGATACGGATCATCGGTAACGTGCTGGCGCCCGTTGTAGTAGAACTCCAGTCCCACCGCATCGTGGCCCTTCTCGTACGCGCCCGTGAGTCCGACACCGTGCCGGGGATTGAGTGGAACGTCGCGCCTGACGCCATTCTCGACGTCGAGTTCCGTTGCCTGGAGGTACGTGTACGACGCCTTGACGTGGAACGGTTCTGTGCGCGTGCGTGCGTAGAACTCAAAACCACCGGTGCGCGTGGGCTGTGCCGCGTTCACCAGTTCCACATCCAGTACTGAACTCGGCACGCTCCGCAATGCCACGGCGTGATCGATGCGCGTGCGGTGCGCCGACGCGTATAGCTCCACGAAGCCCACCTTTCCGGCGATGTCCACCGACGCGCCAACCGCACGTTCAGCTTCGAGCGTCGAGATCGGCCTGGCATAGGTGAGGCCAATGGCCCCGGTTTCCTCAGTGAACGGCGTCGGTGTGTACACGCCGGAGCCCGCTGAAAGACGTGCGCTCCATTGCTCACCCGTGCGGAAAAGCGCCGACAGGCGGGGACTCACGAACGTGCCGTACTTGTTGTGGAAATCTGCCCTCGCGCTCGAACTCATCCCGAACCACCGCACCGGGGACCATGTGTGCTCGATGAAGAGCCCTGGCGCCATGAACGTGTAGTCGTGCTGGGGAAGGTCGACGGCTGTGTACGCGTCGCGTTCGACTGCGGCGCCAGCGACCACCACCTGTGAGCCGTGGGACACGGTGAGCGAGGCTTCGCTGAACAGCGCGTTGCGCCGATCACGCTCCCGAATCGTGCCGAACCAGTTCGTCCGCTGTTCCTGCGTCGTTGAGCCGCGTAACGTGAGCAGCGCGTCGGGCTTGAGGAAGAAACGCGCGACGGTGCCGACGTCACCGCGCTGCGTCTTTGCATCCTGGCGGAATGATTCGCCGTTCGGCAGCGTGGCACCGCCCACGGTGCCGCCGGTGCGGTTCTCGGATGTGTACCCGCTGGTGACGAACCACGAGTTGCCGTGCGGCCCGGTCCAGAACAGCCGCGGTCGCGCCAGGATCCGCGTGAAGCCATTGAAATCCGCCCATCCGTCGTGGTCGCCGTCCTTCAGGCCCTGGTGATTCGCGTCCGCAAGCAGCGTGTATCCCCACTGCGGACTGAGTACGTGTGTCTGCCACAGCACCGCATCGCTTCCGCCGCTCGACGTCTGGTTCAGCACGAACTCGGACGGCGACGTTGGTCGCTCCGACATGAGGTTGACCACACCGCCCAATGCCGTCGGGCCGTAGAGCGCCGAGGCGACGCCCTTGATGACCTCCACGGAGTGCAGGTCGCTCGGTGGAATCTGGAGCGTGCCGAGTCCTTCGGTGGTGATGCCGAAGAGCGGGAGTCCATCCGATAGGATCTTCGTGTACCGACCGCGCAGTCCCCGAATGCGAACGCTGGCGCCCGACGATCCAGCCGAGGTGCGCTGGACGCGGACACCGCCTGACTCCGTCAGGAGTTCAGCGATCACGCCTGGCGACCCGGCGATCTGCTCTTCCACATCGTCCCGATCGACCACTTCGACACGCGTCGGTTCGTCCTGCACCCGACGTTCGTTGCGCGTCGTGGCGATGCGGACCTCGCTCATCTCCTGCGCCTGGGCACGGAGCGCAACGTCCAGCGTGATCGGCGTCGCACCGACCGTCACGTGGAGCGTCTCCGGGGCGAATCCGATCGCGGTTACGGATACGGTTTGCGGTCCAGTTGGGAGTCGTAGCTCCGCTTTTCCCGCCGTGTCGGTTATTGCGCGCAGTGCTGCGGCGGCTACCGTGGCGCCGGGTACAGCGCGGCCCTCGGAGCTCACCCGCACGACCACACTGCCCTGGCTGGCCTGCGACGCGAGCGGGGCCGATGCCGACATGGCGAGTGCGATAGAGAACGCCAGCGCGGTTGCTGCCCTCACATGAACCCTCCGGTCGCTCAAGATCGGGGTCAGACCGGTCAGACCCGAATTTGATTGCGGATGTTACTTCGCTCCGTTCAGGTGACACCTCGCGTCGTCCGGATGATTCCCCGCGTTCTTCGGCCGGCCCTCTGCGTTTTTCGGGAGACTCCTCCCGATAGTGCGGCTCGAACTTCGTCGCGTCGGGCCTGATAGGGATTTGCGCGATAGGAATTTCAATCGTACTGGCCCGAGTACGCAACGGTGGGACGGCAGTGCTGGGGGCGGGGGTCGCGGCCGTGTAGCGCCTTGGGGGGGCGCGAAAGTGGTCGCGCAAGACGAAAGAGCGGCGAAGCCTCCGGGCGGCTCGGCTGATAGACGCCCACGGCCGCCGTGGCGCACACGCGGGCAACGGGGACATCGAGCGCGGTGCTCCGTAGCACGCGGGATCGCCGAGCATTCGTCCACCGCGGAGGGACGCCGTCACCAGAAACTCGCATGCGGTAGCTTTCCAACGCAGCAAGGCCCGATCGGAATCTCTACAAACTCTGGTCAGGATCTAGATACAATACCGCAACAGCGATGATGTTTGAGACGTGGACCGCGCCGAGCGGGTTGCTATCGCCAGATTCATTGGGCAATCCCGTTGTCCGTGCGGATCGCAAGCGAGAGTCCGACTCAGGGAACGCGCGAGCGAAGATCAGCCTCGCCGCGACCGTCCGTCTCGAGAGCGCGCCGCGACAGGCAAGCGATCCCGGTGTCTGAGAGTCGGCGATGATGGACACGTCGCAGGATGCCCCGTCACCCGTGCGTCACTGATTCTAGAAGTTCTCACGTTGACAGAGGCGCTTCGGATCGGCACAATCACCTCGTTCCCTCACACGGACCACGCCCATGCCGATGCTTCATGATCCCGCCGTTCGCAGCTCCATCGAAGCACGCCTCACCGCGATCCGTCCGAACTCTCCACGGCAGTGGGGAAGCATGAGCGTCGATCAGATGCTCTGGCACGTGAACCAATTCCTTGCCGCATCGATCGGCGAAGGGACGCTCGTGACGCAGAAGAGTCCAATGCCTGCGCCAATTATGAAGTTTTTTCTGATTCATATGCCGTGGCCCAAGTCAGCGCCTACGAACAAGGGCGCTGTCGCGACCGGTGTGTATGACCTCGAAGCCGAGCGTGCGAGGTGCAAAGAGTTGATCAAGAAGTTCGTGAGTCGACCCGTGGACGGTGAGTGGCCAGTCGATCCGAGCTTCGGCCCTGTCAGCGGAAGGTTCGCGAGTAAGCTCCAGGCCAA
>VBJS01000031.1 GCA_005880055.1 Chloroflexota bacterium | reverse complement strand
ATCTCGATGGCGCAGCAGGCAAGCCCGAACATAACCGGCCAGAGCGACGAGCGCCGCGCCCAGTTGACTACGGCCTCAACCGAGCCGAGGAGGATATTCTGGCGGAGCGAGTCCTCCACAGCCTCTTCGGGGCCGCTCACCTTGACAAGCTGATCGCCCGAATCGCTGACCTTAAGGAGTGTTTCGTCCACGCTCGCCACCGATTGCGAATTGTATCACAAGCGCAGGAAGGAGGAAGAGGGAAGAAGGGATAGGTAGCCGGGCTGTAGGGGCGTAGCAACTCGTGAAGCGTTTCCGAAGTTGCGAACCATGTCTGCGAGTTGCTACGCCCCTACGGGCGTTCGCTCGCCTGACGCCTCGCCTGCATCGCGTCCACCAGCCGCCTGGGTGCCACCGTCCAGTGCGCATCGCGCACCAGCTTCGCGATCAGGCCCCAGTCCACCGGCACGTCAAGATACACGCCGAGCTAGCCGCCGCCGACGACGTGCCTAAAAGGAACTCGCCCGGTCTACCGCCATCCCGTCGGATTCGACTTTGCAAGTTTCGTCGCTTGAGCTGCGTTCCCCGACTGGATGGTTCATGAAATTGAACCGGGCACGCCCACAGCCACAAACTTTACTACTGCGATAGCGATTCGGGCACACGGCTTTGGCCTGCAATCAGAGTATGGATCGTGGTAATCCAATGATCGACTTTTCCGTCCGGTGTAACTAAGCACTTATCTCTTCCATTCCGAAGATGTAGACGAATCGGTTTTACTCGAAGAAGGAAGTCAAACATCGATCCATCGTCAACAGAAGCAACATCACGCAATCTGATCTCCCCTTGTATGGGTTTCAGCGGTCTTGCGACGCTTCGCTCGCGCCAGATGATTCGACGGTTAGTCAATAGAAGCAAGCCTATTCTTCCACCAGCGAAACCTTGGACGAGTACGATTTTGCCATCAAGGATCACCTGCTCGTCCTCATCCAATTGGGGCTCGGATGTATAGGCCCAAAGAAGACGTCGTAGCTTCGACAGGAGGTTATAATGCGACTTGCGCACGAGGGGCGAGGCACAGAGCGTCACGAACGTTTTCTTGCCCTGCACGAACCACGCCGGGTGGCCGTGGCTTAGCCGCTCCTCGACCTCAGGCAACGAGAGACAGATGCGGCGGAGCGATTCGAGCGGCTGGGCGCCCGGAGGCTCACACGCTTCCAGGCCTTGCCCCCTTGTCGCGAAAGTCCGGAACAGGGGGGCAGCCTGGCGTGTGCTCGCCTCCCGCGGGCCGAGAGCCGGCAGGAGGCGAGCACACGAGAGACGGCCGCTTAGAACGGGCCGCAGGTCGTCGACTTCTTGAAGTCGATGCAGTCTTTGATGCCGGCAGCCATAGAGGAGATCGCGCCGGTGAGCACACCAAGAGCGATAACCGCGATGATGGCAGCAGCAATCAGGCCGCTGAGCAGCGCATACTCGATCAGGTCCTGGCCTCGCTCACTCCTGACTTGCGGCAGGTGAGCCTGGATCCACGTAACGAGCACGGACAGCATTTTGTCCCCTCCCATCTGGACTGAGATGAACCGATAGCGCAGTCGTTTCGGCGCCTAGCGTTATCGTAAAGGCAGCCGCTGATAAAACGGCGTAAGAGAAATTGAAGAAAACTGTTAGAAAATTACGAGCTGGATTCGGCCGGCTCGCGAAATATCAGCCGGTGACCACCGATCTGTACCTCGTCACCGTCCTCAAGGATCGCCCAGGAGGCCGGCCGGCCGCCGACGCTGACGCCGCCCATTCGCGAGAGGTTGTGCAGCATGTAGCGGCCTTCGCGACGCCAGATGCGCGCGCGCTCCCAACCTCCCCCGCCGCCGTTCGGCAGGCGTAACTGGCAGTCCGAGGCAAAACCGACTGTGACAGGTAGATCGCCCAGCGGGTAGGTGGACACCCCGTCCTCCGTGTTCATCTGCAGATAGGCTTTTGCCTCTGTGGGCGCGATGACAGCGCCGACGTGCGGATATAACGGCGGCGTCGGCTGGTCCTGTACTCGGCGGCCCAGGTCAATCTCTTCCGCGCGGGGCTTCCTTCTCCGCCAGAAGAAGACACCTGCCACTCCGGCGATGCCGAGGCCTCCCGCGACGAGCGCAATGATGATCGCCGTGCTGCTGCCTCCGCCGCCCGTTTGCGATGCCGGCGTGGCCGCTGGCGTAACTGCGACCGCGGTGACCGAGGCGGCCGGAGAAGTGACGGCGTTTGCGGGTAGGTTCAGAGGCGTCTCCGCCGATGCTGTGACGCCGCCCGCAGTCACGGTTATCCGGAGCGGCGCCCCGGTTGCGCTGTCGATGGTGCTGCCATCAATTGTAAGCACGTACTGGTGCCGAAGGATGGAGCCGATGTTCTGGTAGAGTGCCCCGAGGGCATCGGGCCCGGGCGCCAGCAAAAGCTGGCCCTTAGACGTTGCGGCCAACTGTTCAAGGTACGGCTGGTCTATCTGGTTTCCCAGCCCAACCACGAAGAACGGCACATTACTCGCGGCGGCAGCGCCGAGGGAACCAGCGGCATCTATCGTGCCCAGGCCGCCGAAATCGAAGCCGTCGGAAAGGAGCACGACGGCATGGCGAGGCAGCGCGGCGGCCTCAGCGATCTGGGCGCTTTGAGCCACCGCGCTATAGAGCTGCGTGTTGCCAGAGGCGGATAGACGATCGATCGCGGCTGTCAGGGCGCCACGGTCTGCCGTGAAGGGCTGAACAAGGTCCACGCTGTTGGAGAAGGTGAGTACGGCAGCCTGGTAAACGGGCGCCAGTTGCGCTAGCAACGCCTTGCCCGCCTCCTTGGCGCCATCGATGGGCGCGCCCTGCATACTGCCGCTTGTATCGAAGGCCAATAAGACGCCAATGCCGAGGCCGGAGTCGTTTGCGCTAACGACGTCGGATATGGGCAGCGGCGGGCCGCCGGCGGTCGCCTGGAACGCGTCCTTGCCCAGGCCCAGCACCGGCCTCTGGCCGTTACCCAGCACCGTCACCGTGGCGCTCAGGCGGGGAAAGCCGGCCGTATCCGTGGAGTTGACCTGCACGGTTAGCGCTTCCTGGGCTGAACCATATCGAGGAGCGAAGGCGCCAAGAAGGACGGCGATTAGGGCCGCGAGGACGAATAGCCTCCCCATGGAGTCCCTAGTTCCGAATAGGCGAAGGTGCGTGGCCTGCGCCGATATGCGACCAGGCCGGGAAAGAGAGGAAGACGCTGGTGCCCAGGGCCTGCTCACTCTCCAGCCATAGCCTGCACTCCAGCTGCTCCGCCAGTGCCTGGACGCGGGAAAGGGGAGCCCAGGGGGCGTGCTCCCGGCGCCTGCTGAACAGCCGGTTCAGTTCCGGGCGGCTGGTCTCCTCGCCAGAAAAAGATATGCAGAGCACGGGATCGCCTGACTCCAGGTAGGCGTGGACCGTGACGTTGCCCAGCGGAGGCGTCTGTCCGGACGCGTAATCGAGCAGGGCAGAGAGCATACGCTTCAACTTTACGCCGTCCGCCCGCAATTGAGCCACCTCCAGTTCCAAATCGATAACCAGTCTTTGACGCCGCTCCGAGGCAGAACGATACACAGTCATCGCGGCCGTTTCTATCACATCCTCCAGATCCACGATGGACAGGCGGATATCATTGTCCTCGCAGGCCGCGAGTTCGTTCGTCAATTCCTCCAGGTACGCCCCCAAAATGGAGATCGTCTGGCGTAGTTCGGCCAAAGCCTGAAGATTCGCGTCTTCTGATACGTCCATCGTCCGGTGCAGGGAGCCGAGCACGTTCTGAAGGTCGAAGGTGAGTCCGCTGATTGACCGCCGCCAACCCTCGGTGTCGGCGCTTTCCCACGCTGAGCGCTGCTCCAGGAGGCCGGCGAGAGCATGCCCGGCTACCACAGTGTAGATGAAGCTGCCGGAGGCGAGAAGAGCTTGCGCCTCATCAAGGTCCTCAACCAGCGAGACCTGGTGACCATATTGTCGAAGCTGCCCGAGGACGGGCTGCGCATCCTTCTTCCGGGCGATGAAGAGAATTTGCTTGCGATCGCCCGAGGGCGTCAGGCCCATGCCGTCCGCGGGTAGGCGGCGCGTGAGGGAGCGGTCGCCCGGTCGGCCACCATTCTGTATCCAACTCCCCACTCAGTTAACAGCATGCGAGGGTTTCGCGGGTCGTCTTCCAGCTTTTCGCGAAGGTAGCCGATGTAAAGCCGAAGGTAGTGTGCGCAGTGCTTGTAATCTTCTCCCCAGACTCGCTCCAGCAACGCCTTGCGGCTGCAGGCTCGGCCGATGTTCTCGGCGAGCATCTGCAGGAGACGGAACTCCGTGGGTGTCAGAGCCACGACTTCGCCGTGTTTCCGCACCTGGTGGCGGTCCAGATCGATCTCAAGACCGCCGGCGGGGATGACGCCGTGACCAGGTTCCTGTGTGCGACGCAGAACGGCGTTGATGCGGGCGCAGAGCAGCGCGGGGCTGGCCGGCTTCACGAGGTAGTCCACGGCGCCTTCTTCGAGATACCAGATAGCATCGTCGCCCTGCGCGGCCTCACCGAGAACGAAGATGGGGATGGGAGCGACGCGCTCAAGCAGGCTGAATAGTTCCCGGACACCGTTCTGGCTGCCGGCATCGAGGACTAAAGCGTCTGGTTTGAAGGCGAAAAGAGAGCGCAGGGCCAGTGTGACATCGCCGGCGCTCGGCGCAGCTTCGAAGCCATATAAGCCGAGGCGAAAGGCTAACGCCTTCGCCTCTTCTGGCCTCTCCCCAAGGACCAGAACGCGATTCATCGAATCTCTCCCCCCGCTCGCTAGCACGAGGTCTCGCAGAGGTTGTTGCTCTAACGATACCGAAAACGGTTAAGAAATGGTTAGCGCAAAAGCAAGAAATTTGTTAGAATCGCGCGATCATCGAGGCGATCGCAAGGCGGTCAGGCGGCGACTGGCTCGAAGCGGTAACCGACACCCCATTCGCTGAGGATAAGTTTGGGGTTCCGCGGGTCATCCTCTATCTTGGTGCGGAGATACTTGATATAGAGCCGCAGGTAATGGCGACAGTCCACATATTCCGGCCCCCAGACGTGCGCCATCAACTTGGAGTGGCTCACAGCACGGCCAATATCGTGAACCAGTGTCGTCAGGAGGCGGAACTCTATGGGTGAGAGGTCCACCGGGCTGCCGTGCCGTAACACTTTCCGTTCCTTGAGACGGATTTCGATGGGCCCGGCAACCAACAGATCGCCCTGCTGTTGCTTCTTGGGCGATTCCGCAGTCCGGCGCAGCACGGCGCGAAGCCTCGCCGTCAGCTCGACGGACCGCATAGGGGTCACCAGATAATCATCCGCCCCGGCCTCAAAGACACGCACGATGTCCGCCTCGCGGGCGCTGGGTGAGCAGACGACAACGGGTACCGAAGAAACCGTGCGGAGGCCGGCACAGAAGCGCAGTGTGCCCCCGTCTGGAGCAGCACAAGCTACGAGAACGAGGTCTGGCTCCAGCTGATCGAGTGCCTTGGTCGCTTCACTTCGCCGGGCCAGCACTTCCACCGCAAATTCGTCGCGGTCCAGGCTATCAGCTAAGCGGCTTCCGGCGCTTGCCCCGTCACTATTAATGTAGAGAATCTTGGACAAATCCGCCCCCTGCACGATTTCCACGTACATATCGCGCCCTATCTCCCATTCGAGCGTGAAAGCTGCGCGGTATTCGATTTTTGGGGCGTAGTAGCTTTATATCCACATATGACACACCTTGTCAACCCGTTATTGTAAAATTGCATACGCAACTTTCGTCTATTCGGCCCAAAGACGGGCAGTCCCGATGAATCCGGCCCGGTGGTAAAGACGCGCGGACGCTATGGCCAGGGACAGGCGGGCCCGGTACTGGAGCGATCGTTGTCGCTACGGGGAGGCGGCTACCCGGAGGCGGGCAGTTCCACCGTCACCGTGGTCCCCTTGCCCTCCATACTCTCAAGCCGGATAGCGCCGCCATGCGCTTGCGCGATGTGACGGGCGATCGCGAGGCCGAGCCCGCTCCCGCCGGATTCCCGCGATCGGGCCTTGTCAACGCGGTAGAAGCGGTCGAAGATGTGGGGAATGGCGTCGGCCGGTATACCGGGTCCGGTATCAGAGACCGTCAACTCTACTCTTTTGGCTGACTTTTTCAGCGATAGCTCCACACGCGCTCGCGGATCGACATACTTGAACGCGTTATCGAGAAGTATGACGATCAGCTCTCTCAACACCTCGCGGTCACCGCGGACATAGAATTCGCCGGTAACCTCCACTTGAAAGTCGATGCTGCGCGCCGTCGCGAGCGGTCTCATGGATCGCGAGACGTCTGTGACCAGCTCGCCGAATGAGACGTCTGCCACGGCCAGGGCGTTCTCTCCTGCATCCACCTGCGCGAGCGTCAACAGCTGGTCAACCATCCGGCCCAGGCGGTCGGATTCGCTGAGGATGTCATCAAGGGCCAGCGAATCGCGCTCCGCTTTGCCCGCGGCGGCGGACCCGACATGGCGCTTCAAGAGTTCTGCGTTCGTCCGGACCACGGCCACCGGTGTGCGCAGCTCATGAGAGGCATCGGCGATGAAGGCTCGCTGCGAGTCCATCGCGGATTTGATAGGCCGGAGGGCACGCCCGGAGAGGAGGTAGCCACCCACCAGGACAGGAGCAACGCTTACGGCAAGCACCGCAACCAGAATGATGCGCAACTGTGAAAGCGCCGCTTCCTCGGGCTCCGTGCTTCGTCCCACTTCCACGATGCCCGCATCTCCGTGTGGATCGTCCGGCTGGAAGACGTACACCCTGAGCGAATCGCCCTGGGAGGACTTTGTGCTTGCGAACGTCTCGCCGCCCTTGAGCGCCTGGGCCAGGGCATCGCCCGTGGCCAGAGCGGCCGAATCAACGTTGGGGGAGCTGCTCGTCACCTGCCCACCGGAGTTCAGGCGCGCGTAGAAGTAGCCACCCGTAGTGTATTCGCGCGGGATGAAGTCGTGGTCGCCGCCGGTGCCGTCATCGCTGGGCGGCGGTTCGCGGGAGAGCATCGGGGCATCCCTGTGCGCCCGGTCTTCCAGGTCGCTATCGACCCGGTTGAACATGACCGAGCGGGTGGTCAGGTAGACTACCACACCGCTCGTCAGCAGGATAACGATGAGTACGGCGGTGAAGACAAGCGTGAGGCGCCAGCGCGCTGCAGAGAACACCTTAACCGCCGAAGAGGTAGCCGACGCCGCGAATGCTTTTCACTTCAATGGGGATGCGGAAGCGCGCAAATTTACGGCGGAGGTAGGTGATATAGACAGACACCAGGTTGGATTCAGGCCAGGACTCGTAGCCCCACACGTGATCCAGTATCTGCGCCTGGCTTACCACTCGCCCACAGTTGCGCATGAAGAACTCCAGAAGCGCGAACTCGGTTGGACTGAGGTCCAGGAGGCGTCCTTCGTATTGAGCGCGGCGCCGGCGCAAGTCCAGCACTAACCCCAGCGCTTCAAGCTGATCTCCCTGTCTCGCCTCCACCTCCCGGCGGGTGAGCGCGCGAAGGCGGGCCATTAGCTCGCGGAAGGCGAACGGCTTTGCCAGGTAGTCGTCGGCGCCGGCGTCCAACCCCTGGACGCGGTCGGGCACGGCAGTTCGCGCTGTGAGCATGAGTATCGGCGTCTCCACGCGGTTCGCCCGCAGCGTACGGCAGACTTCAAACCCATCCATCCTCGGCAGCATTACGTCGAGCACTATTACGTCGTAACGATTTTCCGTCCCCAGTTCCAGGCCACGCTCACCGTCGTGAGCTTGGTCCACCGCGTGGCCATCTTCTTCGAGCATCGTGGTTAGAGCGCGCGACAGCTTCCGATCGTCCTCAACGAGCAAGACCTTCATAAGAGGAATCCTGAAGCATCAACATTAAAGGACGGTTAGAAAACGGCGCCCACCCCGAAAATCGTGCCTGCCTTACTCATGCGACTCCGGCGCGGTGCGAGGGGTCGGATGTGATGGGGCTGTTTAGCAGCTATTAAAGTCCTCTAACGGCATTCCAATTTCCCCTTAACGCGACGGAACTAGCTTGGTGCCCATGAACAACAGGCCGGCAGGAGGTAGCCGAGGATGAGCAAAGCCAGCGAGCGAAGAAGGTTACGCATAGCGATATTCGTCGGGGCGCTAAGCACCGCAGCGTTCGGGTCGATCTACGGCGCTATCGCCCAGGGCACGGCCACGACAACATCTGAGACGGGAAGCAGCGTCCAGGCGGTCGCAACGGCGACTACGGCCGCCGCAAACAGCAGCCGGCTTGTGGCGTCTGGGACCAGCGGATCGCAGTCAGGTGCGGAGGCGACATCTGCGCCCACACCCCAGGCCACAGCGGCGGCGACGCCTCGCATCTCGGTGGTCACCCGGACCCGGGGTTCCTGATGAGACCGCCCGAAATCATGCGACACGAGTTTCGAGCGATGAACACGGACTGCCTCATAGCCGTCCCAGCCGCCAACGGCAACGCTACCGAGCAAATATCGGCGGCGGAAGGAACGATTCGCGATTACGAATCGCGCTTCTCTCGGTTTCTTCCCTGGAGCGACCTGATGCAATTGAACAACAGCCCCGCCACAGAGGTGCCGGTCACCGGAGAGCTTGCCCTGATCCTTGGACGGGCGCTCTGGTATGCCCGCTTGACCGATGGCGTCTTCGATCCCGTAGTCCTGACTGACTTACAATCGATAGGCTACGACCGCTCCTTCGAGGAACTGCCTGCGAGGACTGAGGCGGCTCCGGCCGGCCTCCGCCGCTTCTGCTGGACAGACATCGAAGTAGACGGGCCCAGGCGGGTTGTGCGCCGGCCGTCGGGCGCGCTACTGGACCTGGGTGGATTCGCCAAAGGCGCGGCGGCGGACGAGGCGTTCGCAAGATTGGCCCCGCAAGCCGCGGCGCTGGTCGACCTGGGCGGCGACATCCGCGCTGGGGGCGAGCCCGAGGAAGAACGCGGTTGGTTCATCGGTCTCGATGACGGAGAGGGGCAGATCAGGGACGTGGTGGAGTTGAACTGCGGCGCCGTGGCGACCAGCTCCACCGCGAAACGAAGGTGGATGAACGGCGCCTCGCCCGTGCATCATGTCATCGATCCTCGCACCGGCCGGCCGGCGCGTTCCGGCGCGCGCCAGTGTTCTGTGCTTGCTGATACGGCAGAACATGCGGAGGTTGGCGCGAAGGTTGGCCTTATCCTCGGCCCAGGCTCTTTGAGTGAGAACGACGGGATAGCCCGCGAGCTTGGCGTTCGCGGCTTCGCCTGGATAACAGAGGCCGGGAAGTATCAGGCTACGCCAGGATGGACGTCGGCGTGCGTGAACTGAAGGATGACCGCCCGGCGATAGTGGCCGCTGTCGTCTGTAGTATCGCGGCAGCAGCGGCGGCCGCCGTTGTTGTGCCGGCAGTAGTAACGGCGGAGCTTGACGGCCGGTTCACTTGGTACGCGGCCCGCTCCGCCGGCATGGTTGCCTACTTGCTCGCAACAGCGTCAGTGGTTTTCGGTATCGCAACATCCAGTCGCTTCGGCGCGCGGCTGCTGCGCAAAGGCAACCTGGCGGACGTCCACCGCGCTATTTCACTCATGATGGTGCTGGCGATCGGCGCTCACCTCTTGTTCCTGGCATTGGACTCCTACGCCGGGTTCACAGTTGCCGAGTTGTTCGTCCCGTTCGTCACCTGGTACCGCCCGGTTTGGACCGGCCTCGGCATCATCGCGGCGTACCTGGCCTGCGCTGTCTACGTCAGCTTCTACCTGCGCCAGCAAATCGGCTACCGGGCGTGGCGCGCTTTCCACTATCTATCCTTCGCGGTATTCGCCCTCGGCACGCTCCACGGGCTCTTCGCCGGCACGGACAGCGGCACCACCTGGTCGCTGGCGATCTACGGCAGCAGCGTAGCTTGCGTCTTCGCTATGCTTATGTATCGGATAACATCGGCGCGGGCAGACAAGACACGCAGCGCAGCTCCCTCGGCCCAAGGGGTGCAATCAATGCACGAACGATCGCGGTCACGCGCGGCAATTGCGGAGCCCTTGAGCGTGGGAGCAACCCTCGTTCTCAGGGAAGGAGAGTAGTTTGTGAATGACAGGAATGATCGGCGGACCCTCAACCGGCGTCAGATGCTTGGGTTGCTGGCGGGCGCCGGCGCCGGCCTTATCGTCGGCTGCGGTGATGATTCGGACAAGACGGCGACGCCATCCGGCTCTGCCACTCCCACCAGGGCAGCCGCGACAGCAACGAAGACCCCGACGGCGACCGCGCAGACTGCTGCCTCTTCGACGGCGACAGCAGCGCCTGTTGCCTGCGTCCTGACGCCGGCACTTACGGAGGGCCCGTACTTTGTCGACGAAATGCTCAACCGGGCCGACATCCGGAGCGACCCGACCAGCGGCGCCGTGAAGGAAGGCGTTGCCCTGCGCCTCGCCCTCAACGTCTCCGAAGTTGGCAGTGACGGCTGCACCCCGCTCGCCGGTGCTCTGGTGGACGTGTGGCACTGCGATGCCCTGGGCGTCTACTCCGATGTCGCCGACCCCACCTTTGATACCAAGGGCCAGAAGTTCCTGCGCGGCTACCAGCTGACCGACGAAAATGGCGCGGTCGCGTTTCAGACGATTTACCCGGGATGGTACAGCGGCCGCGCGGTGCATATTCACTTCAAGGTGCGGACGAGCCCTTCGGCGGCACAGGGACATGAATTCACTTCGCAGTTTTTCTTTGATGATGGGCTCTCCGACCAGGTGTTTACCCAGGCGCCGTACAACAGCAAGGGCCAGCGTGACACGCGCAACTCCGGGGACGGCATCTATCAGCAGTCCGGGGGCCAGCTCACGTTATCTCCGGCGGCCGAGGGCGATGGATACTCGGCACAGTTTCACATCGGCGTGCAGATCGCCTAATTTTCTGCCGGCCGTCGAGTCGCGAGGGACCGCCCAATCGTTCTTGAAGAACTTTAATGGACTACCAACCTCTCCTTAATGTTCACGTGTGATGCTTGAGGGAGCATAGACGGGAAAAGGAGAGAATAATGGTCGCGAAGATACTTGCGGGCTTGAACAAGCCAACGTTTCTGGCGGGAATTCTCCCGAGCCTCATCCTCCTTGCCGTGACAATAGCTAGTTCTGTTTCGTGCTCGTAAGAGCAGCCTGGACGGGAGAATCTGATGCCGATAATGAAATTGGTCCTCGGCAGCGCCGCCGGGCTTGTTCTACTCGCCGCGGCAGGCGCGGCCGGCTGGTGGTTCCTCATCCGCGACGATGTAAGCCCGGCCACTGAGCCCGCTCAGATACCGCGGGAGTTGGTCCAGGCAACGGCCAGCGCGTCCCCCGCTGCTGTGGATAGCTCGGGCACGACGCCGGCCGGCGGCGTCCTCACCTTTACGGTGAACTCCGATCTGTCCGAAGCCGCCTACTTCGTCGACGAAGAACTGGCCTCTATCGGCCTCCCGTCTACGGCGAAGGGCACGACCAATGAGGTGTCCGGCGCCTTCTACCTGACCGCAGATGGCACCGCCCTCGCGCCGGGTACCTCTTCTCAATTCACGGTCGACCTCCGAAACCTGACCAGCGACAAGTCGATGCGAGACGGCCGGGTGCAGAGCGCGCTCGAGACTTCGCGGTACCCATCCGCGACGTTCACCATCACCGGCGTGAGCGGGTATAGCCCGGCGATCCCTGAAGGGCAGGAGCAGACGCTTCAGCTCACCGGCATCCTTGACCTGCACGGCGTGCAGCGCGAGACGACGTGGGAAGTGAAAGCCTACCGCCAGGGATCCGCGATCTCGGCGCTAGCGACAACCACGGTAAGCTTCGTCGATTTCAACGTGACCGCGCCGACCTTCGCCGGCCTGGTCTCGATTGACGACAAGGCAACGCTGCAGGTCCAACTCATCGCTCAGCTGGCATAGCTCGATCTTCGAACAGGGAGGGGAGCGCAACCTATCGGCGTGCGGCCGGGGCCGGGCGAGTCCGATGCGCGCTCCTCAAGCCCGCGACATTTTTGGCGGTAGTCGGTGCAGCGGTAGCTGATTGAAGACTTCTAATCCAAATCCAAAGCAGCATTAACGTCCCCGGTTCAGGCTGCAAGTGTAAGCAGTACGAAGGAGGTCAGATCATGATGAACCCTGGCACCCAGGTCCGGAGCGCAAGCCATTCAGAACGGAAGACACGCTACACCACCTCGCACAACCGTTTCCGGGCGAACCGATGGCCGCGCCCGGCCTTCCGGCTGCATGCCTGCGGCCACTGCTGCGGCGACCTCTTCCTCGATCCCAGCGACGGCGGCGAGTGGCGGTGCCTCCAGTGCGCCCGCTCCGTCCCGTACTCGCCGGCGCCTGAGCCGCCATACGAGTCGCCGCGGGTGGCGGCCGCACGATCATTGAAAGATTCTAATCTCGCTTTAAGCGTCCGTTAATGCCGGAACCGTATTCTGCGGGCGTGAGAATGTTTAACGAGGACACGACCAAGCCGGCGTCGCCGGCCGGCCGCGCGAGCGCCGGTGAGACCCGGGAACGGGGCTCCTCATGAAAACCGCGCTTCGCGCACTGCGGGCGCTAATCCGCAACCCCCTCCGTGCAACCCTTCTGATCGGCGTCCTCTCCGTGAGTATCGGCCTCACGCTGATCATGATCACGGTGAACGGAGCGTTCGCCACCCGCATGGACGACATCGAAAGCGGCGTCGGCACCGACGTCACGGTGAGACCGGCGGGGAGCTTCGGGGGTGGATTCTTCGCCGGCGGCTTTGCGAGAAACGGCAACGACCCGAACGACGCAAACGCCCAGAACAACAACAACCAGACGCAGGCGGCGCAACCCGCCGTCCTAACAGACCAGGATATCGACAAGATAGCCTCGGTGGCCCACGTAACTGGCGTCGCGCGGACACTCACGGTTCCGTACACCGGTACAGAACTAACGTCCTCACTTCCCACGCCCCAAGGAAGACAAGCCCGTGGCGGGCCCCGTCCGCTCCTCGTCACCGGCACCGATGACCCTTCAACTCTGGCGACAGTCGGGGTGCAGAATGTGCAGCTGACGTCCGGCCGCACGTTTACCAGCGACGAGATGAGCGCCAATGTTGCCCTGATGGGTCAGGCGCTGGCGCAGGCGAACGGCCTGAGCACCGGCAGTACATTCAAGCTCAACAACACCGATTTCCAGCTGATCGGAGTCTTTACCACCGGCACGCAGTTCGGCGATAACTCCATCTCTCTTCGGGCGCACAGGCGAGGTGGACCAGGCGATCGTCAGGGCCGATACGGGCTCGAACGTGGACCAGGTGGCGACGGACATCCGGCAACAGGTCGGGACGGACAAGGTGGATGTGACTACTGACCAGTCTGTTATCGATAGGATTACGGCGCCGCTCTCTGACGCCCGCGACAGCAGTCGCATCGGGACAATCGTTGCTCTCATCGCCAGCGGCGCCATCATCCTCTTCTCGATCGGCATCGTGGCCCGCCAGCGGATCAAAGAGATCGGGATCCTCAAGGCCGTGGGCGCCTCCAACTGGCACGTCATCGGACAGTTCGGCGTGGAGACGGCCGGCATCAGCATCGTGGCCGCGCTGATCGGCGCGCTCGCCACCTTCCCGCTCGCGCAGAAGGTGGCAGACGGGCTGCTCTCGTCCCCGTCAACCGGCGGCAACGGCGGCCGCGGACAGGCACTGCTTGCGGGCGCGACCCGCACGGGCGGCCTCCTCGGCAGCGTCAATATCGCCGTCTCGCCGGAGGTCTTCCTGTATGCGCTTGCCATCGCGATCGGCCTTGCCATCGTTGCCACGGTTGTTCCCGCGTGGTACGTAGGACGGGTGCGTCCGGCGGAGGTGCTCCGACATGAATGATCCGGCCATGGAGAACGGCTTCATCGCCATCGCGGAGGGCCTGACAAAGCATTTCCCCAGCGGCGGGCGCACCGTGCGGGCCGTCGACGGCGTCGACTTCCGCATCGCGCGCGGCCGGATGGTGGCTCTGCGCGGCCCCAGTGGCTGCGGCAAGAGCACGCTGCTAAACCTGATCGGCGCTCTCGACAAACCGGATTCCGGACAACTACAGGTGGATGGGGTGGATGTGCGGCGCCTGTCGGGAGGCCGGGAGGTCTCTTACAGGCGCCGCAAGGTGGGGTTCGTCTTTCAGCAGTTCAACCTGATCCCGCAACTCTCGGCGCTGGAGAACGTCACCCTGCCGATGGAGCTGGCCGGGGACAACGGCCGCAATTCCAGCGACCTGGCCCGTCAGCTCTTGCGACAGGTCGGCCTGGACGACGGACTGCATGATCGCCGGCCGGCGCGCCTCTCCGGCGGTGAGCAGCAACGCGTGGCTATCGCCAGGGCGCTGGCCAACGACCCGCCGATCATCCTGGCGGACGAGCCGACGGCAAACCTCGATTCAAAGACAGGCCGGCTGATCATCGAGCTGCTCCAGGCCCTAAGAGGTGATCAACGGACGGTGATAATCGCCACCCACGACGTTGACATCGCTTCGCGGGCGGATTCTGTCCTGGAGATGATGGATGGGCAGATCGTACGGGCAACAGGGGGTTAGAAGGAGTCTCGCTATGCGCTTACAGAAAATCGGACTGATCGCGGCGATGAGCGGCCTTGTCGGGGGCGTCATCGCGGTTGCCGCGGTCCAGCTCACCGACACTGGAGGAAGCAGCAACAGCACGGCCGCGGTCGTCGCCACCGCTTCGCCGGCCGCGGACTCGCGGCAGCAGGCGTCGCTGAGCAGCGGAGACAGCCTCAGCGCTGCCGACATCTACGACAAGGTGCGCCCTTCGGTGGTCGAAGTGACAAGCACCCTCGGGAGCAGCGGGCCCTTCGGCTCGCAGGCTGAGGGCACGGGCACCGGCGTCGTCATCGATACGGACGGGCACATCCTGACGAACAACCACGTCGTGGACGGCGCGCGCAGCGTCGAGGTGCGCTTCGACGACGGCTCGACGGCGTCGGCTACCATCGCCGGGACCGACCCCGCGAACGACATCGCAATCCTCAAGATCGACCCCTCCGCGCACCAGCTGACGGCAGCAACGCTCGGCGACTCGAGCAAGCTGCGAGTGGGCGACCAGGTCCTGGCTATCGGCAACCCCTTCAACCTCGAGGGCACGCTGACGGAGGGCATCGTGAGCGGGCTCGACCGCACGTACAGCGAAGGCGCCAGCACGCGGCCGATCCGGGGCATGATCCAGACCGACGCCGCCGTTAACCCCGGCAACTCGGGCGGGCCACTGCTCAACGCCCAGGGTGAGGTCGTGGGCATCAACACGCTGCTGGAGAACCCGACCGGTCAGAACGTGAACGTGGGCGTCGCTTTCGCCGTCGCCGTCAACACCGCCAAGGCGGAGATCAGCTCGCTCGAGAACGGCCAGACCGTCAGCCACCCGTGGCTCGGTATCGCCGGCGTGGACCTGACGCCGTCGGTGGCCAAGGAGACCGGGATCAGCGCCGACAAGGGCGTGTACGTGACGCTCGTCTCCGCGAACAGCCCCGCCAGTTCGGCCGGCCTGCGCGGCGCCTTCGCCTCTCAGAACCAGGCCCAGAGCGCCGACACCCTGCGCTCCGGCGGCGACGCCATCCTGACCGCGGACGGCCAGCAGGTGACCGGCATCGACCAGCTCGCCACCTACCTGGACCAGCACAAGAAGCCGGGCGACAGCGTCGAGCTAACGGTGCTCCGCGACGGCAACCAGATGACGATCACCGCGAAGCTGGCGGAGTGGCCGTCGTAACACTCCGCCGGTAGGGCAGGCATTCAGCCCGACCCACCGGCGTTAGGCGCCTGGGGGCCCGGGCGCCGGCCCCAGGGAGGGGGACCTACAACCGCCGTGGCGACGCCGCAGCGCGTCCGCTGCGGGATGCGGGAGGTCAAACCCCTGGGCCTAGAGTGTGCCATGGGTTCAGGGTAGATTGCGCCGCCGGCCAACTGGAAGGGGTAAGTGGCGCGAAGTGCTTAGTGCTTAGTGCCTAGTGCGTAAGGTTGCGCTTGTTTTGCAGAAAAGCGTTTTCGGGCGCCC
>VBJS01000182.1 GCA_005880055.1 Chloroflexota bacterium | reverse complement strand
TGGACGATGCTCGGGATGGGCACGTTGATCTCCGTCCTGGGCATCGTCCAGCGCGTCACCTGGAATCACCGGCTCTACTGGATCGGGCCCGAGATCGAGGGGGGCGCGCCCTTCGGTCCCTTTGTCAACCGCGCCCACTTCGCCGGCCTCATGGTGGTCATCGTGCCCATGGCCCTGGCGCTCGTCATCGCGCGCGGGCCCGGCGGGCGCCGCCACCGGCGGCGGAGGCCGACGTGGATCGACCGGCTCCGCGAGCGGAACTCCACCGAGACCGACGCGACCCGTCTGATCCCCTTCCTGGTCCTGGCGGTGGGTGGTGCGGCGCTGGTGAGCGGCTCCCGTGGCGGCGCGGTGGCGCTGCTCGCCGCGCTGCTCGCCATGACCGTGGGCTCGCTGGCGCACGGACGGTCGTGGAGCGGATGGGCCGCGCGTCTGGCGCTCGGCAGCGTCCTGATCGTCCTCGCGGGTGTGTGGATCGGCGGCGACATCGTCTACGGCACAGTGGAGCGGCTCGCGGGAGAGCTCGGACGTCCCGAGGAGAGCTCCCGGCTGCTCGTCTGGGCAGACGCCCTCAGGCTCTGGCGCGCGGCCCCCATGGTGGGCACCGGGTTCGCGACCTTCGGTGTGGCCTTCCCGCCCTTCCGCACGCTCCAGGCGCCGGTGATCTTCTCCCACGCGGAGAGCGACTGGGTGCAGCTCCTCACGGACACGGGCGTGGTCGGCCTCGCCCTTGCCCTCGCGGCCGTCGGCTCGCTCGGCCTTGCCCTCCTGCGCCGGTATCGCCACACCGAGGGCCGCTGGGCCCGCGCCCTCTCCCTCGCCGGCCTCGTGGCGCTCGGTGGGAGCGTGGTCCAGGGGATCGCGAACTTCAACCTGCCGATCATGTCGAACTTCATCTACCTTGCCGCGGCGGTTGGGCTGGCGGTGCGCGCGTCGGACGCGGGTGCGGACCGGTCTACGGAATGACGGCCGGCCTCGGCAGCAAGCTCGTGGCAGGCGGTGTCTCGCTTTTCTCAGTGCGGATAGCGAGCGCGGTGGTTGCTCTGGCCGGCAACGTCGCCCTCGCTCGTTTGCTCGGCGCAGAAGCGTTCGGGCTGTATGCGGTAGTCACGTACGTGCTCGGCATCGTGACGCTGTGCACCGACTTCGGTATGCACAACTGCCTCATCCGGTGGCCGGGCGAGATCGGCCGCGACGTCACCGACACCATGCTGACTTTACGGGTAGGTCTGCTGGCGGGGTTCGCTGTGCTGCTCCTTCTCTTCGTCGGACCGTTGGCCTCAGCCTGGTACGAGAGCCCAGACCTCTACTTCCTGATGACGATTGCTCTCGCTGGTACTTCGCTCGGCGGCGTTTTCCGGATGTCCCAGAGCCTGCTCGAACGCGACATGGAGTACTCGAAGGTCGCCTTGATCGAATTCGTCGCCGGCGTAGGTTTCTACGTGCCGGCGGTCACTATGGCGTACCTCGGATTCGGCGTCTATGCGCTGGCGGGGGGCGAGGTCTGTCGGGGCTTGGCCGGGGCGCTGGCGTTTGCCGTCCGGCCCTTCAAACTCGCGCTGCGCGTGCACCGGGCGACGGCGAAGGCCGTCATCGACTTCGGTGTGTCGTACCTGGCGATGATGATCACCTGGACGCTTGCGTCGGGTGTGAACCCGATCGTCGTGGGCAAAATAGCCGGCTTGAAGGCAGCAGGCATCATCCGCATCGCCGAGGCGCTCGCCGGGCACCTCACGCTGCTGAAAGGCATCGCGGATCGTCTCTCGTACTCCGCTCTAGCCCGGTATCAAACCGACCTCCCAAAGCTCGTCGATGCCGTCCGGCGCGGTCGGCTGTGGCAGTACATCGTCGGCGTCCTGCCACTGTTCGCCTTCACTGCCGTGGGGTACTGGATGGTGCCCGCGATCTTCGGCTCGCAATGGCGAGATGTTGCGAACGTCCTGCCGTTGCTCTGCCTCGGCTCCGCGGTGAACTGTCTGTTCGCGCTCTACAGTCCCGCGCTGATCACGATGGGCCGGAACTGGGAGGTGGAGAAGTTTCACGCGGTCTACGCAGTATCGCTGTGGGCCGCGGCACCCGTTTGCGTTTACTTTCTCGGTTACCTCGGAGGCCCGCTTGCCGGCGTGCTGGTGACGCCGACCTACCTGGTACTTCATCGCGCCTTCGCGGCACGCTTCGGCCGTTCCGATGTCCGGGATGCGGCGATGCTCTTCATTGCGAGCTGGGCTATCACCGCACTCGCCTGGAGTCTCGGCGACGTGGTGGTGTCGGGGGCCGTGTTCGCCGCCGGGCACTTGTGTGTGTTCGCGCTCAATAGAGATCTTCGCCTGGGTGCCGGCCGGCTTTTGGTCCTCGCCAGGGGAACGTCGACCGCCGCTGATGGAGTGACTGGGTGAACAAGCCAAGGTTCGATGGTTAAGGTCCTGCGCGACTGGAGGGAGATCGGCGAAGCGAATCTCGCCATGTCGCGTGCGCGGTTGCCAAGGCACGTGACCTGCGAAAAGACGTGGGATCTCTACCGACTTTACGAGCTCGTGCGCACGGCGCCTCGAGAGAGTCGTGTAGTCGACTTAGGCTGCGCGGGCCTCTGCGCATTGAAAATGCTGCGGACGATGGGGTTCTCCCGCTTGGCCGGAATCGACCTGTCGATATCGTGGCGCGATCGCGCGAGCCAGCTGTGGTTGATGTGGAAGAGCCGGACACTGACACCATCGTTCCGGCTGCGTCGAGCAGACATCACGCGCACCGGGTGCCCTGATGGCGCGTTCGATATCGCGGTCTCGATCTCCACGGTCGAGCATGGCGTTGATCTTGTTCTGTTTGTCGGGGAGGCCGCCCGAATCCTTCGTCCGGGCGGCATTCTTTTCGTGACGACGGACTACTGGAGCGAAGGCATCAGTGCAGACAGCGACCTCCGGCCGTACGGCCTGCCATGGCACGTCTTCGACCAGAAGCAGATCTCGGACATGATTACCTTGGCGGATCAGTACGGGTTGAAGCTTTTAGAGCCCCGGGCGAGGGAGATGGAATGCGGTGACCGCTGCGTGGCCTGGGGCGGCTGCGAGTACACCTTCATCTGCCTGGCTTTCCGGAAGCCTGCTTCGTCAGCGGCATAGCCAATTGCGCGGACATGCGTGAGGCTCAAGCGCACGGGCGCACGGCGAACCGAGCTGGGGACGCCCGGGTGCAGTCCATGCTCGTTGACCTGCTTGGCAGCGGTTTGTCACGGGTAACGTTCCGGGGCAAGGGGCGCCTCGTCGATCTACTCGGACGCATCCTCGCGCACTTTCGCCCTGAGGCACGCTGTTGGCTCACCCGAGACACGAGCGTCCGGATTCGTTTCGGCGATCGCATTGAACGGCTGATGTGGGCGAGATGCTATGAGCGCGACCTCGTCACGACACTTCGCCACATTCTACGGCCGGGAATGGTCTTTGTGGATGTTGGGGCGCACATCGGCTATTTCACGGCGCTCGCGTGGGTTCTGGTCCGTCCCGCCGGTGGCGTCCACGCTTTCGAAGCCGACCCGCAATGCTTCCAGCGTCTTCGAGATAACAGCCGGACTCTCGGCGGGGTCGCTGCATACTCCATGGCTGTGTCTGACCGCCTGGGTGAGGCGACGTTCTTTGCCAGTCCAGATCCGGCGGAGTCCGGCTGGGGATCGGTGTTCCCCGACGGTTTGCGCCGACCAACGCGGCGTGTGTCGACGATTACGCTGGACGAATGGAGGCAGCGCGAAGCTCCCGGGCGCGTCGACTTTGTGAAGATGGACGTTGAGGGTGCGGAATAT
>VBJS01000185.1:9022-10553 GCA_005880055.1 Chloroflexota bacterium | reverse complement strand
GTTCGAGAGATCCGCCCAGGCATGGACGCCCTCGTGCACGATCGCGGCTTGCCCTTCCGGATAGTCGGTCTCCGACTCCTTTCGGAGTACGAGCTTCTTCTGGCTGTACGCCGCGCTCAGCATCGGTCCGGTGTCGCCAACCTCTACACCGATCGTCCCTTTCGTCATGGCTTCGCCGACCTTCCGCAAGCTGGCGGCGTTGATCTTCAAGTCGTCCAGCGAGAAGTCGATGAGGCTGGCCGCATGGCTTCGGAACAGCGCTGCTGCCTTCTCGGTAACCGACATGTTAAGAAGTCCTCACGCGTCATCACCCGCCTGACGTTCTCAACGGACCGAAAACCAGCGGGCCGGCCAGAAGGCCAAGCCCCAGATTCGCATCGTCACCCACCCCACCGCCCTCGGAGTCCCGTCACCGGCTCGCGCACCGATCGCACGTCCGCCAGCCGCACCACGTCGCGGTCGCGGAATGACAGCAGTGGCATAAACCCACGCTCGAGCATGATCTCCGCTGCCCGCAGCGTCAGCAGCGCCTCGGCGCAGGGCTTCACGCGTCGCTCGCCGTCCTTCTCCTCGATGTAGAGCGGGAGGTCGTCCAGGTCCGCGGCGCCGGCCGGGAATCCCCAGCCGTCCTCGCTGAACGCCTGGCCTAGCACGCATGCGCAAGCGAACGCGGGGTTTCCCCACAGGTACTCCTCGTGTCGCACACCGGCCGACAGCTCCTCGAATTCGAACGACTTCAGACGTTCGCCGTCACGGCCATACGGCAAGCGAAGCAGGAAGCGTGGCAGCGCGAGGCCCAGCCAGGCTGCATCCAGCGACGTGCGCAGCTTGTACCAGCGCTCCACGTCCGCGTCGTTCACACGCCTCCAGTCGTCGGGGTCGGGCGTCTCGGCCAGTGAGTTGGCGCCCAGCAGGCGCGGGCTCGCGGCGGCGATGAACGGCGCGTCGGCGTCGCGGGCAAGACGCGCGATAGCCGTGAGAAGCGCCACGTCCTCGGCGCTCGCGTCGAACGTGTAGTTTCCCGCCAGGGCAGCCCACGGCACGCCTCCGGGGCTGCCGCTCGCCTCGTCTATCAACACGCGACGAAGCATCCGCGCGCGCGCTGGATAGCGGCCGTCGAAAGCGGCGGCGAGATCGGCCTTCGCCACGTCGAGCAGCACCAGCTTCAGGTCGGTGCTCGTCTCGAGGCGCCGCGTGAGGAAGTCGATGGCACGCCAGGCGGCCTCCATCGCCTGGAAGCGCGGATGGTGGAGAACACCCCGCATCACATCAGCGGTCGCGCGATCGACGGCGGCCACGAGCTCGGGCCGCTGGGGGTCCTCACGCGCGACGACGTACGGGGCGACGAGGTGCCTCAGGAAGGCGGCCCAGTCGTCGCCGCCGGCGGCTTCACGCGCACGGCGGCCACCGCTGGCGAGCAGGTCGCGGACGATGTCCTGCCCTTCGCTCAGTCCTCCCTCGGCCGCTCCCCGCTCTGCGACGGACCGGGCCGCCGGCGCCTTGCCGCCCATCCACCGGCGAACCTCGGCAG
>VBJS01000185.1:3511-8903 GCA_005880055.1 Chloroflexota bacterium | reverse complement strand
GGCCGCAACCGCGCCAGCGCCGCGTCCAGGTCGTCCCGGTCCACCGTGATGACGTCGCCGGAAGCTCGCGCGCTGAAGTCCCCCAAGCAGAGGATCCGGAAGGGCGTGTTCGGGTCGGGTCGCGCCCGCGGCGCTGCCCGCGGCTCGGGAACGGGCGTTGCGGCGCGCGCGACCGAAGACGCGGTCAGCGTCACGTCAACCCGTTCAATAGAGGACCGGTCGCTCATGGACCGGGATTCTATCCCAAAGGCGCTTGAGGTCGTTGAGCGGCGCAAACCCAGAATACCGGCCATGGTCTCCACCCGGTGGACTGTCGCCGACCCCACGGCCTCCGGCGGGCAAAAAAGGGCGGTGCGATGGATCGCAGGTGGGTTTGCTGCTGGCGCACGACGCACACGATCGCGCGCAGGTCGAGCAAGCTGGCTATCCGTGCTCGAGTCCCTGGCCGGCGGAAACGACTTCGTGGCGAAGCTCGGCCGGACCAAGGCGTTCGGCGGCTACAAGTTCACGAGGATGTGCGAGCCGTGGCCGCAGGCACGCCTCGTCATGGACCCCGCCACGCGGCGGCCGATTACTTCGGACTACGATCTCGCAGCCGTCGTCGACACCGCCAGCCGGATTACTGCCTCACCTATGCGTCGTCAGCCGGAATCGCGCGGGAGTTGAATCAGGCGTTCGGAAACATCCGGGTATTTTCCGGAGAAGGCTGCCTGGTTCCGACAGTAAGCGTCAGTTGGGAGAGAACTGTGCGAGGGACTGAAGAATGACGGCGTAGCGGGCATCATCGCCCGGTAGGTGATTTTTGTAGTCCGCGCGACAGCCGGCACACGTCACGATGTAGCACCGATGCTCTTCGGCCAACCGCACGGTCACCGCGTAACAACCGCCGCAGCGCCGGTGCTCTTCCAGGAACGTCAGCATTGGCTGCAGAGCGCACGCTCCACAGCCACCGCATTCACCATGCATATCTTGATCAGTATCCAGCACAGGGCATGCCAATGACGCAAACTTTCGGCGGTACGCCGTTACGGACGACGATACGTAGCAGCCGGTTTCCCGTTTCCTCTACCCCGATGCCTACTCGGCCGGGCTCACCCGGTCATAAACCCGTTTGCCGTAACGCCAGCGGCAACTGGGCTAACCTTCGACCCCATGGACCGACCATCTATTGACTCCCTGGCGAGGGCATGTCACCCTTTTCGGCCCTGAGCCATGCCAGACGTGAGAGCCCCTAGCGCGGAGGCCGCAAAGGTAGCCGAACCCAGTCGGCTCACGGACCTGTTCGCCGATCTGATGTCCTACGTATTGGTGTTCCAGGCGGTCTGCTCCGAGCGCCCACCATCCATGAATCAGGTGCGGGAAAAGATTGACTCCCTGATTGCCGAACAGGAACGACGCGTGAAGGCCGGAGAAGTGCCCTGGGACCCTTACCGGGAGGCGCTCTTCGCGGTGCTGTCATGGGTCGACGATGTCGTACTGAACTCGGCGTGGCCCCACCGGAATCAGTGGCGTCACCTGATGCTGAGCACGTTCGGAACGCTGAACGCCGGGAAGGAGTTCTTTCAGCGCCTCGACAACTTGCCGGCGGCGGCGTTGGACGTCAAGGAGATCTACTTCCTGTGTCTCGGTCTCGGCTTCGAGGGCCGGTACGCCCTTGGCGAGAAATCCGACCAGCTTCGCGATTACCGGCGGCGACTGTACCGGGACATCACTGGAACCTCGACGATCCAGCAGGACCGCCTCTTCCCCGAGGCCTACAATCGCCCAACCGGTGTGCCACGCGCGGAGCGCAAACGCGTTGGAGCAGCGTGGTTCGCACTCGCCCTCGTGATCCCGGCGATCCTATTCGGGATCTACTGGTACCTCCTTCATCGACAGACCGCGGAGCTGCTAGCACGCATCACGACGCCGATGGCGACCGTCGATCGCGCCCGCAGTCTGGTCGAGGAGCTCCGCGCGCGTGGCATCCAGGCGGAGCAGGCAGCGCGCGGCGTCGTGATCACGCTCCCCAACCTTCTCTTCGAGGCCGGGAGCTCGGAGCTCAGTGCCGAGGGCCAGACGAAAATCGGCGAGGTGGCGGTTGCCCTCAAGCGCTACGCGCCGGGGATTCCGATCCTCGTCGAGGGGCACGCAAGCCGCGAGCGGGGCACGCCGGACGACCAGAACCAGCGGTTGTCCGAAGACCGCGCAACCAGGGTGGCGGCGGTCCTCGTGACCTCGGGCCTGCGCAACGAGCGCGTGACGGCGGCGGGCTTCGGCTCGCGCCGTCCGGTCGCCTCCAACGACACAGAAGAGGGACGACGTCTCAATCGCCGCGTAGAGATCATCGCCGAGAACGTGCGGTAGCAGATCCTGGCGTGAGACCCCCGGCGGCGTCAGCTCCCCGGCGCCCCGAGCTGGCCGATCAACCGCAGCTCGTGGAGCTTCATCCGCGTGTGCGAAGGATCGCCGCTCGCGCCGTACCCGGCGACGAGCTTGACCTTCACGTAGCGCGCGGTGATCGGCGCAAACGTGAAATCCTGGTAGCCCCCGGTGCGGAACAGGCGAAGGTTCTGCGGCTGGAACCGCCCGACCGACCGGAACGGCCCGTTGAGCGAATCGCTGACGAGCAGCTCCAGCTCCTTGACGTTCTCACCGCCATCCGGGATCAGGATGCTGAACGTGTCGAAGGTCGCCGGCTGCTCGCCTTTGAATGCGAAGATCGCTTCCTCGCCGCTCATGAACCAGGCGACCGCGTCCTCCTTGCCGTCGATCGCGCGACTCCAGAGGTCGCTCGGCGCGGCGAGCAGCTGCCCACCGCTTTCCGGTCCGAGGAGGTTCACGCGTCGCATGTCTTGAAGTTGCGGTACCGCAGACACTTGCGGTAACGCGGTCATTTGTGGTGGCGCCGCCTGCACCTGTTGTGGCACCGCCTGCACCGCTCCTACCGGCGCTGGCGTCACGGCAGGGGTGACACCGGCGGCGGTGACCGGCATGTACCCTCTCGGAGTCATACAGTCCGTATAGGCTCGCTCGTAGCCTTCCTTCGACTTGGTGTATTTGTAGACGCCCCCGCCGACCGCGCCGGTGACACCGCCCGCCGCGCCGCCGATTGCCGCGCCCTTGCCCGCGTTGCCACTTGCGGCACCGATTGCGGCGCCCGCCGCGGCTCCGCCTAGTGCCCCCAGGAGACCGCCGATTGCCGCTCCCTTGGTCGTGTCCCACCCAGTTTCTTGCTTCGCGAAAGCCTGGCAGTCGCCGGCGTCCTTCACCTGCTGGTCGGGCGTCTGGCCCCGAGCGGGCGTCATGGAAACCGGAGGCGCCTGGGCGTGCACGGGCGTGACCAGGCCGTAGAACAGGACGAGGGCGGCGACTCCGAGCTTCTTCATGTCTGGTCCTCCTCTGAGCGCTGGGAGGGGCACGAAAGCCTACCGCCTTGTAAGGCGGTTGCTAAACGGTGTCAAGCGAGACGTGGGGGCCTTTCCTTGATGCCATACGTGCGTTAGAGTGGGCGGGCGTCTCGCCGAGACTCCGCGCGCGCCCATCCACTCGAGTCGCGGACGGCGAGATGGGAGCGCGATCCATGAAGCACTGTCCGCTCTGCGACAAGGACTACGGTGACGAGCTGTCCACGTGCCCCCGCCAGGTCGTCAAAGGTCGCTATCGAATCCTGCGCAAGCTGGGCGAGGGCGGCATGGGCTCGGTCTTCCTGGCGGAACAGCTCAGCATCAGCCGAAAGGTTGCCCTCAAAGTTCTCCACCGCGAATTCGCGCGAGACCGCGAGTTCGTCCAGCGGTTCCATCAGGAAGCCAAGCTTGCCGCCACGCTGAACAACCCTTCGATCACGACCGTCTTCGACTTCGACCAGGGCGACGACGGAAGCCTTTTCATCGTGATGGAGTACCTCGAGGGCACGTTGCTCAGCGATCTCATCCGACGCGATGGCCCCATGGACGTCGGGCGCGCCGTGCGCCTGGGCATCCAGGTCGCGGAGGCCCTCGGCGCAGCTCATGCCATGGGCGTCATCCACCGAGACGTCAAACCCCAGAACATCATGGTGCTCACGCCGGGCGATCGCGTGAAACTGATGGACTTCGGCATCGCGCGGATCGGTGACACGGGCGACGCCCATTTGACCCGCGCCGGCGCGCTCATGGGGACGCCGAACTACATGGCCCCGGAGCAGATCGAGGGACGGCCGGTCAGCGTCAAGACCGACATCTACGCGTTCGGTGTCGTGCTCTACGAGATGCTGACGGGAGCGACACCCTTCAACGCGCCGACGTCGACCGCAGTGCTCACCAAGCAGCTCCGCGAGCCACCAGCGCCGCTGCGCCGCGCTCGGCCTGAGGTGTCGCCGCTCGTGGAGCAGGTCGTGATGCAGGCGCTCGAGAAGGAGCCCGAGTGGCGCCAGGAAACTGTCGGCGGCCTCTCGGCGGCGCCGCCGCCCTCGCGCATTCCCGTGCCGGCTCCAGCAGTCGCCCCATCGCCTTCTGTTGCGCCGCCGCCAAAGGTGGGGGCACCGACGATGGCCTCGGCGGCCACGATGGTCTCCGCGCCTGCTTCCGACGCTACGATGGTCTCGGCGCGCACGATCGTTTCAGCACACGTGAAGACGCCGAGCAGTCCTCCTGAGCACCAGGCACCATTGGCGCCATCAGGCGAGAAGAGCACCGCGTGGGCGCGACTCCGGGAGCACGGTTGGAAGGTCGCCGTGGTCGCTGGCGGCATGCTCTTGATTGCCGTAACGGTCGCAATCGCGCTCTACGTGAGCGGAAGGCCTTCCTCGCCGGTAGTCGTCGCCACGCCGACCGTCTCGCAGCCCCCGTCTGTTGATCTGACGCCCACCGCAACGGTGCCGCCACTCGTGACGTCCCCGCCGCAGATACACCGAGAGCCTCCGCGGCCCGTGACTCCACCGAGCGGCGCTCCGAAACCATCAGTGTCGCCCAAACTGCCGGTAAAAGAGCCGGGCAAAGGTGGAGAGCCAAGCTCTATTCCACCAGCGCGCCCCGACAGCGTCACCATTCGGAGTGCCGTCGAAAAGAACCTCGCCGCCGCCGGGTTCCTTCGCCGAGACGATTCCGATGACGTCGGCGTCAGAGTGGAGAACGTCGGCGCCGACGGAGTCGTGAAGCTCTCCGGCGTGCTTCGGACCAAGGCCGACCGCGAAGCCGCCATTCGGCTTGCGCAGTCGGTGCCGGGCGTGACGGCCGTGCTGCCTCGCGTAAATCTGCCGTGGAACTCTCAGTGAACCGACCCATGCAGTGAAGACAAAGGGGCCCGCTCCCGATCAGGAGCGGGCCCCAGTGTAGAAGGTCTTGCTAGTCGCCGGGCCCTAACGACGCGTCAGGACGGCCGGGTCACAGAACTGATTCACCCAGCCCATACACCACGGTAAACGAGCAGGATT
>VBJS01000185.1:1299-3502 GCA_005880055.1 Chloroflexota bacterium | reverse complement strand
GCAGCGCCATGTTCACGCGGATCTCGTCGGAGCCCCCGTGACAAGGATCGCGGCGAATGAGCTGCCATTCGGCGTGCGCAATCGAATGACACCATTCCTGGGCGACCACCTGCCACGCCGGTGAATCGGGCACACGCGTGGGGAGGTCCACCCGAATCCGCTCGACGGGGTTCTCCGACTTCTGAACGCCCGCACTACCACCAAGAGCAAGAGTGAACAGATGACCGTTGCTCACGGGGCCAACCTTGATCGTGCTCACATTCGGGTGGACGGCGCCGCTCGGTAGCGCACTCTCGGAGGTCTCGGCCATGCGGATACGGCATTGATCGCGGCTGAGCCCTTGCACCATAGCGAGCGATTCGCACCAGAGCGGAAGGGCGCGCTGGTATTCCTCGGTCGGCATGGTGCGCGTGAGCCACGCAACGACACCGATAGCGCCATCACGGCGCAAAAACGCCGCCATACAGCCTTCGGAGGACCGGACGCCGTTGGCCGCCACGCACCGCTGCTCGGTCTGGCGGGCGTCGTCCAGCAGGACGAGGCGAACCAGGTCATGGTCTTCGAACTTCGATCCCGCCGTCAGGACGGTGCCTGTCGGGAAGGTGCCTTTCAGCACGGAGCCCGTCAGCAAGTTGCCGCCACAGCCAACCAGCGTTGCGAAGAGGGCGATGAGCGGGACAACCGTACAAAGCTGTCGCAGCCATCCGACGTTCTGCATGAAGTCCACCTCCGAGGCTTGGATCTTTCAAGAGGCGTGCCGCAGATAAACTTCGAGATTGCCGGCCTCGGAAGCTAAGCGGATACAGAGGAGTCGTCAGAGAAATCTCATAATTTCTGGAACCCGGTTGCAGTGGGGCAGGAAGGCGCGGCCACGGTGAAGGCCAAGAGCGCCCCGTCATATATATGGATGTGAGGCGCCGGCGCGCGAAATGGCACGCCGGCTGCCAACTTGGCGAGGTCTGCGATTGGGACGGCGACTACTACTTTTTCGCCGTTGCGGCGACTTCCTCAGAGCGCCAGGTCTCGATCGCCGCCGCGTCCGTCAACACCGGATACGTCTTGACGGCGGCGTCAATCGCCTCGCGTTCCTTCATCTGTCGATAGTCGTTTTGCAGCAGCTGAACGACGATTGCGCGGACGTCGGCCAGAGGTCGCTGGACCGCCGGCCTTCGATCGTTGACACGGAGGATCTGGTAGCCGAGCTGCGTCCGGATCGGATCACTGATCTCTCCGGCCTTCAGCTTGAAGGCAGCTTGCGCCAGCTCCGGCAGCAACTGCGCGCCGGTCACCCAGCCGACGCTGCCGCCATTGTCGGCCGTCGGGCGGTCCTGCGAGTGCAGCCGGGCGAGCTCCGCGAAGTCGCTCCCCTTCCTGGCCTCGGCCGCCACACGCTGAGCATCGAGGCGAATCTTGTCTTCGAGCGCCTTGTCGCGACTCCAGGCGGGCAGCACCAGGAAGAAGATCGTCGAAACGTTGACCTGTTCAGCGCTGAGGAACCGCTCCTTGTTCTTGTCGTAATAACTCGCGATCTCGGCATCGCTCGGATAGCCCATGGGCACCGCGAGCCGTGGCGAGAGGTGCGCCGTGAGGAGCACCTGGTCCTGCGCCCGCTGCATGAGCATCGCGACGTCCGACCGCTTGTCGACGCCGGCGGCCCGAGCTTCCATCAGGACCGCTTTCCGCTCGGCTTCCGTCTTCAGGAACTCCTGCAACTGCTTCGGATTCGTCAACAACTGCTGCCGCACCTCGTCACTTTGCGTTGCCAGCAGCAGCTTGATCTCCGCCGACGTGACATCCTCCTTGCCCACCTTCACCAGCGACTTCGTCCGCTGGGCGGAGACAGCCGCCCCACACAGAATCAGAGTCGTCGCGATCACCAGCGCGGTTGCCAACGTCTTGTTGATAGCCATTCGTCCTCCAGAGTCAGGCGGTCTCATAGTTCCCCGATCCATCCGCGTCGACGCGATGACCGGTTACGGTGACGCCACCATCGAACTTTGAGGCCACCTCAGGAAATAAAGTCCCGGCCGGAGAAGCGATTGCTTTTTACCTTCAGGGCACTTTCCTTGTTTGACGTCCTCCTCACTGCACTCTTGCTCCTGCTCCATCTCGAATGGCGCAGCCGGAACCACGAGCACATTCCGGCTGAACGGCGAGGTGGCGACCGAGAAGACCCCCGGTTCCTCGGCGGACGGCTGTTGAC
>VBJS01000185.1:0-1269 GCA_005880055.1 Chloroflexota bacterium | reverse complement strand
GGCCGACGCCCACGTTGCCGGCGGTGAACACGACAGAGCCACCACTGATCGCTGTGTCCCCGGTGCTTTGGATGTTCCCCGCGGTCCTCGTGATCGTCACCGCGCCCGTACCCGCCGTGATCTTGGCGCCATTGAGCGTCACGCTACCGCCCACGCCACCCCCGGGATTCACGATGACGCTGACGCCGCGCTCCTGAACGTCTTGACCAAAAACACACCGTACGTTGGCACAATTGACGTTGGCAACCTGCGGCGGCGGCGGGGGCGTGACGAAGACCGTACCGCTACTGCTCAACCCGTCGGCATTGAGTGAGGCACCGGCAATCAAAAATATGTCCTTGCCCCCGGTGGTGCTCACTGTAGCCCCATGTTGGATCGTTAGTCCTGTAGCTGCGGTAAAGGTTGCCGAACCGTTGATCGCGTTGACTGTCGTGCCGGAATTCAGCGTGATGTCCTGATGATTCCCCGACGTCGCCCCCAGCGCGATCAGCGTCACATCGGCCCCTGCTGCCCCGCCGCTCGTTGTGTCCACCTTCCCCGACACCGTTAGATCACCCGTTCCGCTGGCCGCGCTGCTTACCGCCACGCTACCGCCCCTTGTCGTAATCCCGTTGACCCCGCCCACCATCCCGACGTCCACGTTGTTCGTGTCCGTGTAGCTAAAGCTCTGACCCGCGCCCGTGATGGTCGCCGCCACCGTGTTCACGTTGTTCGTCGCCGTGGTCAGCGCCGAGCCGTTCTGCGCCACCACGAGCAGCCGGTCGGCCACTACCGCCCCCGTCGTCTCCGTCACTGCCCCGCCCGCCGCCGTCAGCGTCACCGTGCCCGCCGCCCCACCCGTGCTCGCGTTCTGCGACAGCGTTACGTTGCCGGCGCCCAGCGCCGTCACGGTGATGTTGCCCCCGGCCGTCGTGATCCCGTTGACTCCCACCGTCCCAATGTCCACGCTGTTCTTGTCCGTGTAGCTGAAGCTTTGGCCCGCCCCCGTGATAGCCGCCGCCACGGTGGCGACGTTGTTCCCTGGGTTGTTCAGCGAGGAATCCGTCATCGCGTTCACCTGCAGCGCCCCGCCCGTCACCACACCCGTGCCACTCTCATTCACCCCACCCGTGGTGGCCGTCAGCGTCACCACGCCGCCCGCCGTCACCGGTGCGCCAATCGTCTCCGAGGTGCTCGCCGTGAGACTGACGTTGCCGCCCGTGATCGTCCCCGTCACCCTGACCGCCCCGGTGTTGCTCACCGTCACGTTGCCCGCCGGGTCGCTGATCC
>VBJS01000189.1 GCA_005880055.1 Chloroflexota bacterium | reverse complement strand
TCGCCGACCCCGGCGCCACACCGCTCACGAGCCCCGTGCCATCCACGGTCGCCGTTGCCACGGCGCTCGTCGTCCAGGCGATGGCCCGCCCCGTGAGCACGTCGCCATTGGCATCGAGCGTCGTCGCCGTCAACTGCACCGTCTGCCCCACCTGCATGCTCGCCGAGGCGGGGCTCACGACCACCGACGCCACAGGCACCGAGGTGACCGTGATCGCCGCCGTGCCGCTCTTCCCCTCGCTCGTCGCCGTGATCGTCGCCGACCCCGCTGCCACACCGCTCACGAGCCCATTCGCTGAAACCGTGGCGACTGCTGGGGCGCTGCTCGTCCACGTCACGACGCGATCACTCAGCGGGTTGTCGTTCGCATCGAGCGGCGTCGCGGTCACCTGTACGGTGCTGCCTACGGACACCGTCGCCGACGGCAGGCTCATCGCCACGGACGCCACGGAGCCTTTCGTATGACAGGCCGTGCTACCAGCATCAGTCAACGTCTGGCCCGCGATCGGGATGAACTGCCAGTCGTAGCTCGTGGCATGGAGCGTGAGCTTCAATACGCCCCAGCTTTGCGTGCTTCGCACCTGGCTGGTCGGGAGGGGGACGCCAAACGAGGTCCAGGTCTGCCCGCCGGTACCCACGACGAATTCGCGAATGCCGCCCGCCGGGTCGGCCTCGCCGGTTGGCGTCTGCAGGGCGAACCGCTCGTAGAACTGGAAGTGCGCACTGAGCACGATGTCGGCTCGGGCGGCGTACAGATCCACCCACAATGGCTGCACGGTGCCCCACACCTGTGAGCCGGTCTGCGAGGCGAAGAGGGGATAGTGAAAGTAGGCGAGCACGCACTGCTGTGTCGTGGCGGCCAGATCCGCCTTAAGCCATTGCTCCTGCGCCGAGCCGGTCGACGTGGAGATGCTGCTGTTCAGCGCGATGATGTGCCAGCTGCCCAGATCATAGCTGTAGTAGCCCTTCGCCGGGTCGCCTGCAGCCGCGCCGAAATACGCGAAGTACCCAGAGGCTCCCGACGTCTTATAGTCCTTGTCCCCAGGAGTGGGCCGCGTTCGCGCCAGGTGACGACCCCAGGTTGGCGTATAACAGTTCGAGAAGTCGGTCACCGCACCGCTCGGGTAGGCGTTGTCGCCAACGGTGAAAACCGTGCCCCCGACGTGGTCTAATAGGCTAGCTGTCACATCATCGTTCTGAGTGTCACAGCGCGCGACATCGCCCGCGCCTACGAGGACGTCGTCGTTTGACACCGTCACGGCGGCGTTCGCCGAGCCCGTGAGCCCTCCGTTGTCGGTCACGGCCAGGCTCGCCGCATACTGGCCGAGCGACGGATATACATGGCTGCCCCGGATCGTGTCCTGGGTAGCGATGCTTCCGGTGCTCGACGAGCCATCCCCCCACGCGATGGTGTAGGTCCACGGACCGTCGTTGTCAGCATCGGTGAACGTGCCGTTGAAGGTGAGCCTCCCACCGGGGTGCACCAGCTGGTCCGCACCGGCGCTCACAGCCGGCTTCGCACCGTGACAGGAGGCAGTGCCGGAGTCGGTGAAGGTCTGGCCCCGAACCGGGATGAACTTCCAGTCGTAGCTCGCGGCGTGCAGCGTGAACTTCAATACGCCCCACGTCGTCCCGTTCAACACCTCACTGTTGCGTTGGAAGAGCTTGAAGCTGCTGCCCACGACCGATCCCCCGCCCGTCCCGACGATGAACTCGCGGATGCCCGTTTGCGAATCCGTCACGCCGTTGGGATCTTGCGGTGCAAAGCGCTCGTACTGATGCATGTGGCCGTTGACCACGACGTCCGCGCCCGCGTTGTAGAGATCTACCCAGAACGGCTTCACCCAGTTGGTCGCGCCGGTGTCGTTGCTCGCCGTTTGGACGGAGAAGTAGAGCGGGTGATGCCAGATCGCGAGCGTGCAGGTGTTCGGGTGCGCGGCGAGGTCGGCCTTCAGCCATTGCTCCTGCGCCGAGCCGGGGTCGGTCGAAACGTACGGGGTCCCGACGCTGTTCAGCACGATGATGTGCCAGCTCCCCAGGTCGGAGCTGTAGTATCCGCCGGGATACCCGAACCCAGTCGTGCCGAAATACCCCCAGTAGCCGTTGGCGTTGCCGAGATTGTAGTCGTGGTTGCCGAGGGCTGGATACGTGCGGGCCCTCTCCCGGCCCCAGGTCGGATCGTAACAATTCGCATAGTCGGTGGAGGAGCCATCCTCATAGGCATTGTCACCGGCAGCGAACACGGTACCGGGAATCGTGTCGATGAGGGAGTCAGTGTCATAGCTATGGCTGTCACAATGGGCGATGTCGCCGGCGCCCATGAGGACGACGTCGGTGCCCGTCGTAGCGAATGCTGGAGCTGGCCGTCGAGGAGACGTGGGGGCGCGATCTTGCGTGCAGGTGGCGAGCGTCAGGCATGCCAAGGCTGCTATTCTGGACCGCATCGAAGCCTCCGAGCCATGTCCGACGGCGCGTTCCTCAGGCGCCGGTGTCAGTCAAGTCTTGTGCCGCCACAGGGAGGAATGTGGCGCTGCACACTGCATCCAATTGCTTATCGGGGAAGCGATTGCGAGCCCGCCCCCGAGTGCGTGCTGCCGGGTTGGCGGCTTGCGCACTCGAACTGCTCATCGGCACGCCGGTTTCTGTAGCAGAGTAGCGACAACCACCGACGCTGATCTCCGCCAACGTCGCGCCCAGAGCCCCCGGCCTCTTCCCTAATCCGTTGCTATAGAGCCCGTTACAACAGGCCGGCGTCTCCGCACGCCGCTTGCGAGTGGGCACGGAGTACGCCAAGCCAGCTCCCTCACACGCGATCGCGCCCATGCTCTCGCCTCTGCTCCACCCCGCAGGCACCGAACCACGCGCGACGCGCACAGCACGACAGGAATTCCTGCCCTTCGCGCCGCCGCTCATCGGCGAGGAGGAAATCAACGAGGTGTGGATCACGACCGGCCCCAAGACGAAGCGCTTCGAGTCAGAGTTCGCCGCCTATCTCGGCGCGCCGAGCGCGCTGGCCTTGAATTCGTGTACGGCCGGCTTGCACACGGCGTTGGTGACGTTGGGCGTCGGCCCCGGCGACGAGGTCATCAGCACGCCGCTCACGTTCGCCTCTTCCGTCGGCGTGATCGAGCACGTGCGAGCACGGCCCGTACTGGTGGACGTACAGCCCGACACCCTGAACATCGACCCGATCCTGATCGAGGCGAAGGTCACTCCGCACACCAAGGCCATTATCCCCGTGCACTTCGCCGGACACCCAGTCGATCTCGACCCGATCCGTGAGACGGCACGGCGATACGGCTTAAGCATCGTCGAAGACGCGGCGCACGCGCTGCCGGCTCGATACAAGGGGCGACTGATCGGCTCGAGCGACAATCCCGTCGCGTTCAGCTTCTATGCCACCAAGAATCTCACGACGGGGGAAGGCGGGATGCTGACCGCCAGCCCGGAGTTTTTGGAGCGTGCCCGGGTGGTGAGCCTGCACGGCATGAGCCGGGACGCCTGGAACCGGTACGCAAAGGGAGGCACATGGTACTACGAGGTTCTCCTGCCAGGCTTCAAGTACAACATGACTGACATCCAGGCGGCCATCGGACTGTGGCAGCTGAGAAAGCTCGCGCGCTTCGAGCAGCGCCGGCGGGAGGTGGTGGCGGCCTACAACCGAGCCTTCAGTCACGAGGACGCGCTGGAAACGCCAGCGGAGCGGCGCGAGGTGGAGCACGCATGGCACCTCTACGTCCTGCGGCTGCGGCTCGAGGTGCTGCGGATCGACCGCAATCGGTTCATCGAAGAACTCACGAGCCGGAACATTGGAACCTCGGTGCATTTCATTCCTATCCACCTGCACCCCTACTACCGGGACAAATACGCGTTCACACCGGAGAGTTTTCCGATCGCCTACGCAAACTACCGCCGCATGGTCAGCCTGCCGTTGAATCTCCAGCTCAGCGACGCGGACGTCGCCGACGTGATTGATGCCGTGCTGGACGTGGTTCGGAGGTACCGGCGATGACCGCTCGGCTGGCTGCGCCGCGGCCGCAGGCGCCTCCCGAACCGCCCCGTTCGAGCGTGAGGGTCGTCTACGTGATCACACGCTCCGACTGCATCGGTGGCGGGCACGTCCACATCCGGGACCTCGCCCTTGCCCTGCGCGCCCAAGGAGACGAGGCGATCGTGTTGGCGGGCCAAGAGGGAGCGTTCACCGACCACTTGAGCCAACTAGGCATTCCGCACTACACGGTCCCCCACCTTGTGCGCCCCATCCGCCCGTGGCAGGACGCCGCCGCGCTGATCGAACTCCGGGCGCTGCTCCGGCGATTGCAGCCAGATCTCGTCTCCACCCACAGCGCCAAGGCCGGGTGGCTCTGCCCCATGGCCGCACGGTCGTTGGGCATCCCCACCATCCAGACCACTCATGGCTGGTCGTTCACAACGGGTGTCTCCCGCACCGCGGCCCTTCTCTATCGGTGGGCTGAGCGCGTCGGCGTGATGTTCGCCGACCGGGTCATCAATGTCTGCGAATACGACCGGCAGCTTGCCCTACGCCATCACGTCGCGCCGGCCGAGAAGCTCATCACCGTGCACAACGGGATGCCCGATATCTCGCCGCGGCTGCGCGCGGACCCCGAGCGCTCACCGGTGCGTCTGGTCATGGTCGCGCGGTTCGAGGAGCAGAAGGACCATGCCACCCTGTTCCATGCGCTTGCTCGGCTGAGGGGCTACGCGTGGGAGTTGGATTTGATCGGTGACGGCCCGCTGCGCTCACAGGCCTCCGCCCTCGCCCAACAGCTGGGGATCTTCGAACGGGTGTGCTTCCTCGGAGCACGGAATGACGTGGCCGAGCAGTTCGCGCGCCAGCAAGTGTTCTTGCTCATCACAAACTGGGAGGGATTCCCACGCAGCATCCTCGAGGCGATGCGGGCTGGTCTCCCCGTGGTGGCATCGAACGTGGGCGGCGTGAGCGAGTCAGTGCTCGATGGCACGACGGGGTTCGTCGTGCCACGGAGAGATGTGCAGACCCTGCAGGCGCGCCTGGCCCTCCTGCTCCGGGATCCGAAGCTACGGAGCCAATTCGGCAAAGCAGGGCGCAGACGGTACGAAGACCGGTTTACACTGACACGCATGCTCCAGAAGACTCTCGCGATCTACGCCAGTTTGATCGCGAGACCGGTTGGGGCTCATTCCCTATCCGTCCCCGCGGCCTCTCACCTGTGAGTACCATCGCCCCACCCATCGCCGAACGTCCGCCGATGCCGCGGGGCAAGCGACTCTTCGATCTGTTCTGGGCCGGGGTGGGGTTGTTGGTACTGTGGCCGCTATTCCTGCTCATTGCCCTGTGGATTCGCCTAGACGACGGCGGGCCCGTCTTTTATCGCCAGGAGCGGGTCGGCTGCAACGCCAAGCCCTTCCGCGTCTGGAAGTTCCGCACTATGGTGACCAACGCGGAGACGCTGGGCACGCTGCTGACGGTCGCCGAGGACCCGCGGCTCACCCAGGTCGGCCGCTGGCTCCGGAGATTCAAGCTCGACGAGCTGCCGCAGCTGTTCAATGTGGTGACCGGCGACATGAGCCTCGTCGGCCCTCGCCCGGAAGTCCCACGGTACGTCGCCCGCTACACCCCGGAGCAGCGCTCGATCCTCAAGCTGGTCCCCGGAATCACCGATCCGGTGGCGATCGCCAACTGGGACGAGAGCGCCTTGCTCGGCTCGTCTGATCCGGAGCGAGTCTACCTCGAGCAGCTGCTTCCCGAAAAGATTCAGGCCAGCCTGCGCTACGGACAGAGCGCGACAGTCTGGACCGACTTCCTGGTGATTCTGCAGACGATCGGCAAGCCGTGGGCGAACGTGCTGTCCCCGCGATGAGCCCGCGTCAGTTTCTCGCCTCGTTCGATGTCGAGGACTGGTTCCACGGCATTGACCACTGGTTTGGGACCGCGAACCCGCCGTCCAGTACGGATTGGACCCCTCTCGAGGCTCGCGTCGAGCGCAACACACACCAATTGCTGGACATCCTGGCCGAGGCCGGGGCCAGGTCCACCTTGTTCGTGTTGGGCTGGATTGCACGCCGCTATCCGGCGCTGGTCCGTCGGATGGTCGCCGAGGGACATGAGGTGGCGAGCCACACCGATATGCATCGCCTGCTGTACACTCTGTCTGCCGAGGAACTCGTGGACGACCTGGCGCGGGCGCGAGACACTCTGGAGCAGCTCACGGGAGCCCCGGTCTGGGGGATTCGGGCACCCAACTTCTCCATCAGCGAGACCGTGCTGCGGTGCTTGGCCGAAGCAGGCTATTGGTACGACTCGAGTCTGTTCCCATTCACGGCACACCGTCGCTACGGGAAAATCCCGGGGGTCGCAGATCCCGATCAGCCCGTGCTGGAACTCATGCCGGGCCTGCTCGAGCTGCCGATGTCGCGCGTCGCGATCGGACCGCTGCGCGTGCCCTGGGCCGGCGGGGCATATTTCCGCCTGATTCCCTATCGGATGTTCCGCTGGGGAGTGGCTCGGAGACTGAAGGTGCGGTCCTGCTTCATGTTCTACTTACACCCCTGGGAATTGGATGCCGAGGAAGTTCCGCCGCCGGGGATGCGCAGGCTCCAAAGGTTGCGACCGTACATGCAGCGCCGACGTACGCAGCGGGACCTGCGGCGCCTG
>VBJS01000030.1:15097-17619 GCA_005880055.1 Chloroflexota bacterium | reverse complement strand
GCGAGCCTGCCGCCAAACGAGCTCGTCAACGCTAAGATAGCCGTCAACACTCCTTGTCCCAGCGGTGTGACCGAGACACCCACGGAAACACCGACGCCCACCCCGACAGCGACACCCACACCGACTCCAACTCCGACACCCACGCCAACTCCCACTCCGACATCAACACCCACTCCGACTCCCACACCTACGCCAACGCCGCCGCCCACAGGCACAACGGCGGCGACTCCCACGCCGACACCCACGCCAACTCCGACTCCCACTCCCACGCCAACCGGCAGTCCACCGGCTACACCCACGCCGACGCCCACAGCGCCGTCAACACCCACCGCGACACCAACGGCGCCACCATCCCCGACGCCGACTCCCACCACACCCCCGACCGGCAGCCCGACGGCTACGCCCACGCCGACCGCAACGCCGACGCCAAGCCCTACGCCGAGTCCGACAGTGCAGCCGGCGACAGAGACGCCCACGCCGGGTCCCGGCGGCGGAACCTGCGGTGGACAGCAGGCGACAATCGTGGGCACTGCCGGCCGCGACATCATCATCGGTACTCAGGGCCCGGATGTGATTGACGCGAGGGGTGGCGACGACATCATCATCGGGCTGGGAGGCGACGATGTGATCTGCGGCGGGCCCGGTAACGACCTGATCGTGGGGAACTCCGGGAACGACCGGATATTTGGCGAAGCGGGGAACGACAAGATTGTCGGGAACAACGGAGACGATGACTTGAACGGCGGCCCCGGTACCGACTACTGCTTCGGGAATGGGCAGTCCAATACCGCGACCGACTGCGAGAAGGTCTTTACCATACCGTAGTCCCCACTGCACAAGGAATACGGCCGGGCGTTCAGCGCCCGGCTGTTTCTTGTTGTGGGCGAGCATCGACGGCCGGTCAGTCTTCACAGTAGAATCGCGGTTGCCCCGCGCTTTGACGACCGGGGCGGAAAGCAGCGGGATGGTCCGACCTCTCAGCGGGATTCGCGTAATCGACTTCACGGAGTACATCGCCGGCCCTTACTGCACGATGATGCTGGCAGACATGGGCGCCGATGTGGTCAAAGTGGAAAGGCCGGAGGGCGATGCCTGGCGGCACACCGCGCCGCTGGCGCCCTACGAGGGCCGCGGCTTTCTCGGCGTAAACCGCGGCAAGCGAAGCATCGCGATGGACCTGGAGCGAACGCAGGCCCGCGAAGCGGCGCAACGGCTGGCCGCGCAAGCGGATGTGCTGGTCACCAACTACCGCCCGGGTGTCGCGGCGCGCCTGGGCCTGGATTACCAGACGTTAGGCGCGGCCAATCCGGCGCTGGTGTACTGCGAGAACACCGCTTTCGGCCCGGCGGGGCCGTATCGCGACCGGCCGGGGTTCGACATCCTTTCACAAGCAGCCACCGGGATAATCCTGTACGAGAATAAGGTGGACAGGGGAGTTCCCACCTATATCGCTACAATGGCGGTCGCAGACCTGACGACCGGCATGTTTATGGCCTTTGCGATTGTGAACGCACTATTCGCGCGCATGAGCAGTGGCAAGGGACAGCACATTGAAACCAGCCTCTTCGCTTCAGGCCTGGCGGCCCAGTACCGCCCGCTGATCTCCGTCGAGGAGGTGGACGCGCCCATACGGGAGGGTTTCCTGCGAGAGTTGGACGAAGCGCGAAAGCAAGGCCTGACCTACGAGGAGGCAGCGAAGCTGCGGGCGCAGTATATCGCCGGACGGGGCCGCAACAACTACTACCGCGTGTATGAGACGAGAGACGGGCTGATAGCCGTGGCTTGCCTGAATAACCGCCAGCGCCGCGCCCTGCGAGATGCGGTTGCCGTCAGTGATCCGACGGTGGAAGGCTTGACTTACGACTGGTTCTCAGAGGAGGTCAGGCGCACCCATCGCGAGGTGACGGGGCCGATGGAAGACGCGTTTCGGTCGGCTGATACAGACCAATGGCTGCAACGGCTGGATGCAGCAGACGTGCCGTGCGGCGTGGTCAATTTTCCGGAGGAGATGTTCGATAATGAGCACGTCCGTGCAAACAATCTAATGCTGAATATCCAGCATGAGGTGCTGGGGACGCTGCTTATGCCGGCCTGTCCCGTCCGGATGAGCGTCTCCCGCCCCGGAACGCTGGCTCCGCCGCCGGCGCTGGGCGCGCACGGACGCGAGATCCTGCGCGAGTTTGGATTCGAGGAGGTGGTGATCAAGCGCCTGGAAGAGGACGGCGCTGTCGTCACACGGGCCGAACTGCTCGCCCGCCGGCCAGGCCAGGGCGATTGAGAGGTGGCCCGCACGCCCGCTGCTCATGATGTCGTGATCGCGGGCGCCGGCAACGCTGCCTTATGCGCGGCCCTGGCCGCGGCGGAGGCAGGGGCGCGGGTTCTGGTGCTGGAGGCGGCGCCAGAGGAGCAAAGGGGCGGGAACACGTATTTCACGGGCGGCGCTTTTCGCTTTCCGTATCGCGGGTTAGACGACATCAAGGTTCTGGCACCGGACATTTCTGAATCGGAAGCGGATGCGGTGG
>VBJS01000030.1:0-15085 GCA_005880055.1 Chloroflexota bacterium | reverse complement strand
CGCCGACGAACGCCTGGTCGACGTGCTGGTCCGGGAGGCGTTCCCCACCCTGTCCTGGATGCGAGAACGGGGGATGCGCTGGGTGCTGATGTATGGACGTCAGGCGTTCGCGGCAGCGGGCAAGCGGCGCTTCTGGGGAGGGCTGGTACTGGAGGCAGTTGGTGGCGGCGCCGGCCTATCCGACAAGCTTTTCGAACTATCCGCCGCGGCTGGCGCCGAACTACGCTATGGATCCAAGGCCGTGAGCCTGGTCAATGACCGATCGGGCCGTATCACCGGCCTGGTGGCGAAAGGACGAGACGGTTTGTCGGAGATTCGTGCGCGGAGCGTCGTCCTGGCCTGCGGTGGGTTCGAGGCAAACGCCGAGATGCGGGCGCGTTACCTCGGCCCCAACTGGGAGTTGGCGAAGGTGCGTGGAACACGGTTCAACACCGGCGGCGGGATTAACATGGCGCTCGAGGCAGGAGCCGCGGCCCACAGCCACTGGAGCGGCTGTCACGCAGTGGCCTGGGACCTGAACGCACCCGCCTTCGGCAACCGCCGCATCGGCGACCTCTACCAGAAACACTCCTACCCGTTCGGCATCGTGGTGAACGTGAACGGCGAAAGGTTCATCGATGAGGGCGCGGACTTCCGTAATTACACCTACGCTCGCTACGGGCGGGAGATCCTGCGGCAGCCGCAGCGAGCGGCATTTCAGATATTCGATGCGAAGGCGCAGCCGTTGCTGCGAGACGAGTACAGAGTGCCGCAGGTGACAAAGGCGACGGCAAAAACGGTCCGGGAGCTCGCTGCCGCGCTCGGCGTCGACGAGGACGGCCTGGAGGACACGGTTAGGTCCTTCAACAGCGCCGTGCAGCCGGGCGCGTTCGACCCGTCGCGGCTGGACGGCAAGCGAACGCTTGGGATCGTGCCGCCAAAGTCCAACTGGGCGCTGCCGTTAGATGAGCCGCCGTATACGGGATACGCCGTGACCTGCGGCATCACGTTCACCTTTGGCGGCCTGCACATCGATGAGCATGCGCGGGTCCTGGACACCGAGGACCGACCCATTCCCGGGCTATTCGCGGCGGGCGAGCTGGTCGGTGGGCTCTTTTACCACAACTACGCCGGCGGTTCGGGGCTTATGGCGGGAGCGGTCTTCGGTCGCCGGGCCGGCTTGAGCGCAGCCGGGGCTTGATCCGGGCGCTGTGGGCGGGGCGCCGGGCCGGCGCAGCATCGTGCCATGGCCATCAATCTCATAGAATGGAGACAGGCCATGGGAGCGCTTCGTATGTACTCTTCCCACTCGCTTGGCGGGCGGGTCCTGCTCGCCGCGACGATTAGCCTTATCGTTGTCTTCATCGCCGGCGCCTGCGGGGGCGGGTCGGACAACGAGGCCTCGCCCAACGGCAGCGGCGCAACGGCGAGCGCTTCTCCGGCGGACCAGGCGCCACTGGATGTCGTGCGAGCGACCCTGGATGAGCTGAACCGAGGGGATGTCGACGCGGGCTATGCGAACCTCTCGTCGGAGGCGCGCAAAGAGGTCTCACTCGAAGACGTGCGCCGGGTGATTAACGGCCTACGCTCGGCCGGTGTGAGCCTGACGGTGACGATAGACCGCGTGGGCAACCAGGAGATAGCGGGCGACTTCGCGGAGATTGACCTCACGCTATCGGTGCAGCTGGGCGAAACGAAGGTCCCGGTGGACGATACATCTTCGCTAGTCCGGGAAGACGGCGCCTGGAAGATCTCCGACCACTTCATCCAAACTGCACTTACGGCAGTGGGGTTGGCGACGCCGCTGAGCCAGGGGCCACGCCGCCTGGACGATAACGGCTGCGCTACCGGCGATCCGATGCAGGGCGTGTACGCTCCGTCACGGCTGAAGATTCTGGACCCCTGTCTAACGGTGACCGGCACGGTCCGCAACGACATCATGAACGCGCAAGACGGCGACATCACCTTCGGGTTGTACTTGAGCGATGCGGACAAGCAGCGGCTGGTGAACGACGTGAACATCGCGAATTACGATGGGGCTCTGCACATCGAGATCGTGCCCCAGGACCAGGCACGGGTGGCCACGCCGAAGCCTGGAGACCGCGTCACGGTGACCGGGCCCTGGGTGACGGACCTGGCGCACGGCCACAACGAGATTCACCCTGCCTTCAAGATCGAGCCGGCCGAGTAGGCCAGCGTTAGCCCGTCGTGATATCGCGGCGGCGGAAGGCAACCAGCGCGAGGACGAGAAAAACTACGGTATAGACGACGAGGAGGAGCGCAGCAAGCTCCCAGGAGTAGGCGCCGCGCCGGGCCAACTCCTCCTCAGAGGGGCCGAAACGGGGGAGAACATCCGGGAGCTTGTTCTGCGCCAGGATGATCTGCAGGTTGGAGTTGGGAAAAGCGCGCGGCACCTCGTGCCACCAGCCACCGGCCTCTCGCATCAAGGCGCCAATGATCGGCTCCACCAGGATCAGGCCCAGCGTGCCGCCGATTCCCGCCATGGTTGAGCGTCCGATGACGGCCAGCGAGAAGGCGAGCGCGGTGTAGGGCGCGATCACGAACAATGTCCGCAGGTAGGACTCCAGCTGATCCAGGAGGAAGCTGCCGGTCACGAAGTGAAGGTTGGCGCCGCCGTTGGCGAAGGTGATGACGGCGCTGTAGGTGACGCCGACGATCACAGCCGCCAACGCGCCCGCGGCGATGAAGGCGCAAACCATGGCCAGCTTGGCGGCGATCATCCGAATCCGGCCCCGAGAGGCAGTCGCGACCAGGCGCACCGTTCCCCAGGAGTACTCGCTCCCAACAGCTCCGGCGGCCAGCACGACCGACAGGATGATGCCGAAGCTTCCAACGATGGAAAGCGAGAAGGGCACGGCCGACTGCAGGAACAAGGCGCGGCGCAGGTCCTCTGATGTGAATTGGTTGTGGCTGCCGAACGTACGTTCCTGGCCGCTGATGCTCCAGAGAACGGAGTAGAGCAGGACGATCAGGCCGACGAGGATGAGGGCCAGGATCCAGGTGGTCATCCACTTCCGGAGCTTGAAGTATTCGAAGGCGAGGATGGGTCTCATCGCCCGGCTCCCTCCCCCGTCAGCTCCAGGAACACGCTCTCCAGGTCTGTTTCCCAGGGCGTAATCTCCGATACATAAACCTGTTGGGCTGACAGTGCACGGTTCAGCTCGGCGGCGCGGTGGACGGGAACAGCGACTCGCAGATAGCCGTCGTGGCTCTCCACGCCTCGCACCCAGGGAACGGCGCTAAGAGCACGCTTCAAAGGCTCGTTGTCCTCCGCGCGCATTCTCAGGTACTCGCCGCGCCGAAGGAGTTGGGTCACCGGACCCTGAGCTATCAGGCGGCCGTCCTTGACGATCGCGACGCGGTCACTCACCTGCTGGACCTCGTGGAGCAAATGGCTGCAAAGAAAGACCGCTCGTCCCTGCCGGGCGAGGCTGGGAATCAGTTCGCGGACCTCGGCGGTGCCGGACGGGTCCAGGCCGTTGGTGGGCTCGTCAAGGATCACGAGTTCGGGATCTCGAAGGAGCGCGGCGGCGATGCCCAGGCGCTGCTTCATTCCCAGGGAGTAGGTTCGGAAAGTATCGCCCGCCCGCTGGCTCAAGCCGACCATTTCCAGCGTCTCGGCAATCCGAGCGGGCGCGATGCCTCCCAGCAGCGTCGCAAGGGCTTGCAGGTTGTCGCGACCGGAGAGGTAGGGGTAAAATGCCGCGCTTTCGGCCAGGGCGCCGATGCGCTGCAGGCCGGGCCAGGGGTTCTTTGTCATGTCATTGCCGAAGGCAAGCACCCGGCCGCGCGTCGGCCTGATCAGCCCCAGGATTATCCCGACCGTTGTGCTCTTGCCGGAGCCGTTCGGGCCCAGGAAGCTGAAGACTTCGCCCTGGACGACGTTTAGGTTCAGGTCCCGAACGGCGAGGACGCGGCCGTAGCGCTTCCACAACCCCTCGATGCGGAGGATTTCCCGCTGATCGTTTCCCTGGCTCTCGCTCACCGTTCGCCCCGTTCCGCTCTCCTGCCCAACAGTACTATCGTAGCACCGGCAGGCCGTGTGCAAGCGGCGGCGCGAGGCCGGGGGGACGCCGGCGGACGGTCAAGAGTTGCCGGCCCGTGCAAGTTTCGCTGCCCGTTCGGCGAGCCGGGGAGCATCCAGCAGGTGGCAGAATTCCGGGAAGTCGTCTCGAGGGCCGCCCCATTTCAGCTGCTCGATTGAATTGAACACATCGGCGTCCGTCCGAAGCGTCGCCAGGTCTTTGAACAGCAGGGCCAGGTGGCGTTGTTCCCGCAACGTCTGAGCGCGGTTGTTAGCGCCGAGCATGGACCCGGCCCAGTCGCCTCCGTCGAGGGGTATGGCCTCAATCGAACCGTAGCGACGCAGGATCGCCGCGGCGGAGGCCGGTCCCCAGCCGGGCAGGCCGGGGTATCCGTCGGCGGCATCGCCAACGAGAGCCAGGTAGTCTGGGATGGCTTCGGGCGAAACGCCGAACTTGGCGATTACGCCGGCTTCATCGATGATGCTGTTCTTGCGCCGTATGAGCAGCACTACCCGCCCATCGCGAACGCATTGGGCGAGGTCTTTGTCCGGCGAGCAGATGAGGACGCGCTCAACATCTGCGGACTTGGAGGCGCGCCGCGCGGCGGACGCCAGGGCGTCGTCGGCCTCTAGCTCCACCATCGGCCAGAGCGTGATCCCCAAGGCCTGGAGCCCGTCCTCCAGCAGCTGGAATTGCTGGAGCAGCCGCTGGTCTACGCCGGCGCCGGTCTTGTAGCCGGGCCAGAGCTCGTTCCGGAACGACTCGATGACATGGTCGGTAGCCACCCCGATGTGCGTGACGCCGCCTTCAAGCATAGCGAGGACGGAGGCAAGCACGCCCCGCGTCGCGGCCACCTCGCGGCCCTCCTTGTTGATGTGAGAGGGAAGGGCGAAGAAGTGACGAAACAGCTCGTATGTGCCGTCGAGAAGGTAAACGTCCACGTGGGTGCAGGATAAGCCGTTTGTGGAGTCGTTAGCCAGCCGGCTGCGTCCCGCAATTCTGTTACCAGGGGATGCTTGCCGATGTCTCGTGCGTCAGTGTCGGCAGGTCCGCCGGCGAATTCACGTGGCGCGGCGGCGTGTAGAACGTGGCATACGGTCGTAGGCGCAGGACGACGCGGTCTTCGCGTTTGGCACCCTCCGCGACCATCGGTCGCACCGCTTCAGGCATGGGGTTGCCAGCCATCACGCCCGCGATCCGCATCATCAGGTCGACTACGGCTGTTTCTTCTCTCTCCACTGTCGCTTCGCAGTACACCACAACGTAGGTAGGTGGCCACTGCTCGTCGAGCACGCACAGCGACACCTTCGAATCGCGACGCACCGCGCCCGCCTTACCGCGGGCCGCCATCGTCGAGACGAGGATATCGTCGCCGTCCATGACGTAGTAGACGATCGACATCGCCGGCCCATGCGCCTTTCGTTGATACCCGAACACGGCGGTCCGGTGCGACTTTACGAAGTCCCGTCGCCCACTAGCGTCCATGATTCTCCTTAACCCCTTGACATCGTTTCCTGCCAAACGTTTAATACTAAACGATATGCCGGCTCGTCAAGACGCGTTGCCCTACGAACAGCTAATACGGACCGTCCTGGCAAGCACCGGAACCGATCTCGATGCGCAGGCCGCTGTCTTCAACCTCGATCATGCGGCGATGGACGTGATCGCCACTATGGAGGCTCTCGCACTCCGCCCGCACGAACTCACGCACGCAGGCTTTGTAGTCCTCATGACGCTCTGGATCACCGGCCCGCGCGAAACTCGTGAGCTAGCAGCCGTCCTGCGGGTTACTAAGGGCGCGATCGTCGGTTCTGTGAACACGCTGGAGAAGCGGGGCCTGGTCCGGCGTTTGCGGTCCGATATAGACCGCCGGCTCGTAAGCGTCGAACTGACCGATACGGGGCTCGATCTGGTGATGCGAGTCCAGAAGGACTGGCATGCGCTCGAGGTCGAGGTCACGCGCGGCCTGACGGTCGAAGAGCAGCGCACTTTGGCGAGCCTCTGCCGCAAGATGGCTGCGGGTGCTCGGGCGCTGCGCGCTGACCGAAACGGCCACATCGAACCGTTGAACCCGGAACTCTTTCTGTCTGAAACCACGAAAATGCCAAACAAACTCGCGCCCGCACGCGCAAGGAGGTAGCCCATGTCTCTGCACCGCATTAGCTCCATCACTATCGGTGTGCCCGACGTCGAGAAGACGTCGGAGTTCTACCGTGATTTCGGCTTGCCGGAGGCCGGTACGGCCGTCTTTGCCACAGCGGACGGCGGCGAGCAGTTGCAGCTCAGGCACTCACCGCTGCGGCGGCTGCTTGAGATCGCCATCGGCGCGGATAGCCCCGATGACGTGGACCGGGTAGCTTCGCAGCTCGGCGATCTGAATGTTGAGGTGCAGCGGACAGAGGGCGGACTGGCTTCGACCGATCCTGGGACGGGAGTACGGGTGCGGGTGGAGGTGGCGCCGCGGATTCAGCAGGAGGCATCGAAGCCGGCGGTCTACAACGGCCCGGGCCGCGTCGACCGGCTCGGCCGCTCAAGAGAACTGCCGGAGGATGGCCCGTCATCCTCGGCGCGGCCCCGCAAGCTGGGCCATGTTGTGATCGGGACGACTGAGCTCGAACCGAGTACGCGCTTCTTCATGGAGGGTATTGGGTTCAAGCTCAGCGACCGGGTGACGGACCGCGCCTTCTTCCTGCGCTGCTCGGAGGACCATCACAACCTGTTGCTGCAGGCCGCTCCCGTACCGTTCCTGCATCACACCTCGTGGCAGGTGGAGGACGTGGACGAGATTGGGCTGGGCGCGCAGGCGTTGCTCACGAAGGACCCGGCGCGTCACGTCTGGGGATTCGGGCGCCATCACGTTGGTTCCAATTTCTTCTGGTATTTCCGAGATCCGGCCGGGAACTTCGCTGAGTACTATGCCGATATGGACTGCATCCCGGAAGACCAGATGTGGGAACCACAGGTCTGGGAGGGCATGCGTTCGCTGTACGCCTGGGGCCCGCCGCCTCCGCCGTCCTTCCTGCGGCCCGATGACCTGGCCGAATTGATGGCGGGCCTGCACTCGGCGAAGAACTGAGTCCGCTCGGGACGGGCGTTCGCGAACTGGTCGATATGGGAGGGGGGCGTGGTTGCGCCGCGGGCCGGTGGTGGTTCGCGGCGGAAGCTGGGGCGACGGGCCTGTCGCCCCTACGCGGGCTCGTGTGTAAGCCGCGACCTCGGGTTCGGTCGGTCTTCCACAAAATCGGCGCTGTCGTCGCCGATAAGCGGGTTTCGCGGGCCGCGGGGCGATGGGATAATGGGGAGGTTCCGATCGGGTGGTTCTGGTTAAATGTTTACGCATCTTCACCTTCACACTGAGTTCTCGCTGCTGGACGGGCTCTCGCGCATCCCGGCGCTTATGGACCGGGCGAAGGAGCTGGGGCAGGAGGCTATCGGGCTCACGGACCACGGCGTGCTTTACGGGGCGGTGCAGTTTTACAAGGAAGCGAAGGCGCGCGGCATCAAGCCGATCATCGGTATGGAGGCGTACGTGGCGCAGGGGTCGCGGCACTCGCGCGAGGCGGGGGATGTGGGGAACGGGCGAAGCGGCAAGCAGCCGTACCACCTAACGCTGCTCGCGAAGAACACGACGGGCTACCGCAACCTGTTGGCGCTGGCGACGAAGGCGCACCTGGAGGGCTACTACTACAAGCCGCGCATGGACCGCGAGCTGCTGGAAGCGCACCACGAGGGGATTGTCGTGCTTTCGGGCTGCGCGACGGGAGAGGTGGCGCGGCACCTGACGGACGGCCGGTTCGAGGAGGCGGTGAAGGCGGCGCGCTGGTACAAGGAGGTCTTCGGGGACTACTACATCGAGCTGCAGGAGCACGCGATCACGGAGCACGAGCCGCTGAGCAAGGGGCTGCTGCGGCTGGTGCAGGAGACTGGGTTCCCGGCCGTGGCGACGAACGATGTGCACTACGTGAATCGCGAGGACGCCTACGCGCAGGATGTGCTGCTGTGCATCGGCACCAACTCGACGGTGCCGCAGGAGGACCGGCTGAAGATGGCCGGCGAGTTCGGCTGCTATTACCTGAAGTCGGACGCTGAGATGCGTGAGCTGTTCCGCGAAACGCCGGAAGCGATCGAGAACACGCAGCAGATCGCGGACATGTGCGAGCTGGAGATGGACTTTGGCTCGGCGCACCTGCCGAAGGCGGACGTGCCGGCGGACGTGTCCTCGGACGAGCACCTGGCGCGGCTCTGCCGCGAGGGTCTGGCGCAGAAGTATGCCGGCGCGCCCGAGGAGCCAGCGCGGCGGCTGGAGTACGAGCTGGAGGTGGTACGCCGGACGGGGTTCGCGGATTACATCCTGGTGGTGTACGACTTCGCGCGGGAGGCGCGGCGGCGGGGGATCTTGATGGCGGTGCGCGGCTCGGCGGCGGCATCGATCATCCTCTACTGCCTGGGGGTAACGGAGATCGAACCGCTGGAGCACCGGCTGGTGTTCGAGCGGTTCCTGAACGTGGAGCGCCGGGAGATGCCGGACGTGGACCTCGATTTCGCTGAGGACCGGCGCGATGAGTTGATCCGATACGCCGCCGAGAAGTACGGCTACGACCGGGTGGCGCAGATCATCACCTTCGGGACGCTCGGCGCGAAAGCGTCGATACGTGATGTGGGCCGGGCGCTGGGGATGAGCTACGCGGACGTCGATAGAGTGGCGCGGCTGGTGCCGACGATGCCGGCCTCGTTCGGGGTAATGACGATCGAGAAGGCGTTCCAGGAGGGGCCGGAGTTCAAGCAGCTCTACGAATCGGACACGGCGATCGCCAAGCTGGTGGACGCAGCAAAAGAGCTGGAAGGGGTGGCGCGCCACGCGAGCACACACGCGGCGGGGGTGGTTATCGCGCCGGAGCCGCTGGTGAACTTCCTGCCACTGCAGCGGCCATCGTCGGGCGAGGCGAACGGCCTGCCGACGACGCAGTTTGGGATGTGGGACGTGGCGGCGCTGGGGCTGCTGAAGATGGACTTCCTTGGCCTGACTAACCTCACCATCCTCGGTACCGCGCGGGACGTGATCAAGCAGGCGCGGGGGGTGCAGATCGACCTCTCGCGGCTGCCGGACGGGGACGCAGCGACATACGAGATGCTGGCCCGGGGCGAGACGTTCGGGGTGTTCCAGCTGGAGTCGGGCGGGATGCGGCGATACGTGCAGGAGCTGCGCCCGAACTCGGTGAAGGACCTGGCAGCCATGGTGGCGCTCTACCGGCCGGGGCCGATGCAACATATCCCGACGTATATCCGGGCCAAGCACGGGGAGCAGGAGATCCGGTATCCGCACGCAGATCTCGCGGACGTGCTGGATGAGACGTACGGGGTGATCGTGTACCAGGACCAGGTGCTGCTGATCGCGCAGAAGTTCGCAGGGTACTCGCTGGGGCAGGCGGATGTGATGCGCAAGGCGATGGGCAAGAAGGTGCGCTCCATCATGAAAGCGGAGGAGGAGCGCTTCCTGGCCGGCGCCGGCGAGAAAGGTTACACGAAGGAGCAGGCGCAGGCGATCTTCGACCTAATCGAGCCGTTCGCGGGCTACGCGTTCAACAAGGCACATGCCGTCTCTTACGGGACGATCGCGTATCAGACGGCGTACTTGAAAGCGAACTACCCCGAGGAGTACATGACGGCGGTGCTGATGATGGCCGGCGGCCAGCAGCGCGTGGCGGAGGCTTACGCGGAGTGCGTGCGGCTGGGCATCGGCGTGCTGGGGCCGGACGTGAACCGCAGCGGGGCGAACTTCTCGCTGGAAGAGGCGGACGGCCGGCGGGCGATCCGGTTCGGGTTGGCGTCGGTAAAGAACACCGGCGAGGGCATGGCGGAGGGCGTCGTCGAGGCGCGGGCGGCAGGCGGCGCCTTCGGCGGCCTAGAGGAGTTCTTCGAGCGGGTAAACGCCAGGCACCTGAACAAGCGAGCGCTTGAGAGCCTCGTGAAGGCGGGGGCCCTGGACTCGCTGGCGGAGCGGGCGTCGCTGCTGGCCAGCCTGGACCGGCTGATCGCCTACGGGCAGGGGGTGCAGAAGCAGCGGGAGTCCGGCCAGACGTCGCTATTCGACTTGATGGGGGCGGGCGAGCAGCCGGCGGTCGTGGGCCCAGCGCTCGACCCTTCGACAGGCTCAGGGGTGAAGGAGGCGACGCAGCAGCAGAAGCTGGCATGGGAGAAGGAGCTGCTGGGGATATACCTTTCGGAGCACCCGTTCGCGCGGGCGGCGGAAGAGCTGCGCACGCAATTGACGTGCGGCCTGGTGGAGCTGAATGCGGACTTTTCGGGCAGGGACGTGCTGATCGGGGGCGTAGTGGCCAGCACGCGGACGCTGAGCACGAAGGACGGACGGCCGTTCCTGGCGGCGGAACTCGAAGATCTGACGGGGAGCGTGGAGGTAACGGTCTGGCCGGAAACGTACGAACAGACTCGAGACCTCTGGCGCGCGGGCAACATCCTGATCGTGAATGCTCGAGTGAAGGCGCGCGATGAGCGGTTGCAGGTGGCCGTGCAGGCGGTGAGCGTGTATGGCGACGAGGACTTTGACGTAAAACCGTTGGTGGCGGAATCCGGCGGCCGGAAATGGGAAAAGGGAAATGAGAAAGGGGGAAGAAGGAACGGGGAAGAGGGCAATGGGAAAGGGGAAATGGGAAAGGGGGCGGTCGCGCTGATTCCGGCTGGAGGGCCTTCGGAATCGCCGGAGCGGCTGCGCATCCTTCTGGAGGAAACGGACGATGCAGAAGGTGACCACGAGCGGCTGCGGGCGGTTGTGGGGGCCCTGCAGGAGTATTCGGGCGATCAGAGGGTGCGGCTTTCGATACGGCAGCGGGACGGGGCGGAGGTGGAGATGGAGCTGCCGGGAGCGCGCCCCTGCGATGAGCTGACGACGCTCTTGGGGGATATTGTCGGGCCGTGGGGGACGGTAGCAATGTGAGTGTCAGCGGGCCGATTCCTAGGCCCAGGTGGCTCGGACCCGGAGCCAGCGCGTAGCATTGGCCGTTGGGCGCGCTGTTGAACGGTAGCGAGGCGTTAGGGCGCAGCACATCGTCTAGACGAACGCCAACACGGTCCACAACCAGCATCGCCTGAATGGTTCAGAGCGTAGGCGAGGTGTGCTGCGCCCCTACGTGGATACGGCAAACTGGTTTGGATGTCATGCTAGAGAATTCGGCTGAGGAAGAGACGCGTACGTTCGTGCTGGGGCGCGCTCATCAGGTCTGCGGGGCTGCCCTCTTCGACGATGAAGCCGCTGTCCATGAAGACGGCCCGGCGGGCGACTTCGCGGGCGAAGCCCATTTCGTGGGTGACGACGATCATCGTCATGCCGTCTGCCGCCAGGGACTTGATGACGTCAAGCACTTCGCCCACCAGCTCGGGGTCGAGCGCCGAGGTCGGCTCGTCGAAGAGCATGAGCTTCGGCTGCATTGCAAGCGCTCGGGCGATGGCGACGCGCTGCTGCTGACCGCCGGAGAGGCGCGAGGGGTACTCGTCGACCTTCTCCGATAGGCCGACGCGGGCCAGGAGTCCGCGGCCGCGCTCCTCGGCCTCGCGGCGGGGGGTCTTCTTTACCCGCATGGGCGCCTCGATGACGTTGCCCAGCGCCGTGAGGTGAGGGAAGAGGTTGAAGCGCTGGAAGACCATGCCGATGGCCGCGCGCTTGCGCGCGATCTCCGGCTCGCTGTCCTCGATTAGACGGCCGTCTCGCTGCCGGTAGCCGACAAGCTCGCCGTCGACGTAGATGTGGCCGGAATCGAGGCGCTCCAGGTGATTGATGCAGCGGAGGAGGGTGCTCTTGCCGGAGCCGCTGGGGCCGATGACGACCACGACTTCGCCGCGCTCGACGTTCATTGTGATTCCGCGGAGGACCTCGAGCTTTCCGTAGCGCTTGTGGACGTCGATGCAGCGGAGCATGGGTTGGGGGTTCATTGTAGGGTTATTGTAGGGCGTGCGGTCGGCGCAGGTCGCCGGAACCCGATGCATGCGCTTGTCTCCCCCGCCCCTCAAGATCCGTTCGCGGCGGGCGATGACCGCACCGAACGATGGCATCGGCGCTCACGATGACATGAGGAACCCGCTGCTCCGCTCGGTGCACATCAGATGCCTCGGCGGCCGCCCATGATGGCGATGACGCGGGAGAAGAGGGTTTCCGGGCGCTCGCGCTCTCCGATGGCGAGGGCGCGCTCCAGTTCGGCCTGTAGGACGCTGAAGATGGTGACGAAGGCGAGATACCAGATCGCGGCGACGACGAGCAGCTCCATGATCTTGAAGTTGACCGCGTAAATCAGGCGAGAGGCCTGAAGGAGTTCCACGAGGCCGATGGCGGAGGCGATGGAGGTATTCTTCAGCATGGCAATGAACTCGTTGCCCGTGGGCGGGACGACAACTCGGAGGGCCTGAGGGAGGATGACGCGCCGCATGGCCTGCATCTGCGTCATGCCGAGCGACTTGGCGGCGTCCATCTGGCCCGCTTCCACGGAGAGGATGCCGGCGCGGACGATCTCGGTCATGTAGGCGCCTTCGTTGATGCCGAAGGCGATGATGGCGGCGCGGTACTTCGTCAGCTCGTTGGTGAGGGTCTGGTCGTTGAAGAGCTGAGGGATGCCGAAGTAGAGGATGAAGAGCTGAAGCAGGGCGGGCGTGCCGCGGAAGAACCAGACGTAGAAGCCGGAGAAGACCTTGGCGAACGGGTTTCGTGAGATGCGAAGCAGCGCGAAACCGCCGCCAAGCGCGACGCCGATGATCTGAGCGAGGACGGCGACCTGGAGGGTGACCCGGGCGCCGTGCCAGATCTGCGAATTGAAGAGGAAGCGCGTGACGACCTCGAAATCGAACTCGAGCGCGAGCGTCATGGTGATTCACCTTTCACTGAACGAGGAACAGCCCCCGGAAATCTACCGGGGGCTGTCTCTCGTGCCATCAACGAGGCTTAAGGCTTAAGTGCGAACTGCTCCTGGTCCCACTTCTTCAGAATGTCGGTGTAGGTGCCATCGTTCATGATCTGCTGGAGCGCGTCTTCCAGGGCGGACTTAAGCGGCCCCGAATCCTTGCGCACGCCGATGCCGTAAGGGGCCGCCTCGAACCCTGTCACGACGAGCTCGACGAGCCCGCCGCCCGATTGTACGGCGCTGTATGCCGCAACCGGGTCGTCCGCCAATTCCGCGTCGACTCGCCCGAGACCCACTTCCTGGACCGCTGATGGGTTGTCGGGGAAGGTCTGGATGTTGATCTTCTTGTCTTTGCAGTCGCCCTCGTTCAGGGTATTCATCTGGTCGACCTGGAAAGTGCCGGTCTGGGCTGCGATATTGAGGCCGCAGATGTCTGTGATCGCCTTGATGTTCTTGGGGTTGCCCTTCGGCACCAGGATGCCGGTACCGACAGGGCCGAAGGGAACGAAATCGATCTCGGCCGAACGCTCATCGGTAATGCTGATCGCTGACATGACGATGTCATAGCGCTTGGACTTGAGGTCCTGGACGATGCCCGCGAACTCGGCTACCTGCTGGAATTTGGCCGTCACACCCAGCCTCTGCGCCATGGCGTTCACCAGGTCCACATCCATGCCCTGCTCCTGCTGGGTGCCCTCCTTGTAGAACTCCACCGGCGCGTAGGCGATATCGGAGCCGATGAGCATCTCGCGGTCCTGGAGTTCCGGGACTTTAGAGATGTCGATTGGGCTGCTCTTCGGTGTGACGGCCGTGGCTGAGCCGCTAGCGCCCTTCCCTTCCTCCTCGTTGTCCCCACAGCTTGCAATCGACAGCGACAGAGGGATAAGCAGCAACCCGAAGACGAGAAGTGGTAAGCGCAGGCCAAGAAGTCGCATGATAGCCCTCCTTTGTGAGGCTCCCCGCGTACCGTGCTTGATGCGAGGATTATATGTGGGCAGCAGCGGGAAAGGGAAATGCCAAGGCGGGGCGCAGCGTCGGGGGCGCGGCAAGCATGCGCCCCTATATTGCACGAAGACCGGGTCGTCAGGTTGAGACCGGGTGGGTGATCGGATCGTCCGGTTGGGCGCCCGAACAACGGGCAAACACCTGATCGTTCCACAGCTTCGCCCTGACCCGTATCGCACGAGCTTGACGGGGCCGCTGCCGCCTTCGTACGCTCGCCGGTGCCATGGCGGAGAACTACCCGGTAATCGTGGGCGTTGGACAGATTACGAACCGTAGCGAGCGGCTGGAGGAATCGCTTGAGCCGCTGGACCTGATGGCGCGCGCAGCAAGTGCGGCCGAGGAGGACAGCGGCCGGACTGGGCTCCTGGCAAAAGCGGACTCGGTGCAGGTGGTGAACATCATGTCGTGGCCGTACACGGACGCGCCGGGGATGCTGGCGGAGCGGGTTGGGGCTAGCCAGGGGCAGAAGCTGTATTCGGCCGTGGGCGGGGAGACGCCCCAGCGGCTCGTTAACGAGGTGGCGGAGGCGATTGTAGAGGGGAGAACACGGCTGGCGCTGATTGCCGGCGCGGAGGCGATGAACTCGCGGCGGCTGGCGCGGAAGCTTGGCGTACAACTGAACTGGTCGCTGCGCGGCAACCCGGAGCATGTAAGCGGCGATAGGCGCATGGGCTTTTCAGAGGTGGAGGCGCGGCACGGGGCAACGATGCCGATACGCATGTACCCGCTGTTTGAGAATTCGATCCGGGCGCACCTCGCCTTAAGCATCGAGGAGCACCGGGAGCGGCTCGGGTAACTGTGCTCGCGCTTCACGGAAGCGGCCGCGCGCAACCCATACGCGTGGTTCCCGGAAGAGCGCTCCGCGGAAGAGATCACCACCGTGGGGCCGGAGAACCGGATGGTCTGCTTCCCCTACCCAAAGCTGATGAACGCGATCATGGAGGTGGACCAGGGGGCGGCCGTGATCCTCACGGGCTCTGAGACGGCGCGGGAGATCGGGATACCCGAGGACCGCTGGGTGTACCTGTGGGGCTGCGGGCAGGCCAACGACAAGTGGCTGGTGAGCGAGCGCGTGAACTACCACTCCTCGCCGGGGATCCGGGCAGCCACCTCGAGAGCGCTCTCGATGGCCGGGATCACGGTGAACGACAT
>VBJS01000184.1 GCA_005880055.1 Chloroflexota bacterium | reverse complement strand
TGCTCGCCGTCGTTCGGCCCGACGACACGGATGCTCATCCTGCGCCCCCTTTATGAATGGAATACGCGCATTACGATAGTCGCCGCGTGTGCTGGTGTCTATTTATCACGACTGTGTGCAACGGCCGGCGTTCACCGCGCTAATGAGAGCCATGCGCCCCGTTTGCAGGCCCGCCGCGTGGCGTACCAGGACCCCGCCGTCGTTGACGGCGGGCTTGTCGATGTCGCTGAGAGCGAGAATTTCGAACGAGCCGTACTTGTCGTAGGCGATGGCTTTCAAGAATTAGCTCAATCCGAGTGTATCGTGCGCCCAGCTGCCTACTGCTTTGAAGCTACTATCAGCGTCGTCAAAGTCAACGCGCGTATAAATGCGGCCAACTAAGTCAGTTGGCAGATCCGGGCTCGTGCGATCACGGAGTAGTAGGCATCTCCGACCGGTAACAAGCATCGATCCGACTTCAAATATTGCGTTGTAGTTCAGGCCCCGATCGATCCTGTCCTCGAAAAGGGCAATTCCATACTTAGACGCCCACATTGCAGCTGCTACGTTTCCCAAGAGCAGGTCGGCAACCGTTCGGTCGGATGCCAAGTGGAATTCCAATCCGGCGTCGCTGCACGCCCATCGGCACGCATCGATCGCTTCCGAAAGGGGCTTTTCGCTATGACCCGGAAAGCGGGTCATTCCGAAGACGTTGCGCTCAAACGGGTGGCCCTCAAGGAATCGACCAATACCCTGCTGGAAGTCAGCTGGCGCGAATTCGGGCGGGATCAAATGGTGAAAGCCCTCTCCAAAAGTCGCTTCACCGGTGCCTAGGGTGAGTAACTTCTTCAGATCGTCATCACTTATCCCCGCCATTAACTGGCGAATTCGGTCAACGCCGAGGGGGCTGGGTGCCCAGCGGCCTCCTTCCGGCTGCATCACGTGGCCAGCGGCCTGGAGCCTGGCCAAGTCCCTGCCGACATTCGAGGTCGGCGGCAACCGTAACTTGCGGTAGATAGCTAAAACGTCCGCTGGGGTAGCGCCTTCAGAATCCGCCTGCGCGCTGGCCACATGTGTTAAGACAAGAGTCTGATCTCGGAACCCGCCAAGCGTTTGAATCTGGAGTCCGAGGTTCATTCGGGGTTGTAGCTCGGGTGCCTCTCGTAGTACCAGATCTTCATCTTACGGTTAGCTGCGTCGCGGAGTTCCGTTCCGCCTGTTTATATGTGTGACCGTCTGCCCTTAAGCGCGTAACGATATCCGGCAAGCCACGCGCCTCGTCGAAGAAGCCCTCATCCGCCAAGGCCGTAAGCCTGGACCGCGGTGACGCGGCCCGTCTTGGTCGCGAGGAAGCCTCAGCGCCGTTTCGGCGCGTTGGCTGCTTCCGCGACATCTTGTTGGGGGCGGGCGCGATGGCTTTTCGACTTATAACGTCGGGTACCTCACCGCCCATCAGCCGCGCGAAGGCCATTTCGAACGCTTTGTCCTTTCGTGGGCCTTCATCCATTCCCTCAACTATTCGCTCCGCACTCTGACGGGCGGCGATTAGCCGGGCGATTTCGGGCTCGTCGCTGGTCATCTACTACCCTCACTCTCAAAGAGCCGTACGGCTCGTCTCAATGTAGCGTTCGGGACGTAATATGCTTTGTTTGCGTCCTGATCCGCGAGTCGGTCATCCTTTAAGCCCCGCAAACCGGGCGCAGCAGTTCCTTCGCGTAGGCCGGACATTCTAACGATGTCCCGATATGCCAGCCTGTCTGTCTCACCCAGCCCGAGAAGAAGAGCCGCTTTCTGAGCCAGCAGGAGGATGAGCAACTTCCTCTTAGCATCAAGTCGGTCGTATCCATCGTCCATGACGAAGCGCCCTGTGGCGCGGTCAATCGCGACGCGCCCCATGAGCGCGCTCGCCAGCGCCACACGATCCACCTCGGCCCCGTCGACGATCAATGCAGCCAGAGGGTCATCGTTCATTACATACTTCCTCCTCCCTCATGCATATCAGGTTTAGCGCTATGAGCTCCGCCATTCCGCCCCACCAATCCTTGCACATACTTCACTCCGGTCGTCGTCAGCCTATAGCGCTTACGTGCCTGTTGCGAGCGACCAGCCTTCATGATTTGTCGAACAAGGGCAGGCTTCTCACGCTGCGCTCTGGTCAAAGCCGAAGTAATGTTGCTAATACCATAACCTAGATTCTTGAGCGCCGCATTGGCGGCTTGAGCATCGAAATCCTCCGCACCGCCGACCGCCTGCAGCCAGTAGCCTGCCACGAGCGCACGTTGTAGCTCGGTCCGTGGTTCCACGGCGTCGAAGAGATCGGAAAAGTGAAGGTCAGGCTTAATTACGGCGCGAACTGGGGGTTCAGCCTGGAACGCGGGATCGCCAAAGCGACCATTTACCCATTTTAGGACCCGCGTTCTCGCCTGGTCATCTAGGGGCTCGAGTATCGTCAAGATCTTTCCCATCGCGTCGATTTCAGCGTCAGCGTTCACCACGTTCAACTCCCTCAGTTCATTCTAGCGCAACTGCTCAGAGCTTACAATCCTACATTGACACAAGCTCTTGTATCTCTGAGCAGTCACGGCTCTCGGCCGTACCTTATCGACTGGTGGGAGCCCGCGGAGTCGGGTGCCGTCGGAATTGCAATCGGCCCGGATCTGCGTTCTTGAGGGCGTTCTTCCACATGAAAAATGGTAAATCGGACGACATGGAGACACACGTGCGAGGCTACAGGCCGGTCATTTTGCGCCCCGGCAGTGATGGGGAGAGACCCCGGGGCCTTATCGGCAGCAGCGCCGTTCGTCGGCGGTGATAGGGAAGCGCTCGCAAAACGCGCACACACCATGCACTAAGCGCACTTTAATGCGAGACGTTCGCGCTCGGTTGGGCTACCTTATCGACTGGTGGGAGCCCGCGGAGTCGGCCGCCGTCGGGATTGCAATCGTTTACGCGGTAACCACGCCGGTCTTTGTAAACGGACCGCGCCGTCCTCACTCCACTCAATCGTCCCGGCGGCTTGGACGTAATGTCCGGGGCCGGTTAGTGATGCGCTTCTAATGCGGCGGCAATTGCGCGACCAAGCGCCTCATCGGCTTCATCGCATCGCTGGCGCGCGTCATCGATCGCGTTCGCCTCCTCGGGCGTCACAAGATCCGGCGCTATCAACGCCAAATACGATTCGTGTGCTTCCTTCGATGGTCGCTTGAGATCGTGGACAACTTGCCATAGCGCTTCACAGCTCATCAAGTCACTCCCACTCAATGGTCCCCGGCGGCTTCGACGTGATGTCGTAGACGAAGCGCTTCACCGCCAGGACCTCGTTCACGATGCGGTTGGCGATGCGGGCGAGGAGATCCCTTCGGCTGGGCTCAGGACGGGCGCCCGGGAGGCGGGCCCAGTCGGCGGTCATAGCAGCCCCAAGAACTCCTCGCGGTTGAGCCCGGCTTGGTCGATCAGGCGGCGTAGGATACCGCGGCCGAGTTCGCGGTGCCGCGGAACGGATAAGCGCTTGCGGGACGGATGGCGGAGGATCATGTGGCTTCCCGTCGTGTGGTCCAGTTCGTACCCAATCTTTCGGACAGCACGCACGAAATCGTCTCCCGAAATCATCGGGAGACGGCTCACGCCACTTTCACCTCCACGGAGGTCACTTCGGCATCGGGCAGGGGTTCACCGTGCTTCTGCAGGCTGGCGAGATAGCCTTCGATCGCATCCTTGATGTTGGCGAGAGCCTCGTCGCGTGTCTTGCCCTGGCTGAGGCAGCCGGGGAGAGCCGGGCACTCGACGACGATGTAGCCGTCTTCGTCTTTCTCCAGGGTTACCAGAAACTGCATCTTATTCCCACTCAATCGTACCGGGCGGCTTGCTGGTTATATCGTACACAACCCTGTTCACGGCGGGGACCTCGTTCACGATGCGGTTGGCGATGCGGGCGAGAGGTCCCTTCGGCTCGTCCTGGCGGACGGCTCAGGACATGCTCCGGCGAGGCGGGCCCGGCTAGCGGCTATTCCCATTCGATCGTTCCTGGCGGCTTGGGAACGTGATATCCGTTCGCTCGGTCACTTCAACGACTCTGCGCCCTGGCGAGTGTGTTCATGCACGCGAGCAGCGAACTCTTCTTCGCCACTGATTTCAGGCGGGTCAAAGGTGGTCTGGTATGAGAAGCTGCCGACGACGTTGCCCACGCGCACTCCGACGAGATCCAGGTAAGTTGCGAACTCCCTTCCTGCGACTGTAAAGGACGTGGTCAAGCGAAACAGGCCCGATTCGTCCCCGAGGTTCTTGAATGGGAGTTCCTGATACTTCAAGTCAGTCACCCGGAGGTCAATGGGTGTTTCTCCGGGCCCCGGCGTTGCGTTTTCGACCTCGTTCCGGACGGCCTCGAGGAACAGCTGTGTGAATTGGTCGGCGCAGTCCCCCGCCAGTCGCCGGGCCTTTGCTAATGCCTCACCGGCGGAATCATCATCTTCAAACACGTCGGCGGTGAATTGGACTTCGACCTTCTTGTCAGGGCTGCCGTACTTGGACGAATCGAGACTCACGACCTGACCTGGTTCCTGGCCTTTTTCCAGACTTATGCCGGCGCACTCACCTTGAAGTTCGGGCACTGTCGGAGTCGGGCCTCCGTCTTCGTCGGCAGGAAGCTTCGTCCAGCTGGGCGGCATGTCGTCTTCGATTGCGGCGAGTAGGGCTTGTGCGGCTGCACGAGCTTCTTCATCGGTGAAGGGACGCTCGTGCGCTTGCGTCGGAGTACTTGACGTGGACTCTTTCGTCTCGTCACTGCCCCCACACGAGACCGCCACGATGGCGAGTACCGGGGTGGTCAAGGATGCCAGTTTGCGAGAGATCATCGCATCACTCCCACTCAATCGTCCCCGGCGGCTTCGACGTAATGTCGTACACGACGCGGTTCACCGCCGGGACCTCGTTCACAATGCGGTTGGCGATGCGGGCGAGGAGGTCGTAGGGGAGGCGGGCCCAGTCAGCCGTCATAGCGTCTTCGGCGGTGACGGCGCGGATGGCGACGACGTGGCCGTAGGTGCGGTAGTCGCCCATCACGCCGACGGAGCGGGTGTCGGTGAGGACGGCGAAGGCCTGCCAGAGGTCGCGGTA
>VBJS01000186.1 GCA_005880055.1 Chloroflexota bacterium | reverse complement strand
CCGAACGCCATCAGCCCGAGTATCCGGTTCGACTGCACGAAATGGTAGGCAAGCGACGTTGCAATCCGCACGCCGTATTCTTCCGTGCTTTCATCCCCAGACCCGGCCTGAACCGAGCCGTCCAGATCTAAGAGGATCCAGACGTTGCTTGTCGGGTCCATTTCGAAAGTCTTGACCATGAGCCGGCCCAGCCGGGCCGTCGAGCGCCAGTGAATGCGATTGTAGCTATCGCCGGGGTAATAGTCGCGCACGCCAGAGGCGTTCGGCGTCACATAGTGGGTGCGGCGTCGTACGCTTCCCTCTCCCGGGAGCTGCGCTACAGGCGACCAGAAGTACGGCAGCTCCTCGGGTCGTGGCAGGACGAGTAGCTGCCGCCGCTCTCCGTACGTTCGCGTCAAGCGAAAGAGGCCGAAGGGATCGCCGGTGGTTATGCGCACCGGGCCCGAGCGGTAGATGCCTCGTCGCGCGCAGCGCACGTTCACCTTCCAATTGCGTGCTCCATTCGAGGGCAGCGTGAGAACCGTACGCGCCGGCGTACCGGGCATGTCGGTCTCGTCTTCGGCTTCCAGCCACACCTTCGTGAACTTGCTTCGGCTTTGCAGCCGCACCCTTGCCTCCGTTTCCTGCCCTACCTGCAGGCGGTCGTTCGCGCGCTCTACCGCCACCTCGAGCGCACCGGCGTGCACGCGCGCCCAGATCAGACAGATGACGACAAGTCCCCCGAGCACATATGCCGCGCGGTAGAAGAACCAGTACCCGCTGACGAAGGCGAGGACGGACATCGCTACCAGCGCCGCGATTACAAACACCAGGTTCTGGTTGCGATAGGAGCGCCGGAGAAAACGCCGCAAACCGTCGGCCATCGCGTCGAGGATTCGCGTCATGCTAGGCCCGCCTGCTGGTGCGTTCGGATGCACGGACCCCGGGCACCGGCAGCCGTTGAAGCGATTCGGCCAGTACTTGCTGGACCGTCGCGCCCTTCACCCGCGCCTGCGCATTCAGGATGATGCGATGCCCTAGCGCCGGATACGCGAGCGCCTTCACATCGTCCGGCAGCACGAAATCCCGGCCATCGAAGATCGCCCGCGCCTGGCCCAGTCGTTGCAGCGCCAGAGACCCGCGCGGGGAGGCGCCGAGATATACGGAATCATGGGTCCGGGTAGCGTTCATCAGGCTGACGATGTACTCCTGCACGAGGACATCTGCGTAGATGTCGCGCACGGCCTCCTGCAGGAAAAGGATGTCGTTCGGCTCACAGACCTGCTCCAGCTCGGCGACGGGATGGCCGTCCCGCTGGCGTGCCATGATCGTCTTCTCGTCCTGGACCGAGGGATACCCCAGCTCGAGGCGTAGCAAGAAGCGGTCGAGCTGCGCCTCTGGGAGCGGGAACGTACCTTCGTACTCGATCGGGTTTTGTGTGCCCATCACCATGAAGGGCGCCGGCGTATGGTGCGTGACGCCGTCTACGGTCACCTGGCGTTCCTCCATCGCCTCCAACAGCGCCGATTGCGCTTTCGGGGTCGCGCGGTTGATCTCGTCGGCGAGCACGACCTGCGAAAGCACCGGCCCGGGCCGAAACTCGAAGTCACGTGTGCTCTGGTTGTACACCGAGACGCCGGTCACGTCGGTCGGCAAGAGGTCCGGCGTGAATTGAATGCGGTTGAACGAGCAGCCGCTCGAGCGCGCTAGACTGCGCGCGAGCATCGTCTTTCCGACGCCCGGCACGTCCTCAATCAGCAGGTGCCCGCCGCACATCAGCGTCATCACCGCGAGTTCCACCTGCGAGCGTTTGCCAACGATGACGCGCTCTACGTTCTCGACGATTCGTTGGGCTACCGAGCGGGCGTCCAAGTGGGGCGGTTCTCCGGTCTTGTCCTGAGTAATAAACGGCAGGGGGGACGGTTTGGTTCCCTGTCGCTCCCTCTACCTCAGGTTACTCGCAACCCCCAAAGGCTGGCAATAGACGCGTTACGGCGGCGCCGAAGCCTGACAATAGCGAAGCGGCAACTGTAAACTACGCCAAGGAGGTGCCCCATGCCCGACTACGCCGACCTGCTCTTCGCAATCGATTCCAACATCGCCACCATCACGCTGAACCGCCCCGACCGCCTCAACGCGATCAGCGGCCCCATGCTCGAATCGCTCTCTCAGGCGCTGCGCGACGCCGACCATGATCGCGACGTGCGCGTGATCGTAATTACCGGCGCTGGGCGCGGCTTTTGCGCCGGCCTGGATCTGAAGGACCTTGTGGCTGGGACGGGCATCGGTTCAAATGGGGCCGACAACCTCGCTAACGCCCGCTTCGATCTGGCGAACAGCCCGCCCATCGTACTCCACACGACCGACAAGCCGGTCATCTGCGCGATCAACGGCCCCGCCGCCGGCTACGGCATGGACCTCGCCCTCGGCGCGGACATCCGCATCGCTTCCCGCGACGCCAAGCTCGCCGCCGTCTTCACCAGGCGCGGCATCCTTCCGGAGAGCGGCGGGGCCTGGCTCCTCCCGCGCCTCATTGGCTGGGAGAAAGCCGCCGAGATCGCCTTCGCCGGCCGCACTCTCTCGGCGCAGGAAGCGCTCGAAGCCGGCCTCGTGAGCCACGTCGTCGAGCCTGACCAACTCATGCCCACAACCCGGCAGCTCGCCGCCGAAATCGCCGCCAACGCCCCGCTCGCCGTGCAGGCGACGAAGCGCATGATGCGCCTCGGCTTGGAAGAGACGTTCGAGGCGAACGTGCACCACGTCTTCCTTCAGCTCCTGCCGCTCTTCGGCTCGAAGGACTTCCGAGAGGGCGTGCAGGCGTTCGTCGAAAAGCGCGAACCGCAGTTCCAGGGCCGGTAGGCCAACGCAAGGATGACAATATCGATCCCCAGTGGGTTAGCGCCTCAACTGGATCTGGAGCGGGCTTGGAGGCGTGTCTGGAAAGATCGATCCACAGATTTTGTTAATCCCCCGATCATTTACTCAGCCGTTAATGCTAATCGGACGGCTCTTCTCGATCAGCTAACCGGTGAGCTCGAATCGGGGGAATACCGCCCGGCCCCAGCGCGAATCATCGACGTACCTAAACCAAATCACACACTGCGCCCTGGCGCCATTTTGAACGTCAAGGATCGCGTTCTCTATCAAGCCTTGGTTGACGTAATCGCTGAGACCACTATCCCTAGGATTCTTGGTCCGCCCGATGTGTTTGGATTTCAGACAAATCCCGACAATGACAGCGCCGAATTCTTGCTGCATGGCGGCTTCAGCGAGTTTCGCCGGCGGCTTTCTGAGGAATACGATGCGGGCAATAGACACGTCCTCGAGTCGGACATCGCGGCATACTTTGAAAGTGTTCAGACTAGGTTCATGCTGGAGGCTCTGCTTGGCCTTGATATAGACCCGCGCATCGCCGAGGTGCTGATCCGTCTTCTGGGTTCGTGGAATTCTCTCACTCCCATTGGCCTTCCCCAAGGTGTTTGGCCGTCCGACTACTTGGGTGGCCGCATCTACCTTGACCGCGTAGATAAAGGGATGCTCCAAAAGGAACATAGGTTCTTTAGATACAGCGATGATATGAGGATAGCCGCATCCCGCCGACTAGACGTCAGGAGGGGCTTGCGCGACCTCGT
>VBJS01000029.1 GCA_005880055.1 Chloroflexota bacterium | reverse complement strand
GGCCGGCGAGTTCTATGGCGTCCGCGCACCGCCAATCAGCTCTGACCCACCCGAACATACCTGGGCGCGCAAACTACTGCTGCCCCACTTTTCGATCAAGGCGGTCTCCCTCTATGAGGACGAGACGCGCGAGCTGTGCCGCTCGCTAATCGACAAGTTCGTCGCGAAAGGCCGCGCCGACGCAGCCGTGGACTACGCGCAGCAGATACCACCGCGCGTCATCGCCTCCATGCTCGGCGTTCCGCACGACATGTCAGACACCTTCACCGGCTGGGTGCGCAACCTCCTGGAGCTGGGGCTAACAAATCCTGCGCTGCGCGGCCCCGCCCGCATGGAGCTGCTCACCTTCCTGAACAACCAGATCATGGCCCGTCGCAACAACCCGACGGACGACCTGATCAGCAAGCTGCTGCAGGCAGAGGTTGAGGGCGAGCCCGTCTCGCACATCCACCTCCTCGGCACCTGCCTCCTCATTGTCATCGCTGGTATCGATACCACCTGGAGCAGCATCGGCTCCGCGCTCTGGCACCTGGCGCAGCACCCCGACGACCGCAGGGTGCTAATCGACCGGCCGGAGATCATCCAGAACGCCGTCGAGGAGCTGCTGCGCGCCTACTCGCCGGTAACTATGGCCCGCGTGACGAACCGCGATATCGAGTACCGCGGCTGCCCGATGAAGGAGAACGACCGCGTCCTGATGAACTTCCCGGCCGCCAACCGCGACCCTGCCAAGTTCCAGGACCCGGACAAGGTCGTACTCGACCGAGAGTACAACCCGCACATCGCCTTCGGCGTCGGCATCCACCGCTGCGCCGGTTCCAACCTGGCGCGGATGGAAATGCGCGTATCCATCGAGGAGTGGCTGAAGCGTATTCCGGACTTCCGCCTGGAGGACCCGAGCGCGGTAACCTGGGCGGGAGGCCAGGTGCGCGGCCCGCGCAACCTGCCGGTGATTTTCGCCGGCTAAAACGTTTAATGTTGAACAGCTAACGGCTAGTTTTCTTGGGGTAAGGACAATGGAAAAGGTGTCGACAAAGATGAAGATCAAAGTCATTCAGGAGAAGTGCCAGGGTCACAATCGCTGCTTTGTAGTGGCGCCGGACCTCTTCGAACTGGACGACTACGGCTACTCGCACGAGGTGAACGAGGGTCGCGTGCCGCCCGGTGAAGAGGAGAAGGCGCGCCTGGCCATCAAAAACTGCCCCGAGCAGGCGATAATAGAAGTCGAGGAGTAGGCATAGCGGCGAAGGCCGCGATACCCGGCCGTGACACGGAATTTCATGGCACTCGTCGGGGTAGCCGAGGATCAGTCGGAAGCTGAAGTGTGGCAGTCGGCACTGCGCGCGGTGCGAATCCCTTCGCTGGTCAAGAATCGCAACCCACTGGGCTACCTGCAGGCGGATGTCCCGTTCAGTTCCTACAACTATGAGGTCTGGGTCCCCCGTTCCGCTTTGAGGCGGGCACGCAGGGTTCTCAGTCCCTCCCTTAAGCCACACCAAGGTCGCAGGGCTAAGCCACTGACACGCGCATTTGCCGTTGTCTGGTTGCTGAACGGGCCTCTCTGGTACGCCGTCGGCGCCATGGCAGTAACAGGTGCAATTCTTGTCGGGGTCGTCGCTGTCATCCTCGACGCGATCTCGTGACGCCCCAACAAATCCTGCGCAGGTACCGCGTAATCGCCGTGGTCGGCGCGTCAGACGATCTTGCCAAGCCGGCCGGATACGTGCCCGCGTACCTAAAGCAGCACGGCTATCGCATCATCCCGGTGAACCCGACCGAGACCGAGGTGCTGGGAGAGAAGTCCTACCCGGACCTTTGCTCAATCCCGGCGCCGGTGGAGGTCGTCGATATCTTCCGCCGCCCACACTACGTGCCCGCCGTCGTCACCGAGGCGATCAAGATCGGCGCGAAGGCGGTGTGGATGCAGCAGGGCATCGTTCACGAGGCAGCGGCCCGCCGCGCCCGCAAGGCGGGGTTGGAGGTGGTGATGGACCGCTGCATGAAGACGGAGTTGCGCCACCTCATCGAAGCCGGCGAACTGCCAGCAGACCCCTCTGACTGAGCCGGGCCGTCCTTAGGAGAGCACCCGCTTGGAAAACATCCGGATCCCGCCCCAGGTGCAGGCGGCGCAACAGAAGATTAGCCCTCCGTATACAGCCCAGTAGCTCATGTGCCCGTACTCGGGGGTTAAGGCGCCGCGCAGGCCCTCGCTCATATAGACCAGCGGGTTCAGCAGCGTCAGCACCTGCAGCCAGCGTATCGCCTCAAGCTGCGACCAGGGATAGTACACGGCGCCGAGGAACGTCAGTGGCATAACGATCAGCGCGAAGACCAGCGTGATCTGCCGCGGGTTCACCGCGGTGCCGATGAGAAGCCCCATCGCAGCCGAGAGAAACGCACCCAGCGGGATCACCGTTATCAGGGCGAGTATCGAGATGTGAAGCTTCGGCGTATTTACCGGCACGATATAAACCAGTGGGAAGACAACGGCGACCACAATCATTGACTGCAGAAAGGCGAATGTCATCTTCTGCAACGCGACGCCCCAGACCGGCAGGGGCGCCATTACACGGTCCTCTATCTCCCTGGTCTGGCTGAACTCCATGACTAGAGGTATCGCCACTGCCTGGATGCCCTGGAAGATGACGCTGGACGCGATCAAGCCCGGGACGAGGACGTCCTGGAACCCGGGCGCGCCGGCCCCGATTTTCGGCTGGACATACGTGAACACGAATACGAACAGGAACGGCTGCATCGCCGTCCTCACCATGAAGGGCACCATGTCGCGCTTCAAGACGCGGAAGTCCCGCTCCATCATGGCCATGAACGGCTGCAGGAAACCCATCGGCAGCGTCGGCCGCGCCCGTAGACCTGGTGATGCTGCTGCTTCCGTCGTCATTCCCGCAACTCCCTTCCAGTCAGACGCATGAAGACGGTCTCCAGTGTCGGCGTGCTGACCGCGATATCGATCAACTGAACATCTTGAGCCAGTGCCGCCTCCGCAACCTGCGGAACCAAGCCGCGAGAGGCTCCGGCCAGCACCTGCAGGCCCCGCGGTCCCTCTTCTACCGACCGGACACCGGAGACGTTCTCGAGTGCCGCAACGAGCGCCGGTGTAACCGGCTCTGCCCGCAGAGTGATAATGGTCTCCGCGCCAACCGACCGCTTGAGCTCGTCCGGCGAACCCATGGCCAGAATCTTCCCGTTGTCCATTATCGCCACGCGCTGGCACAGCCTCTCTGCCTCCTCCATATAGTGAGTGGTGAGCAATATCGTCTGGCCCTGGGCGTGCAATTGCAGGAGGATGTCCCATAACGCCAGCCGTCCCTGCGGGTCGATGCCCGTCGTCGGTTCATCCAGGAACAGCACCTCCGGCCGGTGTACCAGCGCCCTCCCGATGAGCAGGCGTTGCTGCATGCCGCCCGAAAGCGCGTCGACCAGCGACTTTCCGCGCTCCTCCAGGCGTACCAGCTCCAATACACGAGTCGCTTCTTTGCGCGCCTCGGCCCGGCTCAGTCCGAAGTAACGTCCGTGATGGTACAGGTTCTCCCAGGCCGTCAGGCGCCTGTCCAGCGTGTTGAACTGCGTCACTACCCCGATGATGCGTTTCACATCTTGCTGGTGCGCGCGGACGTTTATGCCCGCGATCCACATCTCCCCGCCCGTCGGCACGACCCGGGTTGTCAGCATGCCGATTGTTGTCGTCTTCCCTGCCCCGTTCGGCCCCAGCAGCCCGAAGAATTCCCCCTTCTCCACGCCAAGGTCCAGCGCGTCGACAGCCAGCGTCCCACCGGGATAAAGCTTTGTCAGCCGCCGTGTCTCGATCGTCAGCCGCTCGTCCGGGAGGTCCGCCGGTCCCGGCCGCCCTCGCTGCGCTTGGGGGATTGTCATCAGCAAGGACTATGCTACAACCAAAGGCGCAGAGCGGGCACTCTGAGCCCGAAGGAATTTCCATGCCTGCCGACCGCATGTTACAATTTCATCCCGAGGCGGAGGGTATTCTCTTGATGCACTGCTCCTTGTTTGTCGTCCAGGCGCTGGAGCACACTCGTATTGCATAGCCGAGGACTCAGCCCTGAGACGTGGCGCGAGAAGTGCGGCGTCTTCGGCGTCTACGCGCCGGACGAAGACGTGGCCCGCTTCACGTTCTACGGAATCTACGCCCTGCAGCACCGCGGCCAGGAGAGCGCCGGTATCGCTACGGCGAACGGCCGCGAGATCCACATTCGCACAGGCATGGGCCTCGTTTCGCAGGTTTTCGACGAGAACGACCTGGGCCACCTGCCGGGCCATATCGCGATCGGCCATACCCGCTACTCCACGACAGGCTCCAGCAAGCAGGAGAACGCCCAGCCGGTGTACGTGGAAGGCGACCACGGCCCCCTGGCCCTGGGTCACAACGGGAACCTGATCAACGCCGAAAGCCTTCGCGACGACCTGGAAGACCAAAGCATCTCCTTCATCGGCTCCACGGATACGGAAGTGGTGGCGCGAATGCTGGCCTCCGCTCCGGGCGCCGGCTGGCTGGAGCGGTGCGCCAACGTGATGAAGGTTATCGCCGGTGCCTATTGCCTGATCGCGCTGACGCCGGACTCGCTGATCGCCATGCGCGACCCGTACGGCGTACGGCCGCTCTGTGTCGGTAAGCTGGGCGCCTCCGGCTGGATCATCGCCTCGGAGACCTGCGCGCTGGACCACCTGGGCGCTGAGTTCGTGCGCGAGGTGGAGCCGGGCGAGGCCGTGGTGATCGACGCCGAAGGGCTTCACGCGATGCAGGCCGTCGAGAAGCGACGCGACGCGCTCTGCGTCTTCGAGTACATCTATTTCGCGCGGCCGGACAGTGTTTTGCGAAACAAACTGCTGCACCCCGTCCGGATGATTCAGGCCGACATGGTTATCGGCGTGCCGGACTCGGCGATCGCCGCCGCCATCGGCTACTCGCACGAGTCCGGGATTCCCTATGCGGAGGGTTTGGTCAAGAACCGCTACGTGGGCCGTACATTCATCCAGCCGGACCAGCGTCTGCGCGACCAGGGCGTCTACCTGAAGTTCAACCCGCTCAAACAGGTTATCGAGGGCAAGCGTCTCGTGGTGGTGGACGACTCGATCGTCCGTGGGACGACGACACCGAAGGTCGTGGAGATGCTGCGGAAAGCGGGCGCCCGTGAGGTGCACATGCGCATCTGCGCGCCGCCCGTGCGCCACCCCTGCCACTTCGGGATCGACATGGCCACACAGTGGGAGTTGATCGCTTCCCGGCAGAGCGTCGAGGAGATCCGGCAGCACATCGGCGCTGATAGCCTCGCCTACTTATCGATCGAGGGTTTGATGGACGCCGTGGAGCAGCCGAAGAGCAGCTTCTGTACAGCCTGCTTCACAGGCGAGTACCCGATGCCCGTCCAGCTCCAAATGGACAAGCTGGTGTTCGAGCGCGTTGGCCGCAAGGGCAAGCGCGAGCCGGTAGGCGTTTCCTGGAGCTGGGAGCAGGACCGCCACTAGTCCCCGGAACGAAGCACGGGTCGCCAGGGAGTAGAATGGGCCACGTGAGGGTGACTATCCGGATTGCGCACCCGGCCCGTCGGGAAGAACCGGTAGAGGTGCCGAACGCGCTCGTTGATACAGGCGCGACATGGACAACCGTACCCAGGCAGCTGGCCGATCGGCTTGGTCTGGAGGTCATCGAACAGCTCCCCGCCCAGACAGCGGCGGGTGAAGTTACCGTCGATCACTCCTTCGCCGTCGTAGAGTACGACGGCCGACGAAGCTTCGCAGACATCCTGATCAGCGACGCTTATCCGGGGGTTCTGGTGGGAGTCGTCACTCTGGAAGGGTTGCGCCTCGCCGTCGATCCCGGAACCGGACGGCTCGTCGACGCAAAACTTCTCTTGCTGTAGCAATGCCCACTTACCGGGTCTACTACGCCGAACGTGAGCCAGTTGAGGCGACGGCGACGCCCAGCGAGCGCCTGGCCCGCCTGGGGCGCACGGACAAGGCGGAACTCAAGGAGACGGAGTGGGAGGACGAGGTTGAGGGCGATAGCCAGGTGGAGGCGCTGGACGCCTTCTTTCGCAATCATGTGCCGGACCGGACGCGCGTCCAATGGGTGGATGACGAAGGCCGCGGCCATTCGCTCGGCGGTACCGAGGACTTCGACCCGGACAAAACATATGTCTGGGTTGAGAACGACCGGCCGATGGAGTTCCAGGGCATCGACGAGGCCACCCCCGGAATGGTGACCTGCCCCCTCTGCAACGGCCACGGCGAGGTGGAGGAGGCGCTGGCCGCCGAGTTTCACGAGGTTTGGGACGAGGAAGAGTCGGAGGACGAAGAGGGGGAAGACGACGAGAGCCGGGCCGACGTGCAGGGTTAGACCGCGGTGCCTACCTATCGCGTCTACTACGCCGAGCGGCAGCCGACAGATCGTGGCGTGAGATTGGGCGTTCCCGAGGTTAACCCTCTTAAGGAAAGCGAGTGGGAAGATGAGATTGAAGCGCCGGATATGCAACGTGCGCTCGATCAGTTCTTCACGGAGCACGTCCAAGATAACAGCGAGCTCGCTTGGGTGGACGATGAAGGCCAAGCGCGTGCCGTAACCGGCCTAGACTACGACCCGGGCAAAACCTACATCTGGATTGAAAGTTCAAGCGAGACCGGAGACCGGATGATGGAGTTCCAGGGCGTCGACGAAGCTACCCCTGGTATGGTCAGATGTCCGCTCTGCAGCGGCCATACGGAGATCGACAAAGACATGGCAAGCCGCTTCCAGGAGGCGTGGGACAGGCACGCGGAAGAAGACGAGGACGACGGTGAATTCGCTAGTGCGAGCCAGGAAACCCAGAGTGGCGCTGATATCCGCGGCTAGACCATGATCGCGCTCCTCGCCCCATACGACAAAACTGGCCTGAAGGAGCTGGCGCTGGGCCTTGCCGAGCTGGGCTTCGATATCTACTCCACCAGCGGCACGCAGCGCTACCTGATGGAGGCCGGGCTGACCGCACATTCTGTCTCCACCCTCACCGGCTTTCCGGAGATCCTGGACGGGCGGGTGAAGACCCTGCATCCGGCGGTGCACGGCGGCATCCTGGCCCGCCGGGATAAGCCGGAGCACCTGGCGGAACTCCAGTCGAACGCACTGCGACCGATCGACGTCGTCTGCGTGAACCTCTATCCGTTTCGCGAGACGGTCGCTCGGCCGGATGTCAGCATCGAAGAAGCGCTGGAGAACATCGATATCGGCGGGCCAACGATGCTGCGGGCCGCGGCGAAAAACCATCCTTCCGTGACCGTCCTGGTGGATCCGGCCGACTACCAGGAAGCGGTGGAGCGGCTTGGGGCTTCGAGGGACGGTTCGAACTCGGTAGAGTATCGGCGCAAGCTGGCTGCCAAAGCGTTCCAGCACGTCGCGAGCTACGACACAGCAATCGCGCGATATCTGCGCATCGACGAGGCGTTCCCGGAGCAGTTGACAATCGGTCTCGAGAAGACCGCTTCCCTGCGCTACGGCGAGAACCCGCACCAGCCGGCGGCGCTCTACCGACTCGACGAACCGGGCCCACTTCGTGGTCTCCCCGCCGCTGAGCAGTTGCACGGCCTAGATATGTCTTACCTCAACTACCTCGACGCCGACGCGGCCTGGCGGGCGGGAGGTGAGTTCGACGAGCCGACGGTGGTGATCGTCAAGCACGCGACGCCATGCGGGATCGCCTCACATGCCGATGTGGCCGTCGCCTATCAGCGGGCCTATGACTGCGACCCGATCTCGCCGTTCGGAGGGATCATTGCCGTTAACCGCGCGGTCACCTGGGACATGACGGAGGCGATGCGTGGGAAGCGCTACGACGTAATCGTGGCGCCGGGGTACGAGGAGGGGGCGCTGGAGCGGCTGAGGAAGCGGCGGGACCTGAGGATTCTGCAGGTGGAGTCGGAAGACGAAAGATGGAAGACGGAAGACGAAATGCAGCTCGAGTATCGCTCGATCGGAGGCGGCATACTGGCGCAAGAGCCGGACCGGCGGCGGGCCGGCGACCTGGAGATTCGCGTCTCAACCAGGCGTGCTCCCACCTCGGAGGAACTAGAAGACTTGCGGTTTGCCTGGACAGCGCTGAAGCACGTGAAGTCGAACGCCATCGTCGTAGCCAAAGGCCGGGCGACAGTGGGCATCGGTTGCGGTCAGCCGAACAGGCTCTGGGCAACACAGTACGCGCTGGAGCACGCCGGCGAGCGGGCGCGCGGCGCAGTCCTGGCCTCCGATGCCTTCTTCCCCTTCGCCCGCGGTGATGCGGTGGAGGCGGTCTGCCGGGCGGGCGTTACCGCGATCATCCAGCCCGGGGGCGGCGTAAAAGACGAAGAGGCCGTCGAGGTCTGCGACGAGTACGAGGTGGCGATGGTCTTTACGGGCACGCGTGCCTTCAAGCACTAGTCGGGCCCTGACGGTCCGTCCGCAAGGCTTCGCCCGAATCCAGCCCCCCGGCGAACCAATCTCCCAGGCGGGGGACAAGGCTGCCATGTCGGTACGTCAGACGTTCGGCAGAGAGATCGGACGGGGTGTTATACCAGCCAATCCCCGACGACGGACAAGCCTGAAGCAATGCCCGTACGGGCACGCGCGGGCGCTTGACTTTAAGAGCGGGCAGGACTAGATTGCGATTGCAACAGACTTCACAAAGTCGGATCGGAGTGCTGGAGGCCGGACATGGTACCGCTCGACATACTGTTCCGGCAGGTCCCTGAGGGGTTCGAGTTCCTCGCCGTACTGTTCACCATCCTCGGCTCCCTGGCGATTATGGTCGCGCTCGGCGCCTGGTGGTCCCGCTAGGAAGCGCGGCCGATGGCAGTCACCGAAGAGCCGGGAAAACCACGGAACTGGTCGGAGCGCATAGGCGTCCTCCAGGACCGCATCTACGATAAGGTCTTCCACAACTACGTCTGGCAGTCCATCTTCCGCTCCGGCTACCCAAACACTCCCCGCAACCAGATGCTGGTCGTGGCCACCAACGTCTTCCTGCACCTGCACCCAACTCGCATCCACCGCACGCACGTAAAGATCACGCACACGTACTGCCTGGGCGGGCTTACGTTCTTCATGTTCCTGATCCTGACAGTCACCGGCGTCCTGCTCATGTTCTACTACGTGCCTGACGTGAACCGCGCCTATCAGGACATCGCAGCGCTCGAGACGAATGTGAAGTTCGGGCTGCTCATGCGCAACATCCACCGCTGGACGGCACATGCCATGGTGATCCTGGTGTTCCTGCACATGATGCGAGTCTTCTACACAGGCGCCTACAAGCCGCCACGGGAGTTTAACTGGGTTGTGGGTGTAATCCTGCTGGTCCTGACGCTGGTGTTGAGTTTCACGGGGTACCTGCTGCCCTGGGATCAACTGGCGCTCTGGGCGGTCACGGTGGGCCACGGAATCGGCGGTTCGGCTCCGTACTTTGGCGATGAGACTCAGCTGGTGGTGTTCGGCGGCTACGAGGTTGGCCCCAACACGCTCATCCGCTTCTACACACTCCACGTCATCGCCCTTCCGCTCCTGGCCGCCATCTTTATGGCCGTGCACTTCTGGCGGATCCGTCGCGACGGCGGCATGGCGAGGCCGCTCTAGGAGCGATACGAATGGCCGTCGAGGCACAAAGAGCCGCCGGCCCCGCCGCGCCCGCGCGTCCCCGCCCCAAACGCGAGCGGGAAGAAGAGGTCCTGGTCTGGCCGGACCTTGTCTTCGTCGAGTTCATCGCCGCCGTACTGTTCACGATCACTTTCACCATTCTCTCAGTTTTTATCAACGCGCCGCTCCTCAACCGAGCGAACCCGGTTGTCACGCCGAATCCGTCGAAGGCGCCCTGGTACTTCCTGAACCTGCAGGAGCTGCTGCTGCACATGGACAAGGCCTGGGCGGGCGTGCTTCTGCCCACGATTGCACTGGGCTTCTTCGCCGTTATCCCATACCTGGACCGTAGCCGGGAGGCGCAGGGCATCTGGTTCGGCACGAAGTACTCGGTGCGGCTAACTGTCATCGCCGCCATCTATGCAGTCGTCGTGAGCTTCGGACTGGTGGTGTTCGATGCTGGCGACCGGAACCTCACGCCTGAATTTATGCCCACCGTACGCACGGAAATGCTAACGCGCTGGATTCCCTCCTGCCCGGAGGGGACCGATCACGTGGGGTTTCCCTGCCTGAAAGATGAGGCCGGCTCCCCCCACCTCGGGATAACGAACACGAAGGACATCTCAAAGCGGTTGGAGTTCAGCGTGCCCTTCCCCAAGGTATTCGGCAATCCAACATCCGACGGCGAGCTAGATTGGCCTCGCGACCTGGGCCATATCCCCGTACCGTTCAACAATGTGGACTGCTGCTACGGCAGCTTGCACCTGTGGAAAGGGATGTATCTTAACATCCCGGATATCATCGCCAACCAGGTGATACCGTTGGTTACCATCGTTTTCCTTGCGCTGCTCATCATTTATATCCTCTTTCGGCTTGGATGGGTTCGCACCAAGCGGGACATCTTCATCATTATGTTCACAGCCGTCCTGGCCTCCTACCTCACGTTATCGCTGGTGGGCAGCTTCTTCCGCGGCCAAGGACAAGCGCTGATACCGCCATGGGAAATCAAGGTGGACGAAGGCGCGGGCGAATTACACCCGCCGTGATGCAGGAAGGATAATCTTGGAAGCAGAGACCACAGGCGCAAATCCAGCTGCCGCCGGCGGTCCGGTGCCGGCGACTCCAATCGCCGCGCCGGCGCGCTCGCTGGCCGTTGATACCCCGATTGCCAAGCCGGTACCAAAGCGGCGCGTGCTTACGCGCCGTGTATTCATCCTGGGCGGCTTCTGGTCCGGCCTAATGCTCGCAATCGTCGGGCTCCTGGGCTCGCCGCTCGACTTCATGTGGCTGCGCAAGACCGGCGGCTTCGGCGGGCCGGTGGCTGTCACTCCCGACAGGGTACCGGCGGAGGGTACTGACCCCGTGGTGATCAACGAGGGCCGGTTCTTCCTGCTGAACCTGCAGCCGGGCGTCACCGCGCATGGCGAGAAAACACCGGGAGGCTTGCTCGCGCTGTGGCGGAAGTGCCCGCACCTGGGCTGCACGGTGCCTTGGCGGCCGGACTTCGTCTTCCAGGGCGTGCAGGGCTGGTTCCGCTGCCCCTGCCACGGCTCGACCTACACCAAAGAGGGTGGGATCATCGTGGCCGGGCCGGCGCCGCGTCCGTTGGACGTCTTCCCGCTGGAGGTGAAGGACGACAAGAGCATCGTTGTCCAGACCGGGCGGCAGTACGAGTTCACTGGAAGCACGAAGAACCCCAGCCGCTCTGCACCTTACCAGCCGGGAAGCAAGACCCCGCCGTTGTAGGAAAGTGCGTAACACCGGCGAATGAACACCAGCAAGCAGGTCAACGTGATGGTAGGCCTGCTCATGCTCGGTGCCGTCGCGACCCTTCTTTACTTCCTCTGGGACAACGTCCGTGCTGAGGACGCCACGGACCGGCAGGTGACCGCCAATGCGGAGCGGGGCGGCGTTATCTTCGCGGTGCAGTGCCGCTCCTGTCACGGCATGACAGGCAAGTCCGTACAGGAGAACCCCAAGCTTCCCGGCGCTATCCTCAACATCGAGTCTAACCGCTTAACAGACACCGGCAAGCTGAAGACGCAGCAGGACCGCCTCGGAGATACGATTCACTGCGGCCGCGTCGGCACTCTGATGCCCTCATGGTCGGACGCGCAGGGCGGGCCGCTGAACGACTTTCAGATTCAACAGTTGGTAACGATGATCACCGGCTCTTTCCCCGGGGAAGACGTATCTGATAATCCGGATGCGGTCAGCGAGGCGGGCTGGGACAAGGCGATCGAGCAGGCGAACGTGGCCGACGAGTATACGCCGGCCAAGCACCTGGACGGGAATATTAGCGCTACTGACACGACGCTAGTACTGGATAACCCACGCGGTCTACATATCGACGGGCTCCTTCGTATCGACGAAGACCCCACGCGGTCTGACCCGAAGTCCACGTACGAAGTCGTCAAGATCGTGGATACGCCGGCCGGGACGATATTGAACGCGAAGGCCGCCACTTCGGACACAGATCTGACTGTACAGGAGGCAGCGATATTCAAGGCGGGCGACGTGATAACGGTGGACGACGAGACGATGCAGGTGACGGGTGCCCCATCGCTCACTAAGCTCCAGGAAGATATTTCCAAAGACGCGACGACCCTGACAGTCGCGGACGCGACGGGGCTGGCCGCAAACGACAGCGTCAAAGTGGACGCGGAGAAGATGAAAATCACGGGGATCTCCGGCAACACTCTCACCGTACAGCGAGCAACAGAAGAGACGACGGCTGCACCGCACACGGCCGGCGCAACGGTGACCGAAACCGGCAACATAATTCAGGTCCGCAGGGCCCAAATGGGCACACCGGCCGCGGAGCACGACGTCAAGGTTGGGGTTTTCGAGGTTGGGAATAAGGTGGAGGTGGAACGTGGCAGCGCCGGCACTAAGGCGACCGCGCACCCGAAAGGCACCGAGCTCTTCAACGGCCCCATCGCACCGGGGACGACGATTACCGGCGCGTCCGGCACGCCCCCCTGCGGCCAGAAACAGGCGCAGACACCTTCCGCCTCGGGCACGGCCGCGGCCGCGATCACGCTGACCGGCTCCGAGGAGATCACGATGGGCGACAACTTCTTCAGCCTTAACGGCCAGAACAACCCCATCTTGGGCGTGGCCGCCGGCTCGTCGCTGAAGATCAAGCTGAAAAATAACGGCAGCGCCATCCACGATATGCGCCTCGCCGGCAAGGACGGTGAGTTCGATACAAGCGACGATGTTGTCTCGGTACCTCCGGCCATCCCGGGCGGTGCTGAAGGGACGATCGCAATCGCCTTCGATACGGCAGGGACGTCCAAGTATCGGTGCGACTTCCACCCGGCGGACATGAACGGGGAGATAACGGTCCAGTAGCGGCCCGCCGCTTCCGGCAACATGCGGGCCGAGGTGATAATCGCCCCCAAGGTAATCGCGTGATCCCGCCCGCACGCTCCACTCTTACAGCAGTCGCCCTGCTTGTCGTGACGGCGACGCTTTTCCTCGTCTCCTGCGGCAGCAGCGATGACAACAGTAACCCGGCGACGACGCAGGCCGCCTCCCCGGGCGCGCCTTCCCCATCGATAGTCCTGAAGCAGCCGGATCCCGTCCAGCCCCTGGACGAGGACGCTACGCGGGCCGAAGGCAACGTTATCGGCATCAGCGTCCGGGATGCGAAGTATATTGGCAATAAGCTGCTCGTACCCTTGGGGGACGTCGTAACAGTGCGCGTGACAAACAACGATCAGCAGCCGCATAACCTGCGCATCGCGGGGTTCGATGGCGAATACAACACAGACGACGATATCGTCACCGAGCCGGAGACGATCGGCGGCGGCCAAACCGGCGAGGTGAGCTTTGCGCCGGCGGTGGCGGGCGCCTACACCTTCCACTGCGACTTCCACCCGGGCTCAATGGGTGGGCAGATCATCGTACAGTAGCCCCGGCGCGCTGCGGGGGGATGTCTGTTCGGTTGACTCGCTCCTGGCGCTGCGCTATATTGCGCGCTGTAAGGGTCGGTTGGCCCCGAAATTTCTCTTTTGGGGAAGGGTGACGTATTAGTGGCGAACCAGGTAGGCAAGCGCTACCAGTGCACAGTGTGCGGCACAGAGATGATCGTGACGAAAGGCGGCGACGGCGCGCTGGGCTGCTGCGGGGAGCCGATGCAGCAGAAGCAGTAGGCGGAGGGAACGTTGGCGAACCAGTTGGGCAAGCGGTTTCAGTGCGAGGTCTGTAACACAGAGGTCCTCTGCATCAAGGCCGGCGACGGCGCCATTGAGTGCTGCGGCAAGCCGATGGAGCTGATGCAACCCAAGGTGCTGCCGAGCGCAGACTAACCACCCGTATCCTGTATGACCGCCGCCTTCAGGGGCGGCTGCTTGTGTTTATAAGAGCCGTAGGGCACCGGCCGCCGCATCTTTGCGTTCGCGAGACGCTGTGCCGACCGGGTTCCCCACCCTCCGCCTCCTCCCGTGGAAAAGGTGCCCGCCCGCCCACCCGTATACTCCTCGCCTGCGGCTCGGGGCACGGGAGGTCCCGTGGCCACACGTGCGACCCCGCCGTTCGCGCTGAGCGCGGAGCAGTCGAAGGGTGAGCTTGCGAAGACCCCTGTTCGCTCGCTGTCTTCGGCCCGCCCTTGGTCTTCGCGATGCGCTCCGCGCCTTCCTCCTCTTCCGGAAAGAGCGTCTCGCCCAGCGGGACCACCTCGCCCAGCGTGCTCGCGCCGAAGTCTCCCGTCTCCTGGTGTGGACCCCTCCCGTTCCCCCTGAGCGCGCAGAGTCGAAGGGTGAGCTTACGAAGAACGGGCTTAGACCGGCGTCTTCGGCCCGCGCTTGCTCTTGGCGATGCGCTCGGCTCCCTCCTCCTCTTCCGGAAAGAGCGTCTCGCCCAGCGGGGCCACCTCCCCCAACGTGCTGGCCCCGAAATCGCCTGTTTCCTGGTATGAGCGAAGATACTCTTCGCTTACGAAAAACATTCAGATACAGAACCCGTCCCGCGCGATGTCCTCGTGGTGGCGCTCGCAGGGGCAGATCTTCTTGCGATCCTCATCAGGATCGCCGGATAAGGTCATTCAGGGGCAGAAGAGCCTCCCGTGGTTGACCAGGTTCTTGGCGAGGCCCCGCTGCACCTCATCGACGATTTCCGGCAGCGGGAAGAACTCGTAGGGCCCCTTCTCCACGTACCGCTCGGACATACGCCTGGCGCGTTCTAGCGCCTCCTCGAAGGTAACCTCTTTTGGCATCTCTTTCGCTCCTTGCGCCAACCTCGATGAGGGCGATCGACCTCCTGCCGCCGGGCCTCTGTGCCAAGTCTAGGCTACGTTACGAGGGCCGGGCAGACAAGCCCGCGGAGCGCCGCGCCCGGCATCTCTCGTTAACCCACAAACGTCCATGCTATGATTTGCCCACGCTGAACGCCACGTGGAGGTGCGGAGATGGAAATCGGACGCCTGCTCACAGCCATGGTCACGCCCTTCGACGATGAGGGGCAGCTAGACTACCGCCGTGCAGCGGAACTGGCGCTCGCCCTGCTGGACTCGGGCAGCGAGGGCATCGTCCTCGCCGGGACCACCGGCGAGGCGCCGACACTCTCGAACGAGGAGAAGCTGCGGCTGTTTGCCGAGGTAAAGCGCGCCGTCGGCGGGCGGGGAGCTGTCATCGCCGGGACGGGCAACTACAACACGGCCGAAAGCGTGGAGCTCTCGCGGGAAGCAGAGCGTACGGGCGTGGACGCGCTTCTCCTCACCACGCCTTACTACAGCAAGCCGCCTCAGGAGGGCATCTACCGTCACTTCGAGACAATCGCGCGGGCGACATCCTTGCCTTGCATCCTCTACAACATTCCCGGCCGCACGGCGGTGAACGTGAGTGCAGAGACGATGCTGCGGCTGGCCAGGATACCGAACATCACCGGCGTCAAGGAAGCCTCCGGCGATCTCGAGCAAATAGCACGAGTGATCGAGGATGCCCCGGAGCACTTCCGGGTCTGGAGCGGCGACGACTCGCTGACACTCCCGATACTTGCAATCGGTGGCTACGGGGTGATCTCCGTGTGCGCCCACCTGGTCGGCGGCCTGATGCGGGAGATGATCGACTGTGTTGTGGCGGGCGATTCGGCCAAAGCGGCGCACATCCACCGCAGGCTGCTACCCCTGATGACGATGCTGCTTACCGCCAGTAGCAACCCGGCGCCGGTCAAGCACGCCCTCAACGCCAGCGGATTCCCCGTCGGCGGCGTGCGGCTCCCGCTCGTCATGCCGGACGATGCGACCGGCGAACGGATCATGACCGAGGTGCGCCGGCACCGAGTGGACCTCGCGGTGCGGGTGTAACACCGTGGAATACAAGAATCTCGGCCGCTCCGGGCTCCAGGTCTCTGCCGTCGGACTGGGATGCAACAACTTCGGGATGCGGTGCGATAAAGAGCAGAGCGCGGCCGTCGTGCAGAAGGCACTGGAACTGGGCGTCACATTCTTCGATACGGCCAACATCTACGGCGGCACGCGGTCCGAGGAGTTCCTCGGCGCCGCTCTCGGCCCTCGCCGCAAAGAAGTGGTGCTGGCGACGAAGTTCGCCGGGCCGGTAGGGGGCGGCGTGCTCAACAAGGGGACCTCGCGACGGCACCTGATTCAGGCGGCGGAGGACTCGCTTGGTCGCCTAGGCACCGATTGGATCGACCTCTACCAGATACACTTCCCGGACCCGGCCACACCGATCGAGGAGACGCTACCAGCGATGGATGACCTGGTGCGCTCGGGCAAGGTGCGCTACATCGGCTGTTCCAACTTCAGCGGCTGGCAGATCGCCGACGCGCAGTGGACGGCCCGCGTGAATCACCTCTCGCCGCTCGTCTCCGCGCAGAACGAATACAACCTGCTGGACCGGCGTGTAGAGCGCGAAGTGGTGCCCGCCTGCAATGCCTACGGGCTGGGAGTGCTGCCATACTTCCCGCTGGCAAGCGGCTTCTTGACCGGTAAGTACCGCCAGGGCGAGCCGCCCCCGGAGGATACGCGTCTGGCCGCCTGGGGCGCGCGCGGGCAGCAAGTCCTCTCCGAGCGGAACTTCCACATACTCGGCAAACTCCAGGATGTTGCGGACTCGTTGGGCAAGAGTATGCTGGCCCTGGCGATCGGCTGGCTCGCCAGCCAGCCGTATGTTTCCAGCGTAATCGCCGGGGCGACCAAGCCGGAGCAGGTAGAGCAGAACGTGGCAGCGGGCAACCGGCTGACGCCGGACGAGCTGGCGCAGGTGGATGCGGCCACGCGGCGGGAAGCGGCGTAGCGGTGCGATTCGCAATTCGCATGGACCCGGTTTGGCGCCCGTTCCTGCTGGCGGGCGGCGCGACGAGCCGGAATTCGTACGTCGAGCTGGCGGAACGCGGCCTCCGCTTTCGCTTCGGGCTACTATTTGACCGCACGATACCGTACGAGGAGATCCAATCAGCCTTCCCGCGGAGCTGGCCGCTGCTCTACGGTATCGGCTGGCGTAGCAACCTGCGAGGCGTGATCGGTCTGGTCGGCTCCTTCGACGGGGTGGTGGAGGTACGGCTGAAGAAGCGTTCGCGCGCCTGGCTGGTCTTCCCCTGTGACCGCATCTGCGTCTCGCTAGAGCAGCCGGGCGAATTCGTGGCAGCGCTTGAGGAGCGGGCGGGCCTACGGCAGCCGGCAGCACCGGTGGCGGCGTCCAAGCGTCCCCGACGCCGGAGCACGGGGACCCGCCGCGCCGGCCATAAGTAGTCGCTGCCGTCTTCATTTTGTCATCCTGCCGGACGGCCCGTCGGGAGGAACAAGGGATCCGCCGATGTGGGCGCCGCATGCAGTTGTCCGCGTCCCGTTCGAGGGCCTCGCGTCTTCCCCGGTCCAGCCTCGTTTTGACCACCCGCTGCGCCGCTCGCTATCATCTGTCTGTCCCCCACGGAACGCATAACTGAAGGAGAAGACGTGTGGAGATCAAGGTAGAAGCGGGCGATATCGTTCAGCACCCGGCCAAGGCGATCATCATCAACCTCTTCGAGGGCGTTACCAGCCCCGGCGGGGCGACCGGTGCGGTAGACCGGGCGCTGGGGAACGGCATTAGCCAGCTCATCTCCGAGGGGGAGATCAAGGGGAAGACGGGTGAGATGACGCTGGTCCACACGCTCGGACGCGTTCCCGCACCACGCGTGCTGGTCGCGGGACTGGGCAAGCAAGAGAACTTCAACCTGAACGTAATCCGTGACCTAATGGGCGCCGCCGTGCGCCGCGCGCGGTCAACTGGAGCTAAGAGCGTGGCGACGATAGTGCACGGCGCGGGGATCGCCGGGCTGGACCCGGAAGCGTGCGCACAGGCCATTACCGAAGGCGCGATTATGGGCGGCTACCGCTTCCGCCGTTACAAGCAGAACGGCGACAACGACACCGGCGACATCGAGACGCTGCACATCATTGAGAACGATCAGTCGAAGCTCGACGCGGTGCGCCGTGGAGTGGAGCGGGGCAGGATCATGGCGGAGGCGGCCAACCACACACGGGATATGGCGAACGAGCCCGCGAACGCGTTGCCACCAGCCGGGCTGGCAGAGCGGGCACAGGTGCTGGCCGGCGAAGCCGGGTTGGAGTGCGAGGTCCTGCACGAAGGCCAGATTAAAGAGCTGGGGATGGGCGCCTTGATCGGAGTGGCCCTTGGCTCCACCCAGCCGCCGCGCTTCATCATCATCAAGTACCGCGGCAAGCCGGACAGCGACTCGATCCTGGGTCTTCTGGGCAAAGGGATCACTTTTGACTCCGGTGGCATCTCCATCAAGCCGGCGGCGGGCATGGAGTCGATGAAGGGCG
>VBJS01000028.1:21796-34017 GCA_005880055.1 Chloroflexota bacterium | reverse complement strand
CATGGAGCATTAGGTAGGCAAGGTCGCCGTCGATGGAGTGCGGTGGCGCGTCAACGGTCGCGGGGGCGGACTGGAGCATGTCGCCAGTGCCGGGCACGTTCTTGAATACGTCATCGGCGAACGGTCGCTCACGGTTGCGGATGCCTGTTCGCCGAAGAGTGTTGGACCGCTGCTGGCCGGATGCTTGTAGCTGGGCGAAGACCAGCTCGGGCGTCCTGCCGTCTGGCAGACGCGTGATTGGGAGTTCCGCCCGCCCGTCTCCGTTCATGTCGACGTAGAAGTCGTCGCTCCAGACGAGGAACGAGTCGTACGCGTCTTCCTCAGGCTTGACGAGATCTTGGAGGTCCGGGGGGAGGCAGAACAGTCGCTGCGATGGGACCACGCTGTAACCACCGAGCAGCACCACCCCGTGTACGTCGCGCGCCCGGGCGAGCTGTTCGTGGACCGCAGCTTCGGCAACGCGGGAGCTGGCGCCAGTCGGCAGCTCGTCGTAGAGCAAGACACCCTTGGCGCGCAGCGCGTCGAGCGCGTGCGTCGCTTCAGAGATGCCGATCCGGTCGGCGAGAGCGTCGCGGCTTGTCACAAAGAGGAGTCGAGGAAGGGTGCGCCCGGCGAAGAGGTTGAGGGGTGGCAACGGTCCGCCGGCGTCCAACGGCGGTCCCTCGCGGCTCGCGACCTGCGGCGCGCCGCTGCCGACGGTGATTGTCACCGGCACCCCATAGGGCGCTCGCGTGACGATCTCGGCGATGCCGCTTGGCTGTGACGCCGGGGGCCGTGAGAGTGCCGTGGAGGCAACTGCCACATCGGGCTGAGGTGGCGTCGGGTCGTTGAGCTTGCCGCGTGCCTTGGTCACGGTGATCTTCGTCGGCCCGAATGTGAAGGTCACATGGCCGTTCAGATCGCTGCGGGCCCACGTGACATTCGTAAGGGACTGCAGATCGGTAAGAACGGAGGGGTCTGGATGGTGACCCTTGTGGAGACCCAGAGAGATCGCGAGGTACTTGGGCTTGCCGATCTCGTCGTAGAGCGGTCGATCCCATCCATTCGAGCTGCCGTGATGGCTGAGTTTGAAGAGATCAAACGCACCCGCCTTCTTCAGCTGCGCTCGCAGCGTCCGAACATGCGGCTCGATGGTCGGCACTGACGAGTGAAACTGCATGTCACCGCCGAGCAAGGCGTGCCACTTGCCCGCCTTGACCGTTACCACGGTGCTTTGGCAGTTCACAGCGGCTCCGTTTCGGGCCTGCGCGTCGACGAGCGCGTCGGTCATGGCGTCCGTCGCCGGCACTTGCAGGAGAAGACGCCGCAACACATTGACCGGGTCTCCTGTGGCATCTGAGCGGAGTGCCGCATCGGCCGCGGCCAATGCGGCGTTTTGTGCGCTCAGCACCTCCGCCGCGGCGGCTTGCAGGTGGGCCTTCGTGGGGCCGAGGACGTCGAGCCCGATTGCCTGAAACGCTCGGAGGAGGGCGGCCTCGTTGTCGCGACCATGACGAACAACGTGGGTTCCGTTTTGGTCGAGCGTGTTGAGCATGTTCTTGTATTCGTCTTCACCGCCCGCCGCATCAGCGATGAACTGCCGTAGCTCGCCGTCGGTGTATGAAGACGGCGGTGGCTCTTCGTGGACCGCGGCCAGCAGACCGCGAATCGTGTCGCTCGCCGAATCGCTTGGCGTCACAGCGTCCGCCGTGGCACGTCCCCAACCGTAGTCAGGGTCCGCGACGAGGGCCCAGTCCGCGACGAGTCGGCCCTGCGAAACGAGCGATGGAAGTGAGCCGATGTGGTCGCCGTGTGCGTGGGTGATAACGAGAAGCGATACATGGAGTGCGTTGCCGGATTGGGAGATGCGCTGTTTGAGCTGACCGAAGATCAGGTCATCGTCGCCCTTATGGCCACCATCGAAGAGCACCTTTGCCGCACCCGACTCGAACAACAGGCAATCGCCGTACGCTTGCGTCCCGATGTCGAGAACGTGGAAGGCACGCCCCCCAGCTGGCACTGCGAGAGAGTACCCTCCCGGTCAAGAGTCATTTAACGGTGAGAAAGAGTTCGGCCGAAACGAGCCAGGGCCTAAGCATGACCCACCTGGATGACGGGTGAGTTCCGATGTGAGGCTCGTCGAGGCAGGGATCCCGTCCGCGTCGGCGCGATTCGGTGGCGCGCTACTACTCGGCCTTCCTCTTGTTCCGATCGTCAGCTCGCTGTCGACTGCGGCCATGGCGATCGTCCACGCGGGCGCCGGCAACGCCGGACCGAGCGACGCGGCCTGGGGGGCGTCAGCCGGCATCTTGTCATGGGGTCTCGCGAGCGTGCAGCAGTCGCGCTTCATGAGCGCGGGAGCGCTGAACCAGACGCAGTTCAGCAGCATTCAGGACCGAATCATGGAGTTGCGGAGCCGGATCGACGCTCTCGCCAGCACGCATACGCCCGATGCGGGCGCGGGAGAGTCGCTGAATGCCGCGACCGCGTTGTTGCGTAGCAGGAGTGTCTTGGCATGGCTCCACGCATCCGGATACAACGCCGTGTGGAAGCGTCTGCACCATTCGGCCGAGCTGCTAAGCCTCGCGGAAGGAGACGACGATGTGCGGCAAGCAGCATTCCGAGTCCGTTTACGGCTGCTCGAGTCGTCGATCACGACCAAGGCCGAGATGCTTCGCCGCCTCGATCAGGCTTTCGGCGAGCCGCCGTGGTGGAAGTCGCTTTCCGGGACCGGCCGGCTCGGCGCCTCACCGCGTGGTGTGCTGCTGGAGGTAAGTCAGGCCGTCGACGAGTTCCGGGATGGACGTTGGGACGGCATCATCAGGCAACGCAACCAGCTCATCGACACGATTGCGCTCCTCGGCGCGTTCGCGTACGGGCTTCTCGTTTTCGGTGCGCTCTCGAGCGTGGTCCGCGGTTCGGCAATTCTTGCGGCGATCGTGTACTTCCTCGTCGGCGGAGCTGTCGGGTTGCTGAACCGGGGCGAGAGCGACGCGGGGACCGACACCGCGGTCGAGGACTTCGGGCTCACGCGAGCGCGCCTTGTTCTGCTCCCGCTCGCGTCCGGACTCGCCGGGGTGCTTGGCGTGGTCTTCGTCGGGAGCCTCAATACCCAGGCGGTTGACCTAGGGCGGCTTTTCGATCTTCAACAACAGCAGGGAAGCCTGCTGGTTGCCGCCGCGTCTGGGCTCGCGCCGAAGCCATTGCTCGATCGACTCACGAAGCAAGCGGAGCAGTACAAGGCGGACGTACAGAGCACGGAGGCCGCCGATGGGCGAACTCGGACAACGTAGTCCGCGGACCACGTGCTTGGTGATTGAGACGGGACTAGGATGCCGGGCCGATGGATGAGCTGATGAAGCGTGTCGAGCGCCCTGTATGCCTTCGGTGTGTAGAGTGCGGCAGGACGCTCTGCGCGCGAGCTGACGATGGGCAGCCGGCGGTGCTGGAGCTCCTCCGCGCGGCGGCGGCCCACGATAAGGAGCATCGCCTCAGCATCGGCGATCTGCGTTCCGTATAGAGGGCGGCTCTGAGTACGCCTTCTCGACATAACCGTGAGTTCGCGGGTCGTATCGATCAAGTTGGGAAGACCTCGTACATGGGCAGCGGCCGAGTGCGGAAGCGGCCGCTGAGCGGAATCGCAACGACAGGTGCACGTAGCTTTGTTTGGTCCCGGACGGGGATGTGCTTGGGCTCGAGGTGCGTAGCCGCCTGATGACGAAGTACCGCGACGTTTGTCGATCAGAACGAGGACTACGACCTCCCGGGCCGCCCGCGAGCGTCGCAGCGTCGCCTTCGCTGGCGAGAGTCGATTGCGTAATGGACAGGTGTCTTCGCCCGCACGGCTTAAGGTCGCGGCTCAAACGTCCGATTCAGGTCATGTTGAACCAGGGTTCGCCTTTGTAAAGGCTGACCAGTGGGCGGCGGGGGAGGGGCGGTGTGGCGAAGGCGATCGTCTGCGACATCGACGAGAAGTTCCTCAAATGCGGGACGAGATGGTCGGATCGCTTGGTCTTCTCTCAGTACTTCACCCCGCTCACGGTGTCCTTCGCTGAAAGCAGAACCTCGATCCTGACCAAGTACCAAAAGGATTGGTTGGGCAGTTACCTGAGCCGGTCGGGAATGAACCTTCTCGAATTAATGCGAGAGCAGCCGCTTCGAGACGTCGTCGAGAAGAACGCGGTGAAGTCTCCGAAGTCATCCGGGGGAGTCAGGCAAGAACGTCGACCTTCACGAGAAAGCGAGTGACGTCCTTCGTCGTGGCGACGATGTCCGGCGCGACGCGACCGAACTCAAGGCGCTAATTGGGGCGCTAGCTCGGGGTGATGAGCGGAACCCGCTCCTGGGGCTCGTGGAGGCGAAGATCGAAACGCTTGTCCTCAACGGTTCGGCGGTGAGCTCCCTCGGTTCCGCCATGACAGCCACGACGAGAATGCTGGTTGTCAAACCTGACGACGGTAGCGGCACCACCGGGAACGGTGGCGGAACTTCATCGAACTTGCCCACAGTCACAGAGGCCGCGGATGCGCTCGCGGCGGCCCTGCAGTCTCCGATCGGGTACCTCTTCCTTGACCGGACACGGATCCGCCCGACGGGCTTCGCCGTCGGCGAGCATGTCTTTGCCCTGAGCCTTGCACCGGGCGAGGAGGTGACGCTGGAGCAGAAGACCTATTCGAAAAAGACGATCACCTATGAGGAAGAATCCCAACGCGAGCAAGAGGAAGACCTCGAGTTCTCGAGCTCGCTGACAACCGAGATGCAAGAGGGCGTGCAGCGCCAGCGGAATCTAAGCACTAGCCAGGGGTTCACCGCCGGCGGATCTCTTGGGGGAAATATCTACGGCATCGACATAAACGCCAGCGCATCGACCTCCAACAACATCACCGAGGCAAACAACGAAACACTCAGCCGTTCGGTCAAGACGACATCGACCGCGTCCGCAAAGACGGCGTCGAAGTACCGGACGCAGCACAAGGTCGACTTCAAGATCTCGACCGAGGTCGGATTCGAGTCGACCTCGAGGCGGGTCGTGCGGAACCCGAACCGATTCACTCCGATCCAGCTGCACTACTTCAAGGTTCTGCGGACGATCGAACTAACACAGGAACGGTATGGCGTCCGGCTCTGTTGGGCGGTATGTGTCAAGGGCCCTGGGTTTTCCTTCGCTGAGCGGATTCGCAAGGGCCGCGTCGACATCGTCAAAGCCGCGGAGTCGGCGGTGACGCTGCCGCCAGCGCCTGCCGAGCCAGCGAAAGCTGGAAGACCGCCACTCTTCGCCACCTCGGCCCCGCCCGTTGAAGCGAATAAGTGGGGTTGGACCTGCGACATGAGCGCTAACTACGACGTGAGCATCAACGCGCCGAATGGCTACGTGTGGGACGGCGACGCCCAGCGAGTCAAGGACAGCGTCATGATCACGTCGGTCAACCGCGCCTCGGACAGCTTCGGCTTTCACGTGGTCGGAGAGCCGTGGGTAGAGGGGACGACCGTCAAGGTAAAGGTTCACGTCGGCGCGGGATCGAAATGGGGCGGCTGTGGATCCCTTTTCATCACAGCCGGCGCGAATTTCATCGCCGATCCCAACGCGCAGGATGCCGATTACCAGAAGCGGTACGCCGAGTGGGTCACAGCGATGGCCGACTGGAAGACGAAAGTCGCGGGGCTCACTGCCGATGCGCGCGCGGCGGGGGTGAAACAGGCCGACGAGTGGGAAGCGGCGATGCGCGCCGGGTTCAACCCGATGGTGGAACTGATGAACGCCGTCGTGCAGCAGCATTTCCCGCCCGTCGTACGAGATCAGTGTTGGGAGATCGAATACTGGCGGACACTGTTCGACTGGGAGAATGCCGCGTTCGTTCTCTACCCGGGTTGGTGGAGTGATCTGCCGGCGATCGATGCGACGAAAGCAACCACGGACTTCGTCAACGCGAGCTGGGCGACCGTGTACATCCCGATCGCGATCAAGAGCGAGAAGCCCGCTCTTCGATGGATCTACGGACACAGCATTGGCGCGTCACTCGGGCAAGCGGTTGAAGCGGCCTTGGACAACGTGGTCAAGGACATCACCGCCTACCGGACCAAGTCGTTTGGCGATGTCGCTGAAACGCAAATCAACCCCGGTGCGGATTGCTCGGATCTGAAGGACCAGACGTTGTGCTTGGCTCGCTGGAACGAGGTCGTGCCAACCGATGGGACTCATCTGGAGGTAGTCCAGAGCATGACGACTGCTGCCGACGCGCTGAGCGACGCTGAGAATGCAGATGCAGCGATGCTTCGTGCGGCCGTCATCGATAGTCACAAGCAGGACGCCCAGGTCAAGAAGACGGCAGTGACCCAAATGACCGGGGCGGCCACGATCGACGTGCGTGTCGGCACGGACGGCACGCCCACGACGTAAGACGCGAACAGGGACGCCGCGGTGAAGAGCCATTTGCATGGCGCGATCGCCGCGGCATCGCTGTTGGACTACGTGCCGGCTTCGACGTTCCGCGCGGAGCTCGCCAAGCTTAAGAAACATGCAGAGAATGCGTTCCTTGTGACGTACTGGCGCCTTGTGAAGCCAAAGGGTACCGCCCAGGCTCACCAACGACAGACCGCGCATGTCCAACTCGTCACGGAGACACAGGCGTTCAAGACCGCGGTACTCCAATACCTCAACGCCGATGTCGAGGAGGCGGTCAGCGGGGTCTTCGAGGCCATGCCTCGCCCGCTGCCGCCGAGGGTGGAGTTGCAGATTCCGCCGCCGACGGATCCGAAGCTGGAGGAAGCCCAACGGCGCGGCGCGGAACGGGCGCAACGGCTCGCCGCCGAGCTACAAAGGACGACATTCGCCCGAGGTCTTGCGAAACAAGACGCGGCGATTCAGGTCGCTCATGCCACACTTCCAACGCTCGATTCGCTTGTCGTCGGTCGGCTTTACACGGCTGTGGTCAGACCCGCGTTCCAGCTCGAGCGGCGGCTGCTACCAAGCGTTCCGGAGATCGCATTGCTCAGCGAGCGGCTGGCCGCTGAGGCTCGGGCAGAGCTCGCGCTGTGGCTCAGGCTGGTGCGCCTCTGTGTGGTGGCCGCGGTTCTAGGTGGCATCCCCTACCGCAAGGTCTGGGGTGAGCCGTTCGCGGCCAGCTTCCAGAACCAGGTCATCAAGGACGACGAAGGCGTCTACGGGACGTCTGGCTATTGGCTGTCCGGGCAACTTCAGGCGCTCGCAACGGACGTGCGAGACCAGCAAGCGTTTGCGCATACCCGGGACGATGTTCGTGAGAACGATTGGCTGCGGGAAATTGCGAGCGCGGATGACACGGCCTCGGGCACCTCGCCATTTCCGTTCGCCCGTCTTCTCTCCGAGGTCGCATTCGAACCAGGGCTGTGGCGGAGCTGGGCACGGATGCACCCACGGATCGATGCGGCGAGTGCCCCGTGTAGGGCGCGACTTGCAGTCGGAGCGAAGGGGGACATCTCTGTCGGTCCGGACGAGCGTGGCCGCACATTCCCGTTCCAATACGAGCGGATCCCTGAGCATCTCTGGAATCCCGGCTCGCGCGACCGCAAGAGGCTTGAAGGCGGACCGGCTCCTGATCACTTGTTCGCTCGGCCTCTCGCGATGGACCGATACCGTCTGGTGAAGCGGAACTGGGACTTCTGGCGTGGACTGCATCGCGGCCTCGCTGCCAAGCCGGCGCCGGAAAAAGATGAGGGCACGCTCGAAGCGCGGATAACCGCGGGCAGCCTGGAGTTCGGGGGCGCGCATCCGCCGCACACGGCGCACCGAAACGGTGCCCACTTCGACGTTGTTGTCCGTGGTGTCCTGCCACTCACGTGCAAGACCAAGGGAGTGATGCTCCCCGGCGGAGAGGGCGGCTTTACTGTCGTCAACCAGCCTGCGGGAAAGCAGGCCCCCGGCGATTCGATCTTCCTGTTGAACGAACCGGAAGATCCGACCATGGCACCGCCGGAGCCAGTGAAACTATGTGCGGCTTTCGCGTATCCCGTGGTCGCGATAACCTACAAGGACGGCGGGGGGACCAAGGCTTTGTCGCCGAGGGCCGTCGCCGTGAAGATGATCCAATGCGTACTGCTCACCTTTCCCTCGCAGATCCTCTTCGCGGACTGGCCAACACTCGCGGACGCATGGAACCAGCTGCACGCGAATGTGGCGATGCTCGTCGGATCTCAGGACGCTCAGGAAGACGAGGACGCAGCCCGACAGCTTGAGGAGTGCCTACGCGACGCCGCTCCCAAGGATCTGCCCGAGGAGCGCGTACACCGGTGCCTTGTCCAAGACGATGCGCACAACGATCACTGGCACCTCTCGTACATGCCTCACGACCTTGAGCAGCTTCCAGAGGGCTACGAGAACACGCTCCGCTGGATTGGTCGGAAGCTCCCAAAGCTGCTGAAGTGAGTACGCCTGAATGGAGAGCCGTTGTTTCTCATCGCTGTCTCAATCGACATCCGTGAGTCAACTCGGCATCCGTAACAGTGTCCAAGCCCAGCCCGGGTAGCCCAGTTCCCAGCTCGCATCGTCGCCTGATGTGTCGGAGCGAGAGTACGTGTGGCAGACGATCTTCTGGTTGCCGGCGTACATGACGAAGTGGGAAGGAATCCCTCTCGCATCGGAGTAACAGATGAGGTCGCCGGGTGCGAGTTGAGCGATCGCGGAGGTGTCGGAAGAGTCTGTCGTTATGGCTCTCGCTATTCGGTTGCTCCGCAGGTAATTCAGGAGCTCGCGCACCGACACCAACCCGTACGGTCCGCGCGGCGGTTCCGAACCGGGGCGACTCGGGATGGTCAGGCCGCCGGCCGGAGGACCCGGCGGGCGACCGATACAGCACGAGATGAAATGTGTGCAGTCGTCGAAGTTCGCGATGATCTCGACGCCGGACGGTTTGCGCGCGCGTTCCGAACGGTCCGGCGCGAAGACAAAGGTCGTCCCCGGCGGCACATCGATGTGCCCGTTCCGGAGGCTGATCTTGCCGTCGCTGCAGACGGAGTTCCAGTGCGCGTGCGCGTATCGCAACGCGGATGCTCGGTCGTAGCGTATCGGTTGCTGGTGGCCCGGCGGCGAGGGTCTCATCCTCCCACCGCGACCTTGAAGCTGCCGTCGTGAAGCGACAGCTCGGCCGAGTTAGTTCCAGGTGGTACGCCCTCAAGGATGCACGCGCCGGCGGCGAGCTCCAGATGGAGACCGTCGGCCGGTACCTCGACGGCGTCGACGGCTGGGGCGATGCGGCTGAGGTCAAAGGGCTGACGTTGACCACTGAGTGCAAGACAGAACTCTTCGACCTGGGCTGAGGTCAGGGCACGGAACGCCGGGACGATGATCTGTTGGCGGTCGAGGAACGCGCCCGAGTGATCGAAGACGCTTCGGAGCGCAGTCTGCGTACTCGGCGCCATGCCGGTCGCCGCCCGTTCGATGACCTCGTCGACGAAATCGATGATGGTTTGCGCGTTTGTTTTGGCGGACAGATATGCGAGCAACCGCTGGATGTAGTAGTTGCGGTTGCAGCGGACATGCTCGAGGAGCCGCTCGAGGGCCAGCACCGCCGCGCGATGGGCCCTAGCGGCCGCCTCCTCCTGGGCGACCGCCTCGACCAGCGGTGTCACCATGCCGCTCACCATCGCCAGGAACCCGGTGATGCGACGGAAGATCTCCGTGAAATCGCCTTGGTCGAGGACGTTGCGGATCTTGCCCCGACTCTCAACGTCCGCGGTCATTGGGATCCAGCGCTCCTTAATCTCGGTCGCGAGCGCGCCCGCGAGCGCAACGGCGTTTACGTCGAGACGGTTGGTCGCGACCAGTTCGCGGTACACGGCGTAGAAGTAATTCAACGCCGTGAAGACAACGCCTACGTCGTTGCGCGCCGCATCGTCTAGGCCATCTTGGTCACCGCCGACGTTGGCGTTAAACGAGGTCGCGGGTGCGTTCGGATCACCGAGGTCCGTCGGCCCGGCCTGGACGTGTCTTGCCTTGAAGAGGTTGGGCACATCGAACAGGAAGCGCAGCGCGAGCAACGCGGTGTCGTGGGCCGCACTGGCTTTGTCGGAACGTTCCAAGGGCTCGGTCCCGCGCAGCGCGAGTGGCAGCTCCTCGGTCAGCGGGGCGTCGAGCAGTTCTAGGCGGAGGAAATCCACGTGTGAGGCGACGAAATGCGCGTCGAAGTCGAGGCCGCGGACGTCGATGAACAACGCCGGCCGAAGTTCCACCATGGCCGTCTTTACCGAATAGTGCTTTTCGAGCTGGAAGACGTTTAGGGACAGGGCCCTGTCGGTGTATGGATTCTTGACGACCCTGGTCATCCGCGATTGCCGAAAATCCTCAGTGACACCGCGGACCTCGAGCTTGTGGATGGTCTTGAGGCTGTGGGCTGACTTCTTCGTTGTCTCCGAAATGTGTTCGATCGCCGCTTGAGAAGATTGACTGAGGCTCTCTTGAACTCCGGCCTGTATCCCGAGGCTGCCACCCAGTTTGGGGGTGCCGATGCTGAGCGAGCCGGAACCATCGACGTGCCAGCTGCGCGTTCGGGACGAGGCGCGCATGACGTTGACGACTTCCTTGTCGATGGTTGTGCTCTCGGTGGAGTCGAGCTCATCGGTCGAATCGAGAGTGCTCTGTTCTAGTACCTTCCGCTGGCTCGCCTGAACCTCGAGCGTCAACTTCTCCAGCGGGGCCAGCCCGACGGTAGATGAGAGATCGCCGATGGCGAGACGGAGAAGGTTCCACCGCTGTTCGAAGGAGACGGAGAGGCCGAGATATAAGCGGAGATTGGTTACTGGAATGCAGCTGAAGCGTAGTTTCGGGATGTCAATGTCGTCGCCCAGTCCGATCACGAACTCGCACATCGGAAATGGGTGCCGCAGATGGACAAGGAATTGGGGAGGTGTCCGGGTGTCCGGCGCGGAGCACACCGCCAAGGCCACTGGGTCTTGGGCGGGGCCCGAGGCCGAGGGAGCTGCGGTGGGCAGTTGCCCCAAATAGCGAACCGCCGCCTCGCAGTCATGCACCAATTCCGGTGGGGGTACGGTCACAGCCTTTTGCATCGAACTTCCTCCTGCGGAGCGTTTCGCCGCAGCCTGGCAGCAGATATCGCCGCGAGCCATCAACCCGCGTACTAATCACAGGTGTGCTGGCGCACATTTCGCTCGAGCCGTGCAAGTGCGGTAGTAACGAAGAGCGGCCGACGTTGCGATGAGACTCACAAGACGCGCGGATCACAGGTTCTAGGTCGACAAGGGATCTGCCAGGGAGACCACCGGGCCCTCTCGCACCGAGCGCCGGGAGGCAAGACGTCATGCAGGTCTCGCTGACGATGAACTCAGCACCGAGGTCGCGTCTGAATCAAGTCGCGTATCGGAATTCAAGGGATACCCAGTGAGAACGCAAGCGAGGCTCGTGATCTACCGCTCGGGTATGCGATTGGCCGACCGTCGGGTGGGTGAGTCAGAGCGTTCAACAGTTCTACCGCTCATGTTTGACAGGCAAGCGGGCGTCAGAGACCGGTATACAAGCGATAAGACTCATGATTAACAAGGGACCGAGCGAGAGTAGCCGCCGTTTCGCGAGGCCGATAGCGCGCAAGAACGTGGCGGACGGTGGATTGGGACGCGGGCTAAGGAGGTAGGGACTATGCCCGCGCAGCTAATCGCCGGTGTGATTGCCTACTTACTCGCGGTCGCCACGATCTCACTGCTGATCGTCATACGACCGATCGGCACATCTCGGCGCTGGCGTCCGGTGCGACTCCGCACGCGGCTTCTGGTAGGCGCGGCTGTATTCCTGGTCCTGCTTCCGGCCGTGCTGCCCGCATTTCCATTCGGGGCCACTGAGTTGGCTGGCGCCGGCCAGCGCGCGGGCTGGCGAGGTGCTGAATAGTCCCGAGTTCGATGCGGCGGTGCTGCCGAACGGCCAGGCCGGTTTGATCTTTGTCAACGATATGGGCGGTGGCCTGCTCGAGACCCGATTCAAGGCGTACTTCACCGAGCATGGCATGAACCCATCGCAACAGTTATCAACTTCCTCGGCGTGGTATCCCCAGCTCGCGACCTTCCAAGGCAAAGTCGTTGCGGCCTGCGTTGATGACCGCATCGGCTCCGGCACGTACCAGCAGCTGCTGGTGCGCACGAGCTCGGATAACGGCGCGAGCTGGGGAGCCGAGTTCACCCCGTTTGGCACCGAGACCTTTGACGCGACGCATCTGTCGCCCTTGCTCACGGCATCGCGCGATGGGACACGCCCCTACCTCTTC
>VBJS01000028.1:17855-21777 GCA_005880055.1 Chloroflexota bacterium | reverse complement strand
CCGCGGCGACTACCGCGGGCGACGGAACGATGCACGTAGTCGCCTCAAGCGACTGCAGCACGGGCGGTCCTTATCACATCTACGAGTGCGAGCGTTCGCGCAACTTTGACTTCCTTGAGACGGCGACGAGCGGGCAATGGCTGTACATCTCCCGCGCTGATAGCGGCTACACGAACGGCAGCCGCGGGACGCAGGTGGGCACGTTGGGCGGCGCATGGAGCGCGCAGGTGGACCACGGCGGCAGCGGTGGTCTCAACTGCTGTGCAGAAGGGAATGCCAGCGCGTTCCTCGATCGCAATGGTGCGATCTATTACGTCTGCGTTAGCGAGAAGTGATTACTGAACGCGATTGAGAAGCCACATCGTGATCCGATGTCCATAGAGTCGACGTCCCTATCGAAGTCGGCGACGTCAGGCCCGGAACAGCAAGGGCCAGTTCGCGTGCGTAAACTTCCGGACAATCTCGCTCAGATGTGGTGCGATGAGGCTCCTCAGGACCCCAGCCGAGCCAAGTTCGAACGACAACTCCAGCCTACGCTGGCCGTCGTCATGGTTTCGTTACGACTTGTTACGTACGTGTGGCTTGACCTGGAACTCGCTGTGCGCACTCTGTAACCCAGAATTTACCGGGGCGTAATAGTCATGCTAATCGCCGACTAGACCAGGGCGTATCTCAACCGGAGGTCGAAAATGATTAAGCGACTGACACTCATGTTCGCGCTCGCAGTTCTGCTTGGGGGCATTGCCCTCATCGCTCCGGCGCAGGGCTACTCCAGGGAGATGACGCCATTCCAGGCTCTCACACCAGATCAAGCTGGCACGATCGCCGAGAAGAACGCGGCGCTGGCGCTGATTCGCGGCACCCATACACTCGCGGGCCCGCCGGCCGCACCTGCCGGACCGGGCACTCCTGTCACGCCGATCTTGGTGCCCATTCGGTTTAGCAAAGCCGAGGCATTGCGAATGTGGACTGAGGGGTGGACACGCACCCAGGACTACATCGCCGAGCTCGAGCGCAATGTCGGCCCAGCGGCGGCACAAGCAATCCGCGATGACTTCGCGCAGCAGCGTCGGAACATCGAAGCGATGCCGGACGGCGAGCAGATTCGCGTGCTTCCGGCAATACACGCCGGCTTCGGCAGCATTTCCTACACGCAGTACACGTACCAGAGCGACGGCGTGACTATCAGCGATCCGATTTCCGTTGTCTTCTACGGCCTTGGTTCGAGCAACAACGTGGCGTGGTGGATGCAAAACTCGACCACGTTGCTCTGGGGGACCGGTTGCGGCAGTTCGCAATGGATTTATACGTGGGACGCGATGCACGGCGGCACTGACGGTTGGACTGATCGGGACTACGACCTTGAGCGCGAGACCGGAGCCTGCGGAGTGCCGCGTTACCACATGCGGCTGTTCGATCGGCACTTCAGGGACACTCACAACGAATACGATTACTGGAGTATCAGCGAGCCACATCACGACAATCTTGGCCACAGCTGCGCTGACGATTGGGAGACAGCGCAACAGAAAGTCCACGACTCGTTCGTCGATGGTTCGGGGACGCCACTTTACTTCGTTGGCACACTTTACACAGTGAACTTCTTCAACGCGGGAACCTTTGGAAGCTGCGGCGCCTATAACAACGGCATCGGCTGGTACATCTCGATCGTCAACTAGACAGACAACCGCGACAAACCGCGATGAAGGTGAGTCGACTCCCTCCACTTCTGTGGGTTGTTGTGATCGCGGCCTGTGCCGGGACGGCGGTAGCTCCGGTGGCATCTGCCCCGGACCCGGTCGAGTTGTCGGAACTCCACGCCAACCAAACGTTCGTGATCTCCGGTGGCCTCGCCGAAGTTCACGGCGTCGTCGCGAACACCGGCGCCACTCCAATCCACGGGCTGCGTCTCGGAGTGGCGGTCGCCCAAGACAGCGGAGGTGGCAGTGTACGTTGGCGCGAGCGTGGTGAGTTGAGCCGGGTGATTCCAGAGCTACGTCCAGGCGAGCGCGTCGCGGTGAGTACAAGGGTGGAAGTCACCGGAGACGGTTGGCTGCGGTTGGGGTTCGCAGGTCAATACAACGAGGGAATGCTCTTTCCACGCGGCGAGCGGATTCGTGTCGTGGATCCAGCCATGAGTGCGCTCGAGCTCGTGGCATTGGTCGCTGCGCTAACAGGCATTTTGGCGATCGCGACTGCGGCGCTCAGTGCCTTTTCTCGAGCGTGCCGCAAACCTCGCACCATGGCGCGAGCATGGTTGCGACTGGCTGGGGTGTGCCTGGGGGTCGCCATCATCGGCTGGCAGCAGCTTCCCTTTGTCCTCTATGGAAGATCATCGCTTGTAGAACCGATCGCGGACGCCGGACTCGTGATATTTGCCTTCGGCTGGTACCTGGCGACCGTCCATTACGTTGGCTCGTTGCGTACAGGTCTGGGAATTGCCGGTTCCAGCTACGCAGTGGTTGGACTTCTTTGGGCGATCATGCTGCCGCTGTTAATCGGCACATTGCCCACCCAAATACTGCGCGACCCGGCTACCGCGAGTACGGCACTGTCTTGGCCGTTTCAGGTCGTCCAAATCGTCTTCGGGATTCGCTTCTGATGGCTGTCGTGGCCTCGGGACCCCGCCGGCGTGCTTGGGCCGCGAAGCATCTTGGGCTGGTCGCTTCAAGCTTGAGCGTGCTCGTCTCGATGGCGTTTCCGTGGGCTTTCTATCGCACGCCTTCCATGGACTCATGGGTGCCGCAGCCTCACCCACCTGTCATCGGCCTCATGGTCGAGAGCGAGATACTTGTGCTCGCGGGAGCTGCCGCAGTCCTGCTTGCGGCCCTGCCCGGCCGCCAATCCAGAATTCTTCTCCTAATCGGTGCGTTGGTGATCAGCTTTGTCTGGCTGGAGGAAACCATCCCCCTCATTGACCAACGCCTCCTGGGTGGCTCGCCCTTACCCGGGTCGAGGTTCTCGCCGGGCTTCGGCTACTGGCTATTGTCGCTTGGGCTCGCGCTGACGCTGCGGAGCGCCTGGGATCGCGGTCACGCTCCGCATATCCGCCGCTTCGCCGACCAGTGACCAAATCTCCGACCCCGGCGATCCGGGGCTGTGGGCGAGTCGAAAGGCGAGGCGGACTAGGCAGCGCGCCAGCGCTTCTAGGCGAGACGTCGGCATTGTCAGCGTGGACGATGCGCCGTCCTGCTACGGAGGGCTCTGGAAGTACGCTACCGAGGAGTTTCTGCCGGCTCTCCTCGCGGGACCGGGGGACCGGGGAACCGGGAAGGTTGGGCCCTCGACGAACGCTAGCGGATGCTCCAGGAGCTCGCGTTCGGTGAGTTCCCCGGTGCGAGATGGTTCCGCCGGTCAAGGAAGCGATTCGCTCGTTCTCCCGGCTCAGCGAAATAGTCCCATACCTCATCGGCATGCCAGCTGATGGGACGACCGAATGAATTCTCCAGCGACTCGAGGCGGAAGCATCAACCTATTCGCGTCGTCACTCGCAACTAGGCACGTTGCGGTGGTATCTCCACCTCGTTTTCCAAGGCGCGCCCGATTGGCCGTGCTGTCGTCCACACAACAGTGCAGATCACGATGGTCGTGGTCGGATGGCTCGCCCTCGCCCATGGTGAGTGCGGCGCAGCGATTGGGGCCCTGGCTGGATCGGGCCTCGCGTCCCGCCGGTAGGTGGGGGGAGTCATTGGTCCGGGGTGTGTCGCGCGAGAAAGGGCCAAGTAGGCGCGCAAGCTACCGGGCCTGCGGGCGCGCGCATCATGACCATGCCGCCGTCCGCGACGCCGGCCGCGGTCTGGCGACAAGTCGGTACACGCGCGCGCACTATCGATCGTGATCCCGGACGACTACGTCAGACGGATGGTGTCCCGTCCGATCTTCTTACACATGGTCGAATTCATTCCTTTGGCCCGCGAAGTACGGA
>VBJS01000028.1:4320-17848 GCA_005880055.1 Chloroflexota bacterium | reverse complement strand
CGCCCATCCGGCCGCGACTAAACAGGCTCGCGGATCGCGACTGGGGCTCCATACGCGCCCCTGCGCGACCGTCTCGCCGCGCTCCGTCAACCGCTCGCCGACGACGATCCGACTTCGTGGGCAGCGGCTCCCGTCTGTGGAGCGAGATCGATTCGGCGCTCGTCGGAGTCCTCGTTGACGACGTGCTCGCCGTCTGGAACGATCTCGCGCCGATCGTCGGTGAGTTGCCCGTCGTCACGCCCGTCATCAATCCGGCAATCGCGTTGGGCGTGGGTTCGGCGATTCTTCCACCGGGGCCTGGACTAGGCGTCGCCTCAGGCGGCCTTGACATGACTCGTCGCGACACCGTCGGATTCATCCAGGGCGGGCCTATCGGCGAGCGCCAACGCGAGATCAACGAAACAGTCCAAACCGCCAGACTGTATTCGGTGGGATCCTCGTCGAGGGCATTGAGGATCTCATCGATCTTGCTGCCTCGGTTGCCTAAGGGCCTGGTCATCGCCTGCGAGAGCGGCGGTTTGTAAAAGGGCTCGCCCCCTCCGCCAAGGGAATCGGTCGGTTGCTGTCGCCAAACCGCTGGGATGATGTGGTCAAACTAATACTCAACAAGGCTACCGTTCAGGCATTCTGCCTTCATTCCCTTCGGTGCTGGAGGATCGCCATGGTTTCTCTCACCAGTGTTGCGCGTCTATTCGTCATCTTCGCGCTCGTGGTCGCGAGTGTCGGGGGCTTGGCCCACCCGGCCGCGGCGCAGCCGACTACGGGGGTCGGACTAGCCCTGGTTCACGGCGATGTGCGGGATGCGCGGGCGAAGACGCTGCAAACCGTCGTGCCGAACGATCTGCCTGGGGTTGCCAATGCCAAGCTGGAGATTCCAACGCTCGGAATCACGACCCAGACCGATAGTCGTGGTCGGTTCGTCCTCAACGGTCTCAGCGCGTCTAGTCAACTGCTTCCAACGGCGGGGGCAAAGTACGTGAAGGTCGCGGTCCGCGTCACCGCGCCCGGTTTCGGCGACTGGAACGCGACTGGCATTCCGCTCAATCTTGGGACGAATGCGACGCGCCTCTACATCGAACTCAACAACACCCCTACGTCGATGGCCTACGTTCCCGCGGAAGAGCGCCCGAGGCCGCTGCGCGCGGGAACCACGCCGAAGGCGGGTCCGGGGTTCGCGAGTCTCGGCGCTAGCCCGTCGGGTACGTCCGGCTGCACGGGATACGGATCGCAATACATGCCGACGGGGCAGGTGCGCCTGTACCGCACCGCAACCAACCAGCTCGAGACGGTCAATTTCAACTTCTACGTTCGCGGCGTCTTGCCGCGCGAATGGTTTCCGACCGATCCGCTTGAGGCCCTGAAAGCCGGAGCTCTCGCCATCCGCGAATACAGCTGGTACTGGACCAATAACTGGCGCGGCGGCGTCGTGCCGAGCGGACCGTACGCCGGTCAGTGCTATGACCTCAGCGACGACCCGGGCTCGTACCAGGCATACGACCCGACCCGGGCGAGTGCCAGCAGCGATACCGCGGTGTCGGCGGTGTGGGATTGGAAGATGACCGACGCGAGCGGGATTTTCGACGCCCAGTACGCGTCCGGGTTTTCCGGTGAGGCGTGTGGGGCCAATGCAACCGGCGTGAAGATGTTCTCATACGGAACGGTCACCTGCGCCAACCAGGGTTATAGATGGGATCGGATCGTGGACACCTATTACTACTCTGGGATCTCGCGATCCACGATGGGTGCCGGCCCGGCAGCGACCGCCACGGCCGGCAGTCCGAACAACTGGTTGGACGTAGTGGTCCGTGGGGCCAACGGAGACATCTATCAGACGGGTCGTCGCGGCCCCCGCGGCACCGCGTGGTTTCCTTGGTTCGACCTGGGACAGCCGCCGGTGGGTAGCCTGTCGGACCCGGGTGCGGCTTGGTCCAGCAGCAGCAACCGCCTCGATGTGGCCGTACGTGGCAATGACGATGGACTTTGGGTGACAACGTGGACTCCGAGTACCGGCTGGGGCGCTTGGACCACGCGAGCCTCGAACGTGACTCAGGCTCCGGGCGGAGCGGCCCAACGCAATGGTGTTCCCGTGGACTTCTTCACTCGCGACGCGGGATTCCAGGAAACTTTGAACCGCTACGACGGATTCAATTGGAGCACGACGAGTTCGATGGGTGCCCCGACGGGGATTCATGACGCCACCTTGCCGTGGCGACCGAGTGGTGTGTGGTGGGCTCCGTTCGGATCGGCACGACTCGACACCTTTGTGACTTCAAACGATGTTGACAATGGGCTTTATCAGAACTTCAGCAGCGACTTCGGCGCGAGCTGGGGCGGCTGGATCTCAATAGCTGACGAGAACGGGGTGAAAGCAAAGACCAGCTCAGCTCCGTCCGTCGCGGCACTGACCTCGGGCAACCGAATCGACGCGCTGGTGCGGGGACTCGATAACACCATCTACCGGATCTACTGGGATGGGATCGCCTGGCGGCCGTGGATCACGATCGGCGCTCCCGCCGGCAGCGGATCCGGACCGGGCGCGACCTATGCGGATCTCGACCAGGAGCTGGACGTGTTCGTGCGCGGCGACGACAACCACCTGTACTGGCGCTCGGAGATCGCGGGGAACTGGACGAGCTGGTCGGATCTGGGGGGGTATCCGTAACCGAACGGCAGGGTGGCCTGCGAGTTCGGACGACCCCTGAAGGGCAGGTTGTGCGAATGGTCAGGGAAGGACTCCCCGGCCGGGGGTCTCGGTGTAACAGGCCTCCCGGCCAGACCGCGAACGGTTTGGCGGTTTCGAGCGTCTTATTAGCGTGGTCATCGGTGTAGCGACGCGCGCGGCTGTCACACCCGATCTTGTCGAGCGGGCGCAAAACGGCGACACCGTCGCCCTTGAGAAGGTTATTGAAGGGCTCGCTCGGGACCTCCTGCCGCTTGCGACTGCGCTGGAGGGACCGGTCGGGAGTCCCGACGTGCTACTGGGTGATGCGCTGTCGCGTGTCTACGAGCGGATTCGCCAGGTGCGCTCATCAGCCGCGTTGCTCGGTTGGGCGCGGAAGATTCTGGTGCGGTTGTACCTCGACGAGAAGCGTCGCGGCACCCGCCATCAGATCGTCCGACTCGAAACCGTCAGCGCGCCAGCTCCGGCTGCCGACCTCGGCGCGATTGACCTGCACCAGGCACTTGGCCGCCTGCCCCGTGAACGCCGTTCGTTGCTCGTATTGCACTACTGGCTCGGACTGACACTGGCGGAGACGGGGACAACGCTGGGAATCCGCGAGGGAACGGTCAAATCGCGACTTCACGAGACTCTGCGATCTCTTCGAGGTGAGCTACGGCCATGAACACTCAGCATGACCTTCAACCTCAGATTCGGCGGGCGATCGATGACGAGGTCGCGTCCGTGAGGTTGAAGTCGGTGGAGATCGTTCCGCCGACACGCACCACGACCGTCGCGACCGCCGGCTTGATGCCGGGCTTCGCGTGGGTGGTCGCAGTAGTCGTCGTCGCGGCGATCGTGGGTGCGATCTGGCGGCAGGACGCTGGGCAGCGTGTAGCCGGTCCGTCCACGACCGTGGACTCGTCGCCGGCCGCCAGCGCCTCGGTCGGAGCCGTTACGTCCACGCCGACTATCTCGAGCGCGCCAGGTCCTTCCGGCGCCAGCGCATCCCCCGCTTGTGGCGCCGTCGAGGTTGGTGAGATCTCCGTGTGTCCGGGTGCCGGTCCGGTTGGGACCCGGGTGCGTATTGAGGGTCGCAACTGTGCGGATCCAGGCGCATACGTCCAGCTTGTGCTGGTGGGGAATCCGGGCGAAACCGACGGGACCGCGGGGTCGTATTCACCGCCCACGGTTGTCCCCGATGCCACTGGCCGCTTCGCGCTCGAGTTCACGGTGCCTGCCGTCCTTGACACCGTGCATGGCGAAGGGGGCGGTCCCACGCGCCCAGGAACCTACCGGATAATCAGCAAGCCGCTCTACTGCGGCGCGAAGTTTTCGGTGACGCGCACGTAGGCCCGGACGTCTTCGAGCGCTCGTCTTTGTAAACCACCGGTTCCGGGTTCGAGCCCGGGGGTCGGCTCAGTGCGAGTTTTCGAACAAAGTCGTTGACTGCGGAATCCCTGAGGGCGCTTGCAAAACCCACAAACCAGTCTGCGGTCCCGTGTCGATTGTTGTTCGGATGTTGACTGTTGGTCGTGCCAGCAGCGGCCGGGGTCACGAGATGCGTCGGCTCGATGAACGCGTACGCGGGAAGATCGCCGGCGGCAGCATGGGCGATAAAGTCGTCGCGCGGAAACCAATTCGCGATCGTGGGTCTTCGGCGCAGCATGCGATCCAGCCACGACCCTTCGCGCCAGAGGTGGCGGAAGCACCACGCCTGCGCTGGGCCGTCGTGGTAGATGCGCCAGCTCGCGCCGGCCGCATCCAATTGCTCGAAGATCGTGGGGTGGTAGTAAAAGCCGAGCTCGATGTCGCTCGCGTCGTCCGAGGTGGCCGCGTGTGCGAAGTTGCGGTTTGGCCAGGTCTCACCGGGCACCGAGCTAAACCAGGCATCGCAGACCGCGAACTCAAGGGCCAGTCGCGCGAGGATGGGGCTCACGGTCAACGGATCGAGGCAGCGCATGACCGCGCCACCGTCATCGGTCGGGAGGTACCCTCGTAGCTCCGGACAAATCCACCCATTTCGGGTACGTCGGCGAAGCCCGCGATTTGGGCGAGAACACCGGCGTTGCTGTGGTCGGGATCGGCGGTGTCCGGCCGCCCGTCGTTCGTGGCCCAGATCGGGACACCGGAAGCGCCGACGTTGTGGTGGGTGCGGGGTCCGAGTCCTGCGAATGTGGCGTCTGGATGGGGCAGAAAGCCGAGCATGTGATCAAAGGAGCGGTTCTCGAGCATGAGCACCACGACGTGCTCGATGCGCGGCTCAGTGCTCGACTTCATTTTCGTCCGAGTGTCCTGGTTGTGCCCTGCCGATGTCGCGTGTGGTCAGGAGGGCTGGGACGACGGACTTCCGCCGCCGGCACAGGCGTTCCACGGACCTCGGCTGGCTACGTACCACCGTAAGGCCCGGGCTGACGGCGGTGGTTCACCACGATCTGGACGTCGCGATGTCGCGTCAGCGTAAAGGGGATTTCTGCGGCGCCGTCGGAATTCGGCGGCGGCGCGAGCTCGCGGAGGACGAGCGACTGGTGCATCGGAATGTCGGGTGAGATTGCGAGCCCGTTCGAGCGAGTGATGAATGCCGGGCCGATCGCCTGCCCATCGGAGCTGAAGACTTGAAAGGCAATATTGCCGAGCTCGACGAGCGCCGGATTGCCCGCCGAATCGACAACTTTCTTATGCACGATCAGGCGGCCGATCTCGGGGACCGGAGGCCTGGCCGGATCGAACATCGGTGCGCCGACAAAGCGCTGGTCGGCGGGCGGAACGACGAAGAAGGCCGCTCGTTCGATCGTAGCGAGCCCACGCGCGAACAGCGCGTCGACGCCTGCGCCGGTCTTGGGGAAATCGGGATTGAGCATCCACCGATTGAGAATCACCTCGAAGTTCGCGAGCCGTGCTTGGAAAGAGACGAAGTGCAGGCCGGCGACCACCTTGCCGCTGCTGCTGAGCTGAAGGTACGGCACCCCCCGACGGAAAATCGCGACGTCGTCGTGATCACCGCGTGGTCCGGCTTTTGCGGCGTGGGCGTCGCCAGGCATCGCCGGGCCGATCGGGCCCTCGTCCTTCGGGGGAGTGCCGCCGGGGAGATCGAATCGCGAGCCATCCTCCTTGCGGCGGCCGAAGATCCTCTCTTGCTGTTCGAGCGGAAGCGCGGTCAGCGCCTCGACATCCTCGCGCACGCGGAGATACGCCATGTAGGTGCCGTCCTGTAGCCAGTCGGGTTCATCCGGAGCCTCCTCCCGATCGACGAAGACCACGGAAGCCCGATCAGTAGAGGTCGTGTTGCGCAGGCCGTCGCGGAAGCCGCCGAGCTCGCGTCCGTCGCCGCGCTGAAATCCGCTTGCCGTCGTCACCCCGGCGATCACGGGGACTGTGGCGGCGAGTCCCTGCAGAAAACGCGCGACGAGCGCCTGGGAGAGAGACATGACGTAGAAGACCACATCGGTGTGTAGCAACGGATCTGTGGCGCTGACAGTCGGGAGCTCGGAGAAGCCGGCGGGGACCCGGTCGGGGGCAAGGCCGAATCGTGGACCACCGGCGCCATTGAAGAACGAAGGGCCGAAGCCGACCGCCACTGAGGCCAGCCGTGCGATCTTCGCTGGCGCCGTGAGTTCTTGGACCAAGCCGGTCACGCTTCGGAGCCACGCGGTCACGCCTTCGCGTGCGAGCGTGGGATCCAGCTGGACGAAGACGAATGTGGCCTCCGATCGTTGGTCGCGGATCACCGGATCTGGAAGGACGCCGTGTGCGAGCGTGTTCGCCGCCGCGTCCGGCGCGCTCGGTTCTTCCGCCTTGTCTGACGGATTACGCCCGGAACGAGCGCTCAGTCAGGGAACCCAAGCGTCGTGCTTCGAGCGAGGTCTCCGGCCACCGCGGCGATCACGGGATCACGCTCACGAGCTGGTAATAGCCCACCGGATGTAGCGGAACTGCTGCGCTGCGCAGGGTGAGCTCGCCACGGAAGTAGTAGTCACCGAACGCCGCGTCGACCGGGACCTTGACGCCGAACGCAAATGTGGCCGTCGCTCCGGGTGCGACGACAGACTGCGACGTCGTGGCATAGATCCGCGGCGAGACCCAGCCGACGGCCCAGTCCGCGTATGGCGAGAGGACGTTGCAGCGGAACATCTGCGGCGGCGGGGTGTCGACGCAGACACTCAGCACGACCTCGGTCGCACTCGGTCGGACCCACGTGGTCGAGCCGGTGTTCCCGAAGAACACCTGGAATTGTCCGGAGTCGCCGCGGTGCATGGTCAGAAACGCGCTTTCGCCCTGATAGGAACTGTCGAAGCCGGCCGGCGCCTCGAGTGCTTCGGCCGAGACGACAGTCGCAGAGGACGACAGAGAGATGGCGATGATGAGGAATAGCCAAGGTCGCATCCGTTGTCTCCCCTTCTGCGCGCTGGCCCTCGATCGCGCCGCCATCCTAGCGCTTTGTCGAGCATTACTTGGTGTACATGGGGCGGCGGGACGTCAGCAGCGACGGACAAGATCAGCCCGCGGTGGCTGGGTGCTATGGCTCAGGTCTCGCTGAATTGGACGCGATGCTCGTTCTGGTGAGCCGCCAGCACCCGCATGAGCTGCAAGAGCGCCGGCTCGTCCCATTCGCGTCGGCTGCAGAGAATCGTGCCGCACTCGCCGCAGCGCATGCAGACGCGGCGATCGTCGCGTTCAGTCGGTCGTTCCACCCAACGAGATGCTAGTCAGTCGTCAAAGCGTGCCCGCCCTTTGGGGATTCCCTTCCCAGGAGAGCCCGGGGGGAAGGGCTTGACAACGGATAGTAATACTAGGCTTAGCGAGATCCGGCGCCGGGCAAATGGACGCCGCCAGCCAGAAGCCCACGGGACGCGGCGTGGTGTCTATCGCCAGGCCTCGACAAAATGGAGGGGGAGGACTCGATGCCTACGCGTCTGCAGGAGGAAACTCGCAAGCTGCTCCAGGGGGGGGCCGCCGCACCGGAGGCGGTGGTGCGTCGTGGGATGGCAGATATCACGCGCCGACTCCGGGTCGAATCGTCTGACCAGGCCGGCGAACAACGTGCCCACGGCCGGGCGCTCGATCCTTTGCGGCGAGCGGTGTTGTCGAGTCTCGGCGAATCAACCGATCTTCGTCGGGCGGTTGCTCAGCTGCGAACGCTCGACGCGGGCGCAGCGAAACAAAGACTCGCCCTACCGAAAGGGACGCGCGAGAACGCCCGGATCGCCATGAGCTCGATCGTCGTCACACGCGTGCCGCCCTATGACTATCCCTGGTCCTGGCAGTGGCAGGCGGGCGGGGCAAGCCTCAATGCGAGCGCGAACCGCAACACGGGCGGCATGTCGTTCTCGCTGTGGAACAACGGTAACGATGCGTCGGCCGCCGCCGCGGCCGCGCTTGGGATCTATTTCAGGCCTTCGGTTGAGAATGGCATCCTTCGTTTGTGGTCGAGTCCAGCGTTCAACTACTTCTGGTGGACGATATGCGCGTTCGCCTCGGCTCATTCGGACGGATGGATTGGGCTCTACGTGGGGCGCTACACGCTCGCCGGTGGTTTCGACGGGAGTCCTGTGAATCAGCGGATTTCGCTCTGGTCGGACGACTCATGGTGGTCCGGCGCAGGCAGCCACAGCGGCAGCACTTCGGCGTATCCACTGTTCGCCCAGTTCAATGTTGATTCCGCGCACTGGTACGCGCTGTGGGTCTGGTGCGGCGGATCGGTCCATGGGGCAGGGTGGGGTACCTTCTCGGGCAGTGGCGCGGGCGCGCGGATGAGCGTCGCCGTGCCGTCAATAACGTGGGAGCTGTTCTGAGGCTCTGGCGGCGAAGGCCATAGTCCAAGGCCGTGGCCGCTCAGAACTCAGGCGATCGAACGCGATGGTGACACGCCGGTTGTGGCGGACCGATTGTGCTGGACCGAAGGAGAGCGCGATCGCGAGGTCGCGCTCTTCTCTGCCCTGCCCTCGGCCGATGTACGCACGTGACGGTTGACGGTCGAGGGTTCCGTTGAATGGACCCCATAGCGAAGCGCGCGCAGGCTGGAACGGTCAGGCTCGATCACACGTCCGCGTAGTCGCCCCAGTTAAGGCGCACCATCCCACCGGCCGCGAAGGCCTTTGGCCCGAACAATTGCGGTTTCGGAGCGGCGAGGATCCGCAGCCCGGAAGACCAATCAAACTCGAAGACGTCGGAGAAGTATCGCGCCAATGCGGGGTATGTGATCAGAAGGCCGGCCTCGCGATTCTTGACGAGCGCAGAGTCCGACCAGTTCTGCGAGCTGCGGAGGACCTTCTCGGTGTCGACGATGATCAGTTTGTTGTCGCAATGGACGAAGTAGCGGGGATTCAGGATCCGCACGTGCGTGCCTAACCCTAGTCCGAAGTGGGGGCCGAGCTCGCGAATGGCGGCGGCCTCTTTCTCGAATCGGCTGCCTGGGAACGGGCGGGCGAGAACAATACGGATCTCGAGCTTCCTGTTGCGGGAGCGAGCGCCGCGGATCGCCTCGAGTAGCTTGACAACTTCGGGTTGAGTGCCGCGGATGTACTGCTGTTCGATGACGATCGATTTGGTGGCGCTGGCGAGCAGACCCCGGGACAACATCCATGTAGTTATCGGGAGACAAGACCGGAATGACGCTGACGAGGCGCGTCGGGGTGAAGGTTTTCCAAGCCACCAATGGCGGAAGCTTGGAAGGCGCCGCGGCGACGAGGTCAGCCTCGGGTGCGGCGACGGGGATGAGCCCGGAAACGCCAGCTCCCGCCCGCTCGAGAGCCATATCCCCTCGCAGAACCTTATCGAAGAAGACAGCGAGCGCCTTCGATTGAACGGCGACTCCCATGTCGCGGTTGCCGGGCATGAAGCCGTGGGTACCTGGCGTGCCGTTGCCGTTCGGCGGGATGCTGTTGTCGGAGAAGTTGCCGCTCTGGACCAGGGTCAGGTTGCCGTCGATGACCGTGACCTTTTCGTGGGAAGAAGCGAAATACTGAGCGGAGTCGCTGGCGCAGGATGGGGCAGGCGAGGCATCGGCGCCAAACTTCTCGAGCTCGTCGAAAATGCCCTGCTCGCCGGTGCGGCCATCCAGATCGAGCATCAGGCCGAACGCAACACGTCTCTGCATCGCACGCAGGAAGAGGTCCTTGACGTAATCGGCAGTGAAATCGTAGATACCGACGAGGATGGACTTGCGCGCGGAGTCAACAAACATGCGCGTGAGATCGAAAGTTGAATCCGGCGACGCATACGCGGTGAAGTTGCTCTGGATCTCGAACGTCGGAACCTTGTATTTCGAATAAGCCTGAAGCTTGCAATTCCTGCCGACTAGAGCCGGTGACAAGCCATCGTCAAATGCGGTTAGAGCGGCGTCGGACGCGGGCGGGAGATCCGGCGCAACCGACCTGGGCGCCAGCGGGGCCCTGGAGATGCCCATTCCGCGCGGAGTCTAGTAGACATTAGTAGCACTAGACCAGAACCTCTCGCCACCTCATAAGGATGGCGTTGGTGCGACAACAGGTACCGAGCCGGTCTGAGGCCTTCGCCAAGGCGCTTGTCGCGGCCTCAGCGCCTCGGTTCCGCGCGTTCAGCGAGACGCTTAACCAAGGCCGCGACGTTCGGCGCCAGGTCCCTCTCCGACGCGTGGAAAGAGGTCGTGGTGCCACCGCGCGTCACGTGAACTTCGTATTGAAGGTCATCGCGGACTCTTGACGTTTCGGTCTTTGGAGGCGCCTCCGCTAGGGCAGCGTCAACTAGATGCTCGATCGAGGCCGTTTCGCTCGGGGGTAGTTGCGAGGTGTTGATCTCTGCGACCAGTTTCACGCCGCCAACGCCGCCGGTCTGGACGAAGCGCAGCTGCATGCCCGTGTTTCTCGGGGGCTTCGTCGATCCAGTCATAACACCTTTACCGCACTCCAGGCCTCGCGCACCGCGCTGACCTCAGCACTAGACGTGCCGTAGATGATGCCAGCCTGGCGGACAGTCGCGCTGGCGAAGGAGCGAAAACCACTGTTTGGTCGAAGCTTCGGGTCGCGGAGAGTTTCGTACCAGATTCGGCCCGCGCGTTCCCAGGCGTTACCGCCGAGCTTAATGGCCAGAAGATAAAAGGCGTGGTTGGGTATTCCGGAATTTGTATGAACTCCGCCGTGATCCTCCATTGTTTTGACATAGCCGTCCATATCGGCAGGCTGATTGTCGTAGGAGTTGGCGGTACCCGGCGCCTTCATCGAGCGCAAGGCGGGCTTGAGCTTCGGGCCCACGCAGTCCGGTCCAATCAACCAGTCGGCTTGCGGTGCCGTTTGCTTCAGCGCGTACTGCTTCACCAGCGAGCCCATTACGTCGGACATGGATTCGTTGAGAGCGCCCGCTTGGCTCGAGTAGACGAGATTGAGCTCGTACTGGGTGACGCCGTGGGTAAGCTCGTGGCCGATGACGTCGAGCGAAGCGGTGAAGCGGGTAAAGAGCAGTCCATCGCCGTCACCGAAAAGCATCTGGTCGCCGTCCCACATGGCGTTGTTGTAGTTGGTGCCGTAGTGAACGAGACCGTCCATCAACATTCCCGCGGCATCGATGGAGTCTCGGCGGCAGGCCTCCCAGTAGAACTTATACGTCGCACCCAGGCCGTCGTAGGCCTCGTTCACTGCGGAGTCTTTCGAGGCTGGCTGACCTTCGCCTCGCGCAACCGCACCTACCCCCGTTGTTGCCTGTGCCTGGTCGTGGATCACCCGGTTTGGCGTTCCACCGGCGTCTACGAGTGAGCCGAGTGGTCGAGTGTCGAAATCTCGCCGACCCGCAATCTCCGCGCGCGCCTGACGAACACTGATGTCGAGGCTGAGTGTCTCGAGCGCGCGGACCCGGACTTCACTGTCGCCTTCCAGGATGAGTCGTTTCAGTAGATCCGGCGGAACGATGCACGTAGGCCTCTGGGAGTAGATCGCCACTTGCACTGCCCTCCCCCAACCGTGCTCAGCGCCCGGGCCCACCGCTGACGAGCGGCACCGGGTCCAGTCGCAGCGCTGCGGCATAGTAATACTATTTCGCCGCATTGCCGGTGGCTGTCAACTCACGTGCAATGGGCGCTGTTAGAGGAAGAAGGGCCGTCTGAACGGGAAAAGAACATCCGCGCGGCCCGAAGGCGGCCGACGAGTCGGGATCGCACTCGTGGAACGCTTACTCGGGGATCTGACGCCGCCGCGTCGTGGCTGGTGGACGGCAACGCTCATTACAGCCGGGCTGCTAAGCACCTTTGAGCTTACGCACGGGGGTGACGGCAGCTTCACCTACAGTTTTCGGCTGACCCCGATCACTGCGCTCCTGATCGCTCTGCTCTGGCTGCCCACACTCATTCGGGTTGGTGCGCTCGGGGGCGGGAGCGTCAAGACGCCGGCGGGAGAGGCGACGCTGGCCGGCATTCCTCTCGAGCTGCTGCGGGAGTTGGATGTGGACACGCAGCGCGAGGCGTTGCCCGCCCTGATTGCGGTCGCCGACGCCGCCGAGGCGAAGGCGGACAGCGCTGCTGCGCCGGCGTTGCGGCAGGTGCGAGAGGATCTTCAGGATCAGCTGGCCGCCCTAACGCCCGACGCCAAGGCGGCTCGCCGCCAACTGGCCGAATATGCGCATCAGTACGACGAGATTCGTAAAACGAAGCCAGCAGGAAGCGTACGCACGTGGGAGATGACGCTACTCATCGGTGCCGCACGTGCGCTCGGACCGCAGGCCCGATATACCCCCGACGAGCTGGCAAGGATCTTTGCCTCAGGCTCGGAGGGTGAGCGCATTGTTGGACTTGCAACGATTCAAGCGAATCACGACCCTGCGACGTTTCATCTCGCGCTCGAGGCGCTCGATCATTCGCGTTCCGCGTTCGAGCAGTATCACGCCCTTGAGGCGATAGACGAAATGCTCGAATCCCTCATTCCGGCACAGAGACGCGACCTAGAGGCGACGTTGATTCGTCAACGGAGCGGCGCGCCGAAGACCTGGATCAACCGCGACGATCGGAGTCGTTGGGATTTGTCCACGACGATCATGCGGCGGTTGACCGAATTGAGCGCCAAGTGAAGGGCCCCATGGGCCAGTCGACTCATGTCGGCCGCGATCGCGGCACGTCAGAATCACACGTATCACGCTGGGCCCGGCGAGATGCGTTCTTCGCTCTTTGTTCGCGCAACGAGCCGGAACGGGTCAAGTGTGGCTTGGGTGTGCCTGCGGAGGCCTGGCTCGGGACGGCTCAGCGTCAGCTTTCCGACGTGCGGGCGCGCTTCGGATGCGCGGCGGACACCGAGTGAAACTCTCCATATCGGTTATCGGCTGGGGTTCTTTGATTTGGGATCCGGGCGAGCTCAGGATCGGAGATTCGGGTTGGCACCCAGATGGGCCGTTGCTACCGGTTGAGTATCTTCGCTTCTCAGGGCTGAACGCGGCGCCGAAGCGGCTAACTCTCGTGCTCACTGACAGGACTAATCATCCGTGGGCGGATCGCGACGTGCGCACACTGTGGGCGAGATCGGTCTACGAGGAACTCGATGAGGCGCGAGCGAATCTCGCGCGACGCGAACGGACGGCGGTCGGCCAGATTGGGTACGTTGTCGCCGATAGGGTCCAGCCGTTCCCTCAAGCACGCTCCGTGCTGACTGCCATTCGCGATGCGGGGTTGCAACGCGGTGTGCTGACTGAGATCGAGAAATGGCTTGACCTGATGGACCTCGACGCGGCGATCTGGACCGACCTGCCGGCGAGCACCGACGCGAACGGCGCGCCGCTCACAGCCGCGGCGGCCGTGGCGTTCGTCGAAGGTCTGCGTGAGAAGGACCGCGACGCAGCCGAGGCGTACGTCCGTCGGACGCCAATGCAGGTTCGGACAGTCGTTCGCGATTCTGTTGAGACAAGACTGAAGTGGTT
>VBJS01000028.1:3769-4303 GCA_005880055.1 Chloroflexota bacterium | reverse complement strand
CGGGCAGCCATCGGCCGCTTCGACTCGATTCTTGTGGACCTGCGCAAAGTCGGCTTCTCCATAGCGACTGGCTTACTTGCAGCGACGACCTTGCTTGGCTTTCTCGGACTGCCGACGCCGGCGACGCCTTCAACATCTGGTGGAAGTGGTGCAACGTCACCATCCGCTTGGCCGATCGAGGCTCGAGCCGCGGTATGGGTCGCTCTCATCAGCCTCGTCGTATTGCTATTTCTCGTCGACATGTACTTCGAGGTACTGCTGAGTGGAGCGGTGGAACGCGCACTTGACTTGGAAGTACAGACAGATCCGCCGGTCCGCGTGACCAAATACATGAGCACAAATGTTCACCGGGTGTGGGGCGCCAAGCTTGTCTTCTACATGTACTTCGGACTCGTACTTCTGGTGGTGGCGTTCGCCCTACTCATGTTGTTCTTTGCGACCGAGGCGGACCGGGCCAGAGCGTGGTGGTGGATAGTGCCGATCGCGGTCAGTGCGGTTTTGTTCGTCTGGAATTACGGGAAGATCGGTCAAGGG
>VBJS01000028.1:0-3738 GCA_005880055.1 Chloroflexota bacterium | reverse complement strand
ATTCGTGGCGCCGACGCCCTTAGCGAAGATCGCCAGCGGCTCGCTTGCGGTGTCCAAGCGAGGCCAGCGAATCAGCCCGCGGCCGCGCATGAGGACGGCCACTTGCCACAGATGCGATAGGGATCCTGGAGTTCGTTAGCGTCCGCGTCGACGCAACTCGGGACGCGAGAGGTCTAACGCCTGACGCGCTTGCTCGTATGCCGCGCGCCAATCTGCGCGCGTTGCGAGGATCTCGCCGTACGCCTCGTGGGCCTCGGCGCGGATTCGACCCGGCTCGTCACGAAGGGCCGCAATCGCCTCGTCGAAAACGGCGCGGAGTTGGGCGGGCGAGGCCTTCCGCGCTGCGAGCGCTCGGGCCTGGACGAAGAGACCACGGCTGCGGGTATAGGACGAGGCGCCGGGATGCTCCGCTCCCATTCGGCCGAGCCTCAGCGCTTCAGGCCATCGTTTCTGAGCGGCCGCAAGCTCCGCCCGTGTAGTGATGGTCCGGGCCTCAAGGGACGGGATCTTTCCCTCAGTAGCGATGTGCTCAGCCCGCTCGAGCGCTTGAATGGCTCGCGGATACTCCGAGCGATCGATGTACATGGCTGCAAGGTTCTGCCACGTCTGCCCGATTGAGCGTTCCCGGCCAAGCTCCTCATACAAACCCAGGCTCTTTCTCGCATACGCCACCGCCCCGTCAAGGTCGTTCTGGCGCTGTCGAGATAGCGAGATCGTCGAGTAGAGCGAGGCGAGGGCCTCTCGGTCGACGACGTCCTCGGCAAGTTGTAGCGCCCGCTCGGCCTGAAGATCGGCAGACGCGAGATCGCCTGCGCGCGCGAAGGCGGTCGCCAACAAGCTCCGCAGTTGCAATTCGAGAGTTCGGTCGACGAGGCCGCCCGCACGCATCGCCGCGTCGCACTCGAGCGCGTATGTCAGCGCGTTACCAGGCTCGTTCAGGTGGGCATACGCGAGCGCTCGGTCGTAGAGGGTGCGCACGTGCGATTCGCTCTCCATGCCAATTTCGAAGAGCCGGCCAGCTTCCTGAAGGTCGGTCAAGCCTTCGCGTGGACGGCCAATCTCGACCAGCGCGCGTCCGCGGGCGCGCAGGGCGCGGGCGCGAAGCGTGCCACTCGCCGCGGCGGCGACAGGTTCGACGAGTGTTATCGACTCAAGGGCACGCCCTGCCGACAGCTGCTGTTCGCCGCGAAGCAACGCGAGCTCGAGATCGGAATCGGCGTCGCCGATCAGCTCGGCGGCCGAAACGCCGAGCCGACGGGCGATGATTTCGGCAGCGCGCAACGAAACGCGGGTGTGGCCGGTTTCGAGGAGGCTGATAAAGCCCTTCGTGAAGTCGGTTGCCGCCAACTCAGCTTGCGTCATCTTCCGGGCGAGTCGTAACTGTCGGACGCGTGTTCCTAGCCCGGGATCGATTGGTCCCTTTGCGCGCTGGTGGACCACGCGCGAGCGTGAACGTCGAGAGGTTGTCGCGCAGACAGCATAGGGGAGCGATCGGGTTTCGCTATTCGCCTGCCGAATTGACTAGCAGGGAAAGGGGGTAAAGCAGGCCTTGGCCGGAACCTCCAATACCAACGTCATGACCAGTCCAATGGCGACTCCGATGGCGATGCCGATTGTGGTCTTCATGCCGACTGTTTTTCCTCCCCGCGCCGTGGCTGTCAAGGAACCAGAGTGCCAGAGACACTACTACTAATCGACCAGATGACAAGGCTGTTCCCGGAAGAGGGCCCACCTTAGAGATGTCGCCTGGAAGGTCGGGCGGATGACGGACGCTGATTGTCATTGGTTCGGCGATCCGGGACGGGAGGCTATCCTTGGCGGGACCGGACATGACACGGTCCGTGAGCCGCGCGATGACATAAACCGTCGCTCCCGCCGCCCAGTAGGCAAACGCCACAAGGACCGTGCTCGCCTGGGCGGGACAGAACTCACATAGACCGCTAAGCCGCATTCCCAGGACGACGACCAAGAAGTACGAGGCCGCGACCGAAACAAGGACGAATGATTCAAAGATCGCGTGCACGAGTCCTGCGCCGCGAAGCGCGCTATCAGCGTAGGCAACGCACACGAGCGCGACAGCCGTAAGAAAGATGAGTCTCGTGGCGCCAGGGTCGATGACTTCCGGCACCACGGAGATGATGGCGTTGCCGCCAATGCCGAGGGCGACGCCCGCGAGGAAGTGTTGGTGGCTCTTCGTGGCTTGGGTCCCTTCGGTGCGGTGGGGGGGACGCAACGGAGGAACGGGCTGCGTGCCGGTGCGGTGCTCCCGCAGGCGACGAAGCCGCGCGCGCGCTACGATCCATCCAGCTGCGAGCGCCGCGAGCGCGAAGATAGCTGGCAAGAGAAATATCGCGGCGCGCTCACGTCCGGGCGCTTGAGGTGATCGCCCACATGGAAGGGCACCCCCCGCGGCGTAGCCGCTGATCGCCGGGGAGAGCCGCTTGGACTCACGAGCCCGCGCACAGGCCCTGACATGCGCGGAGGAGTAACGCGGCGTCGACGCGCCGAGCGTCAGGTCGCGTGGAGCGGACTCAGACACGACTTTTGATCCCCATCTGCGTGCTAAAGGTGTCCTCATCCGGGCTTACGTCGGGGAACGCCTGAACATCAGTCGTTCGAAGCATCCGAAGATGACCAGCAAACTGGCGAACGCCATTAGGCAGACAAATTCTGGCGTGGCCCAGACAGCTGGGAGTTCCATTTTCATAAGAATGTCTGTTATGGCGAACGCTCTTCCAACCCCGTAATGGCCGCTCCGAGACCGACCGCCATCAGACCCAATCCAACGGGGATTAACACCGGGGCGGCAATTCGAGCAATCAAGTCTCTGATTCCAAGGCTAGTCTCTGAATCCAAGGCTACGTGTCCACCGCGTCGACTCTTTGCGATCAAGGCGGCGATATGCCTCTGAAGTTCTTGCGCTCACAGGCAAGGCCCGCGACTTCCGTAACCGTCTCCCTTGGACGAAAGTGGGCTTCAAGGCAGGCATCGAATTCGAAGCCAGGCGAGCTGCGGTCGGTTCCGACTGCATCGCGTTTCGTACTTAAGAACATCGGGCGCCATCTCGAAGCACCACTCTTTCGTCCGCGCGGGCCGCGACCTCGGGGTTGTGCGTGCTCAGGATCACTGTCAGCCCGTTCCGATTTAGCTGGGCTATTAGGTCACACACGACTCGCCCGTTCGCGCTGTCAAGATTCCCTGTCGGCTCATCTGCTAAGAGGAGGTGTGGGTCATGCACGACAGCGCGCGCAATCGCGACACGCTGCTGCTCGCCTCCGGAGAGTTCGGAGGGCAGATGCTTGGCGCGGCCGATCAGGCCGACCTGTTCGAGGGCTGCGTGAGCCCTCGCGCGGCAAACGGAATCGGCCAGACCCTGGAGGCGCAGAGGCAATTCGACGTTTTCGCTCACGCGCAGACGGGGTAGGAGGTTGAAGGCCTGGAATACGAAACCTACGTAATGCCGACGGAAGGCCGTCAGCCGGGCGGGCGTGCTCACTGCTAGGTTCGTATTCGCGACGACAAGGTGCCCGCGGTCGGGTCGCATGATTCCACCGAACAGTTGGAGCAAGGTTGTTTTCCCCGAGCCCGATGGACCCATGAGTGCGACGAAACGGCCACGCTCGAGCTGAAGACTCACGCCGGCCACCGCCGCCACCATCCCCGATCGCGTCCGATAGTTTTTTCGAACGTCGGAGGCATCGACCATCAAGTTAACCGCGGTAGCCGCGACACTACTCA
>VBJS01000181.1 GCA_005880055.1 Chloroflexota bacterium | reverse complement strand
GGCTGCATCGCCGCGAGCGTCCCACCGCAGCCTTGCGGGGCGCCCGCCGTGTTTGCTAGGATGCGGCTCTCTTCTACATCCGACCGTAACGACTCTCTGCCTGGTGGTGGGTATAGCTCAGTTGGTTAGAGCGCCGGATTGTGGATCCGGAGGTCGGGGGTTCGAAACCCCTTACCCACCCCATTTTCAGCGCGCGCTCGCTTGGTGCATGTAGTCCCGCGCCTCCTTCAGCTCCGGTAGGTCCGCGTCGGCCTGGGCCCACACCTCCAGTAGCTTGCCGTACGCCTCGGCCGCGGCCGCTCGATCGCCGCTCTGCGCCGCCGCGCGGGCTATGCCGAGCAAGGACCGGGCGCGCATGGGATGGCGCTGCAGGGACGTTGCAAACTGCTGCGCGGCTTCCTGGGGGCGTCCGGCGCGCAGCAGGATCTCGCCCCACAGCTCGTGCGACGGCTTGATCATCTCGGGCGGCCCCGAGGGCGGCTTCATCTTCTCCTCCAGTTCAACCGCCTTCATCATCAACGCGAAGGCCGCCACATAGCCGCCCCTCGCCGCGCGGGAGACGGCCGCCACTTGCAGCTCGCGGACCTCGTATGACTTCTCGCGACGCGACTGGTCCGTGTCCTTGGCCTTCGTGCGGAGCGTCTGCAGATCAGCAAGGAGCGTGTCGGTCTCGGGGGCCCCCTTCTGGGCCGTGGCCAAGGCGCGAGCGTACAGGGGGAGCGCGCGGACCTGCGCGTCATCCTTCGACCCGGTCGCCCCAGACATCTGCGCGGCTGCGTCCCACCGCTCCGTTTCCACGACATAGGTGGCGACCATCTCATCGAAGTAACGGCCGACTTCGTCCTTGTGGCCGAAGGGCTTCCCTTTCGCGCCGTGTCCGCCGGCCTCCGCCATGTCCTTTCGCTTGAGCGCCAGCAGCTCTTCGGCTTTTTTGTAGCGGCCCTGCTGCAGGTACACGTACTCGAGCCAGTAGAGGCTGTGATAATCGCGATGGCTGAGGGACAGGCCCTCGCGGTTCACCCAGGCTACGGAAGCCGCCCAGCCGGCCTCATTCGAGGCCGCCGCCTCCGGCCACATCCCTAGTTGGAGGAAGATGTGCGCGGGCATGTGCAGGGCGTGGTGGGATTCGGGCGCGATCCTGGCGTACCGGCGCGCGGCGGGCAGTGCCAGGATCGCATGGTCCGGATCATCGAACGCGTGGATGGTGTAGTGCGCAGCACAGGGGTGGTTGGGGCTCTTGTTGAATACGTCGAGCGCAATCGCGCCTGCCTGGATCCGGGTGCGGAGCTGGCCATCCGGCTGGCTCGCAACGGCGAGCAGCGAGAGCGCATAGAAGCAGGCCGCTTCCAAATCCTCGGGGTAGTCCCGGTAGAGTCTCTCCATGGCGGCGGCGTAGGCCTTGTCGCGGGCCGCCTTGTCGCCCTCTCCGTAGAGAACCGCCACGGCGTTCAGATACGCCCGTTCCCGCGGCGTGAGCTTTGCGCTGTCCTTGATCTTCGTGAGCACTTGGCGGGCGGCCTCCGTGTCCTGCTCCTTCCAGATCGGATGGTTGTGCACCATGGCCTCGCCCCAGTACCCCATCATGAAGTCCGGGTCGGCCTTCGTCGCCGCCCGGAAGGCCTCCAGGGCTTCTTCGTACCAGAACGAGTGCAGCGCGGCGACCCCGCGCAGGAAGTGGCTCTGCGCGTGGTCCGAGCCGGAGGTGGGGAACTCGACCTTGCCGAGCTGGGACTCCTGGATACCAGGCCCCGCGCCAGAGGCCGTCCCGACCCATCCGACCAGCAGCAGGAACGCGGTGAGACGCGGAAGGCGGCTAGGCATGACCTCAGAGATAGCACAAGCGCGGGATGAACGGCAACGCAACCCGCTGGCCGCGATGCGCCGATCAATGCTAGGATGGGGCCCTCTGCAGAAACCGGCCTGGGCGGAGAGACGCATGACGATCGATGATGCGCGCCAACGAATCCAGTCCGCGATCGTACAGTTCGGCGATCATGCTGCGCCCATGATTGATCTGGTGATCGGCGAAGTTCGGTCAGGTCTTGGGCAGGAGACGGCCAACGAACTCATCGACGAGTTCGACCTGGAGCTGCGGTACGGCATCGCTCCGACCGAGTTCGAGTAGTGTCCGGCAGTCCTGATACAGAGCTGACCGTCCGGCAGCAGATCGTGCAGGTGCTGACCGGTGCGCGCTGTTCCGCCCGGGACCTCGCGCATCGCCTCCGCATCTCCGAGCGGCAGGTCGAAGAGCATCTCGCCCACATCGCGAAGTCGGTGGGCCGCGACCGCCATGGGCGGTTCCTCCTGGAGGCATCCGCCTGCGAGGAGTGCGGGTATGCCTTTCGCGGGCGCACGCGGCTGACCCGGCCGAGCCGCTGCCCTCGATGCCGGAGCGAGGCGATCTCATCGCCCCGGTTCGGGATCGAGTCGAGTAAGCCGTAATTTTTTCCTGGGATCATTGACTGATTTTCAGTATATGATTGCCCGGCAGTTCTAAGGAGGGGGGTAAAACGTGCGTAAGGCGGCTCGATCCAATGCGCGAGAGAAGGAGAAAACGGTGCACCCGCTGGTCGGCGTGATCATGGGCTCCAAATCCGACTGGGAGACGATGGCGAACACCACCGAGACCCTGGAGAAGCTGGGCATTCCGTTCGAGGTGCGCGTGGTCTCGGCCCACCGCACGCCGGACCACCTCTTCGCGTACGCCGAATCGGCCGAGCGGCGAGGGCTGGAAGTGATCATCGCCGGGGCAGGCGGCGCGGCCCACCTCCCGGGCGTGACGGCGGCGAAGACAATCCTGCCCGTGCTCGGCGTGCCGGTGGAGTCCAAGGCGCTGAATGGGTTGGACTCCTTGCTCTCGATGGTGCAGATGCCGGCCGGAATCCCCGTGGGGACCCTGGCGGTCGGGCGATCCGGAGCGGTGAACGCCGCGCTCCTGGCGGCGGCGCTCCTGGCGAATAAGTATCCGAAGGTCCGCGAGGCGCTGCAACGCTACCGGAAAGCTCAGGCGGAAGCGATGCTTGCCAATCCCGATCCGCGCAAGGCCGGCTGATCGCGCCGTGCGTGGCTCGCGCCGCCACCGTCCCTAGCGGCCGAGGGCCCACAGCATGCCGGCGAGGCCGCCCACGACGCGGGCCAACCTGCCGTAGTCGACTTTCTCCGGCGTGTCCTGCTCCGTGTGATAGTGCGGGTACCGATACAGCGCCGTGTCGGTGACCATGAGGGCGGGATACCCTTCTGCCCAGAACGAGCCGTGGTCGCTCCAGCCCACCCCCGGCACCCACTCGAACGTCGCGATCGCTTCGACCGGAAAATCCGACTGCCCGCGGAAGGACTCGACGGCCTGGCGCATGAGCGGCCGCGACCCGAAGTTTGACACGAACAGGA
>VBJS01000180.1 GCA_005880055.1 Chloroflexota bacterium | reverse complement strand
CTCATGAGGCGCATCAGCCTCGGGCAAGCGCGTGTTATACTACCGCCTGATCTGCAGATTGATCCTGGCAGCGGGATGACTAACCACTTTCCCCTCCCACCGTTCGCATTAGTGGTTACACTGCTGCTTCTGTTGGGCGGGTGCAGCGGCGGCAATGACCACCCATTCCCCACGCTCACGCCGTTTCCCTCGGAGATCGCCGGGCGCCTACATCAGATTCGCGATCGTGTCTCGCAGATACGGGAACTGCCGGTGTCCCCAGATATTAAGGAGGGCATGGTTAGTCCGGAATCGCTGAAGCAGGAGGCAGCCCAGGAGGCACAACCCGAGACTGAGGAAGAGAAAGCCAACTTGCAGGCTTTCGATGTTGTCCTGAAAATGCTCGGGTTGGCGCCGCCGGAGTTCAGCCTGCAGCAAGCGGCGTCCGAGGAGTACGCGGGTCTCATCGCCGGATTGTACCTACCGCCGTCCGATAGCCTCGTCCTCGTTGGCGGTGATAGTAGTCAGTTTGACATCCACGATGAATTGGTGCTCGCCCACGAGTACACAGCGATCTTGAGCGTGAGGGCCACACACAGTACTCGACAACGATAAAGTGCTTGATAGAGGGCGATGCCAGCTTCACCGCCGACCTCTACGCCGAACAGGTGTACGGAGCGGACTGGCGGGACAAGGTCTCGCAGGAGGCCACCAAAGGCGGCGCTGAACCCGATAGCAAGCTGCCACAGTTCCTCCTAAACGACGCGGCATTTGACTACGGCGACTGCAAGGCGTTCGTCAAGAGTCTCTATGAAGATGGCGGCTGGAAAGCCGTCAACGCCGCCTTCGTTGATCCGCCTGACACCACCGAGCAGATCCTTCACCTGGATAAGTACAAATCGCATGAGCTGGCGAATACCGGGCCTCCGCCCGACCTGAGCACCCGCCTGACCGACTGGCAGCTTATCGATTCCTCCCAGTTCGGCGAATTCGATGTCTTCAACTACGCCGTCTCGCTCACCGGCGATGCGTCTGCCGCTGTGGTGGCCGCCGCCGGCTGGGGTTCCGGTTGGTCCAGCGCTTACCGCAACAAGAGCGATCCCAGCCGCGTCATCGTCCAGCTCAGCTTCGGCTGGGACACCCAGCAGGACTTACTCGAATTTGCGGTTGTTTACGACAGGATCCTGCAATCCCTTGGCGCTACAGTGCAGCCCGTCGGCGCTAAGGGTAACGTGCGTTGGTCAGCCAACGGCCAGTTCGGAGCGGCGTCCCTGATTGAGAACACATCGCGGATAGAGATGAGAATAGCCAGCGACGAGGCCGGGCTTAAAGATGCCATCGCTGATTGGAAGGACTTCCAGTGAAAGGTCCGGCGGCGAATTGAAGTTCGGGATTAATCTCTTTCCCCAGCAATGGGAGACTGCGACCCACATCGAGGAGTTGGGTTACGACTCCGTCTGGACCAGCGAGCACATCTTCTTCTACTTCCCAACGTTCGATGCGCTCACTTCCCTTGCCGCCATGGCTGCCCGCACATCACGCCTGCAACTGGGGACCGCGGTGTTCCTCCTGCCGCTGCGCCCAGCGGCGCTGGCCGCGAAAGAGATCGCCTCTGTCGATGTTCTCTCGCAGGGACGGGTCATCCTCGGCGTCGGTATTGGCGGCGAATACGCGAAGGAGTTCGAGGCCGTCGGAGTTCCGGTAAAGGAGCGCGGACGGCGCACGGACGAGGCGATCGAGGTGCTCAAGCTTCTGTTCACTCAAGACAACGTTAGCTTCCAGGGCCGGTTCACTACTCTTGACGGCGTCAGCTTGCAGCCGAAGCCCGCGCAGGCGGGCGGGCCGCCGATCTGGGTTGCGGGCCGGTCGGACGCGGCGATCAAACGCGCCGGGCGACTGGGCGACGGTTACCTTCCGTACCTCTTCTCGCCGGAGCGCTTCCGGTCGAGCATGGCGAAGGTGCGCGAGGAAGCCGAGAAAGCGGGGCGAGACCCAGGCGCGATAACGGGCAGCATCTACCAGTTCATCTGCCTGGCCGATTCGTATGAGGAGGCGAAATCGGCCGCCGCGGCAGAGCTAGCGATGCGCTACAACCAGCCGTTTGAGGGGCTAGTCGACAAGTATGTGGTGATGGGGAACGCCGACGACTGCGCCCGCCGGCTGGGCGACTTTGCCGAGGCCGGGGTTTCGCACTTCATCCTGGTGCCGCTGATGAAGTCTTACCCCGACTTCATGTCCCATGTGGAGGCATACGCCAGGGACATCACGCCGTCTCTAAGCGGCTGACCGCCGGGCATTGTTTATCCTCGGAATGCCTTTCGATAAACTGGGCTTACCATGGCACGAAGCATAGAGCTGTACGACACCACCCTCCGCGACGGCACGCAGATGGAAGGCATCGCGCTGTCCGTAGAGGACAAACTGAAGATCGCCCGCAAAATGGATGAGCTCGGCGTCCATTACATCGAGGGCGGCTGGCCGGGGTCTAACCCCAAGGATGCGGAGTTCTTCAAGCGGGCGGCTGATCTGGAGCTCAAGCACGCGAAGTTGGCGGCTTTCGGTTCAACGCGGAGGGCGGGTGCCACGGCGGAAAGTGACCCGAACCTAAAGGCCTTGATCGCCGCCAAAACGCCGGTCGTGACCATCGTTGGCAAAGCGCACGACCGCCAGGTGACGCGGGTACTGGAGACAACACTCGAAGAGAACCTCGCGATGATCGGCGATTCCGTGCGCTTCCTCAAGTCGAACGGCCTGACCGTGTTCTTCGACGCCGAGCACTTCTTCGATGGCTACGAGTCGGACAGAGCATACGCGCTGCAATGTCTGAAGGCGGCCGAGCACGCCGGTGTTGATTGTGTTGTCCTGTGCGATACCAACGGCGGGACCATCACCTCCCAGACCTCGGCTGTGGTGCGCGCTGTCCTCTCTGAGCTGAGCTGCCCGGTGGGCATTCACGCCCACAACGGCGCCGACGTGGCGGTCGCGAACAGCCTTGCTGCCGTGGAAGAGGGCGCGACTCACGTTCAGGGCGCGGCCAACGGCTATGGAGACATGAGCGGCAACGCTAACATCTTCAGCATCATCGCCAACCTGAAGCTAAAAATGGGCCGCGATGTGGTGACCGACGAACAGCTGGCCCACCTGGCGGAGGCGTCCCATTTCGTCAGCGAGGTGGCGAACCTGCCGCCGAGTGCGCGACAGCCCTATGTGGGCGCCGGCGCCTTCACACACAAGGCCGGGCTGCACGCGGCGGCCGTAGTTAAGGAGGGCTGGTCTTACCAGCACATCGACCCGGCAGTTGTGGGGAATGACACCCGGATCATCGTTTCCGAGCTTTCCGGGCGCCGCAACATCCAGGCCAAGATCAAAGAGCAGGGCATGGGCCTGGACCTCGACTCCGACGAGCTGCGCCAACTCCTGGAGCGCGTGAAGCTGATGGAGAGCCGCGGCTACCAGTACGAGGGCGCAGAGGCGTCATTCGAGGTGCTCGTGCGGCGAAGCCGGCCCGGCTACCGCCCGTTCTTCGAGCTGGAGGACTTCTGGGTTGTAGAACGCCGGCATCGCGCCCCCTCTGAAGAGGGACGCGAGATGCAGTCCGAGGCGATGGTTAAGATACGCGTGGGCCAGCAGTTATTTCACACGGCCGCGGAAGGCAACGGGCCGGTGAACGCGCTGGACGCCGCCGTGCGAAAGGCGCTTGTCCAGTTCTACCCTGACATCGGCGCCATCAAGCTGGTCGACTATAAAGTCCGGATCATCGATTCCGCATACGGCACGGCGGCAAACGTGCGCGTGCTTATCGAGTCAACCGACGGCGAAGAGACATGGACAACCGTCGGCGCATCGACGGACATAATCGAGGCGTCCTGGCTCGCCCTTTCAGACAGCCTTGAATACTGGCTGGGCCGGCGAGAACGGGGCGTACCGGCAACGCACTGAGCTCGGGTGATCCCCAGCGGCTGAGCAACCACAGTAGACTGTTTGGCTCTGCTGAAATTGCTCGGCTCCGGGGTGCATGCCATGCCCCCGACTAAGGCCCGCTCAAGCCATCGATAAGGTAAGCGCACCCAACCACGAAGAGGAAGATCGGCAAAACCCGTCGCCAGAGGCGTTTCTCTTCATCGCGGCTCGCCCTTGCTAAGTGGAGGCGCTCCACAATGTCCCAGTACTTTCCTTGTGTTTTCTCCAAAAACCAATCAACGGTACCAGGAATCAGACCAAGCGCTGCCGACACAAGCAGTATGATTCCAATAACTAATGAAGCCATCCGAGAATACGATGCCAGACGAAGTCGCCGAATCGGCGAATCGCCGGCTACATGGTATCACTTAGCGCTTAGCACTGGAACCAACCGAAGCTGACAACAAACCCGCCCGCCAAACTGATGCCGCGATCTCCTCCTGTAGCGTGCACCTAGCCGAGCCCAATACTTCACTTGTCAGGCTTTAACCCCGCTGTTATACTCCGCTGCAAGCAAGACTGCAAGGCGGGAGGGAGAACAGTGGTAGTGGTGAACTTTCCCAAGTGTCAGAAGTGTGAAATTGGG
>VBJS01000001.1:24668-27293 GCA_005880055.1 Chloroflexota bacterium | reverse complement strand
GTAGGCGTAGCCGTCGATGTAGGCGGGACAGGCGTAACAGTGGGCGATGCCACCGGGCAGAAGACGCTTAGCCCGGCGCTGACGCTGTTATTGTTCGGATTCGTGTCCGGCGGACTGGCGGCCGCTGCCTGCAGGGAGCCCGTTACGGTCGCAGTAAAGTTCTCGCCACCAAAGCCGGGGGCCACGCCGCACGATATGGCGACCTGTCGCATGAGCGCCGTAGGCTCGTTCAACGGCAGGGCCACCGAGAACCTCAGCTCGTCGATGTTCCCCGGGTCTTCGCAGCCGACGGGTGAACCGCTTTGAAAGCACGCGTCGCCGGGATGAGCCACGAAACGACAATTCACAGGATGAACGTGAAGGTCTTTGTAGCAATTAAAGTAGACGTCGGCCACGCTGCTGGCTGCCGGGCCGTTGTTCCTGACCCACTCAGTGATCGTAGTGGAGCCGCTGCCAGTGCCCACGTAAGGAGGGCTGGCGTTGATGCTCACCGCTTCAATTTCGGCTGTACCGGGTGCGGGTGTTCCCTGGGGTGTCGGCGACGGCGCGGGTGTGGCGGTTTGCGTGACAGTCGTGTTGCCGGCGGTCGCAGGCTTCACCTGACCTCCCGGCTCGTCGCTCAGCAGCATCCGGCCGAGACTCAGCGTCTGGACCAAGACCAGGAGCAAGAAGACGAGCAAACTTCGGCCGAGCATCCGATTCTACCCCGCGCCTAACGCCCTCCGGCGCCATCATACCGCACAACCCATCATCAGACTCCGTCAAGCCGCCCAACGTTTGATTCCCGGGCTGCCCGATGACGCATGTCAGCGAGGCGCTACCCTCACATCGGCGAGCAACTACCTATCTCGGGGTACGGCGGATACGGGGCACACCATCACTGGCACCCGAGAATCGGCGTTTCATGCCAACCAACTACCCCAGCTCCGCCTCCAAAATGCGCGCACCCTTCTCCAGATCCTGGATATGACCGGCATTGAACAGCGTCCGCTTACTCGTGATGCATCGGGCTCGGCACGGCGCGGGAAGGGAGTATAGGCCCGGCTCGTGCTCCAGGTGTCCATCGCCGACCAGTGTTTGCAGGGCGCCTTCCAGGACCCCGGAAAAGTCGGCCTCACCGGCTAGGGCGGCAAACGGGGCAAAAAGAGGAGCCTGATGCGCCAGGCCCTTGAACGCTTCCCCCAACCTCTGACGGTCGTCCGTAAACGTATCGCGCTGAATTGAGGCCAACATCCCGGACATGACCTCGTCGATCGAATATCGAATCGAACGGGTCCCGAATCTATCTGCTGTACCATATCTACCTTCCTTTGAGACGACTCTGCTTGCCTCACAATTCGGTTCCGGCGGCGCCAACGTCCGGTGCCCACCGGTTGACCGGCTACATGAAGAGCCGCTGCCAGTCTTCCTCTCGTTCCCACTCCTGCTCTTCGTTCGCGACTGGCTTCTCGGCCGTCGCAATTCCTCGCAGCAGGCTCAAGACCAGGCCGGCTCGCATCAAGGCAGTCAGGCTGCTACCCAGCCCGGCGACGTGTACAGGCGCGACGGCAAAATCGTCACCGTTCTGGTCATTAGCAGTACGAGTTCTACTCCTCACTTCGAAACGCAGGCCGTTACTGCCCGCACCGCTAGAGCGACCGTCATCGACCCCAAGTCCGACTGATCGGATGTTGTCGGGGCCATGCCAGAACTTGTCCGACAGCAGTCTGGGGCCGGTCCGTTCGTCTCGTATAGTTACTGTTAACGTCATCAAGCGCTCCTTCTTGGACCTGGCGTGTATTGCTTGCGGCTTCACCCGACCACCGTCCGGGCGTTGCCCAATATGTCGTTGATTTGAATTCGTCTCGCGTTAATACCTGGTGTCTCTAAACCTGCCGGGGAAGGGCCGGAGGAGGGCGAAATGCGGCCCAACCCGGAGGTTTAGCGGTTTGGCTGTCTAAGAAGGGCTGCGCTGAGCCTGCCTTTGCCTGGAGGCCCTGTTAGATGCCGCTTCCAGCGATAACCCGCGGGGACCGTGATCCCCGCTGTCCACCCTCGACCTCGGCTGGTTCGCCGTTGCCTGCATGGCGTTCATGTGTCCTTGTACCATCTGCTCGCCCAGCCGGCGATTGGCTCGCCCTCGATCGGTGAGAAGTCGCTCAATGTATGTCATACGTCCTTTCCTCCTTGCTTACTTCAGCGTTCGCCCGTCAGGTGCGAGCGTTTCTTCAGCTTGGCCTGACGTTATCAGCCGCGTCCTCTTGACCAGAGCTACTTCAGATTACGGGGCATGGGCCGTCCTTGCACCGCTTTCGCGCTTCCCTGGGCCCAGGCTAGTTCTGGCAGCGGTGTGCGGTTAGCCACGTCTTCAGGGAATCTTCGTCAACACGGACTTGCCGGCCCAGACGGATGCACGGCAAGCCATCGTTGCGCATCATCCTGTATACCCATTGTGGCTTCACTTTGAGCACATCAGCCGTTTCCTTGACCGTGAGTATCTTCATCGTCGTTTCCTCTTCGGTGATTGCTTTCACATGTCCACAATAGACGTGCACTGTTCCACAGCCGTTCGCGGCGCGTTCCTTGGGTGTTCTTTGGGGTTCGAGGGTTGATCTTTAGCTTTTGTGGCTCGCTGTCTGCCGTTTC
>VBJS01000001.1:0-24540 GCA_005880055.1 Chloroflexota bacterium | reverse complement strand
CGGCCGTGCTTTAACCGTCCGCCGTTCACCCGGTGTTCTTTGAGCGTTCTTCCCGACTCTTCTCGTGCGTTTTTGTGATTTTCTTCAACCTGTTGTATGCTGGTGTTAGCGTTTTTTGAGGGGGAAGTATATACAACGCAGCCTTCGAACCCATCCCTGAGCGCCGGCCGCTTGGTCGAGGTGTGAAGGTGCAAACCGTCGACGCCGGGCTGCGCATGTTTCTGCTGGGCCGTTTTGAAGTGCGCGCCGGTAGCGACTTGATCATCGACCAGGCGTGGCACCACCGCAACGCCAAAGCGCTCCTTAAGCTCCTGGCCATCCAGCGCGACCGCTATCTCCATCGCGAGCAGGTCCTCGATGCCTTTTGGGCCCGCCTCAACCCGTCCGCTGCATCTGCGAACCTGCGTAAGATCCTCTTTGATCTGCGTACGGAGTTCGCAGCGCGACGCGTAACACAGCCTGTTGTCACGGTCGCCGATGATATGGTGGTCCTTTCGCCGGAGATCTCTCTGGACATCGACGAATTCCGTTCTTGCGCAAGGGCGGCCCGCTCTTCTCAAGAGAGGCTTGATCTTTACGAGCAAGCCATCGCCTGTTACGGGGGAGACTTGCTGGTGGAGGATCGCTACGAGGAATGGACCGAGGGGCCACGCCGGGAGCTGCGGGACCTGCATAATGAGCTACTAATTGAGCTGAGCCAGCTCTACGCCGCCGCGGGGAAACTCGAACTGGCGTTCGAACGTCTCCAACATCTGCTCCAGGCCGATCCCCTGGATGAAGAAGCTAATCGATTAATGATGCGCCTTTACGCCGAGGCCGGCAGCCGCCAGAAGGCACACCGTCAATACGAGACCTTCCGTGATGCGCTCTGCCGCGAGATCGGGGCCGTGCCCTCAGAAGAGACGGAGCTGCTGTACCGGGACATCCTGGCCGGTAAATCCTCGAGCGCCTGAAACTGCTCTCAATCTGACGGCTTGCCCCGGCGCGCTACTCACGCGCCCGGCGCGGCTCAGCCGGGACGATGATCACCATCAGCGCGTACAGGATGATCCCGGGAACCACGCCCGAAAGGATGGTCAGCACCACGTAGACGATCCGCATGATCGAGGGATCTACGTTCCAGTGCTCGCCCATGCCACCAAGCACGCCCGCGATCATCTTCTGGTCGCGGCTGCGATATAGTCTCTCGCGCTGCTCACTCATTGCTACGAAGCTCTAGAACCTAGCACCTAGATCCGGCTCAGCCCCAGGCCGCGCTGCGCGATGATCCCCCGCTGGATCTCGCTCGTCCCCGCCGCAATCGTGCTGCCCACGCTCGTCAGGTACGTCCGCGCGAAGCGGCCGCGCAGCCGGGCGTGCTTCGATCCCTCGCGGAGCTGACCGAACAGCCCCATCATCTTCAGCCCCGCCCCCGCCAGCCGTTGCCCGTATTCCGAGTGGTACACCTTCGCCGCCGACGATTCGTAGTTCGGGATCTGCCCCCGCTCCTGCATCGAGGCCACGCGGTACGATAGATACCGCCCCACCTCGTTCTCGATCGTCAGCTCCGCCAGCTTGGGCTTCACGCCATTCCCGGCACCGTTCACGTGCGCGTGTTTCTTGTTTCCTGATCCTTGTTCCTTCACGTATTCCACCAGCTGCTCGAGCGTCCGGCGCTGCTGCGCCGCCGACGAAATGTTCGAGCGCTCGAAGTCCAGGGTTGTCATGCCGATGTACCAGCCGCGGTTCTCCTCCCCCACCAGGTACTTCCGGGGCACCCGCACGTTGTCGAAGATGATCTCGTTGAACACGTGCTCGCCGGCCATGTTCACCAGCGGCCTCACGCTGATGCCCGGAGCGTCCATTGGCGTGATGAAGTAGCTGATCCCCTTGTGTTTCGGCGCGTCCGCGTCTGTCCGAGCCAGGAAGAAGCACCAGTTAGGATCACGTAGTCGTCGCCGTCGCGCACCGCCCGCCTCTGGAGCCAGGCGATGTCCGAGCCGGCGTTCCGCTCCGAGTATCCCTGGCACCACACGATATCGCCGGAGGTGATGCCGGGGATGAACTGCTGCTTCTGCTCCTCGTTTCCGTAGACGATTATCGTAGGGCCGGCGTAAGTAACGCCGATGAGGGCTGTATTCGGGGCCCGGCTGTAGGCCAGCTCCTCGGACAGCACCACCTGCTTCATGTAGCCCATGCCCTGGCCGCCGTACTCCTTCGGCCAGGCCGGTGCCACCCATCCCTTCGAGGCCAGCTTCTTCGTGAACTCCTTCGCGAAGTCCCAGGTTTCACCCGTCAGCTCGAACGGGTCGTAGTCCCAGTCCTCCGGGATCGCGCCCCGCAGGAACTCTTTGACCTCGCCGCGGAACGCGTCTTCGTCAACCGAAAAGCGGTAGTCCATGACGACCTCCTCTGCGGCCCCAATTTCCCACAGTCCCAGCCATGTCATCCTGACCGCCGTTGGGACTGTGAACGGCCTAGCGCAACTTCGGGAAGGGACCCTGAGGCGGTGGTGGGGAGTGAACGGCGCCCCGCAAACGGGTCACTCGGAGCAGCGCAGCGCTCGCAAACCGAAGCCGTCCGGCCGTTGTCATTCTGAGCAGCACACCAACCGCAAACCTTGAGCCTCTTCGCGAAGGAATCTCGGGCCTGGTGGGTGGTGGTTCGGGCGGCCGGCGAAAAGAGACAGAGGTCGTTCACTCCCCGCCCCAGCCTCCAGATCCCTTCCCGAAGCAGCAATTTGCGGGTTTGCAGGAGGCATCTCGCTCAGGATGACATAAAGCTACTGTTCGTTAGCTCACCGATCGTGTCGACTCAAGTGAGTCCCGGAAGTTTTCAGCGTCTTCTGTGGCTTCCGTGGCTATTCCACCCCCCGCATTCCCTCGCGCTTCGCGCTCACCAGCGTCGCCATCACGCCCAGCGGCTGCTTCCCTTCGTACATCAGCTGGTGGCACAGCCCGATCTCCTCGAACCTGTATGTCTCCCCCAGGCACGGGTCGATCTTGCGGTCGATCACCATCTGGTTGAAGGCGCCGGCCTGCTCGTCGTTCGCGAAGTGGCTGCCCTGGAGCCGCTTCTGCCGCATCCACAGGTAGCGCAGGTCCACCGTCGCGTTGAAGCCGCTCGTTCCGGCGCAGATCACCACCATCCCGCCGGTGTCGCACATGAAGATCGACGTCGGGATTGTGTCCTCGCCTGGGTGCTCGAAGACGATGCGCGGGCTCCGGCGCTCCCCGAGCACGTCCCAGAACTTCGTCCCGAACGCCCGCGCCCCCTGCGACCACTTCGCGAACGCCTCTGTGTCCGTCCAGTGCGGCAGCATACCCCAGTGGTCGAACTCCTTGCGGTTGATGCACCCCTTCGCACCGAGTTTTATACAGTAGTCGAACTTGTCCTCGCTGGAGACCACCGCGACTGGTATCCCGCCGAACTCCCGCGCGATCTGGATCGCCATCGAGCCGAGCCCGCCCGAGCCTCCCCAGACCAGAACCACGTCCCCCTTCTCCACCGTGTGCGGCGGCCACGCCCGCAGCATCCGGTAGGCCGTCGAGCCCACGAGCGTGGGCGCCGCCGCCTTCTCCCACGTCAGGTGCGGGGCCTTCGGCAGGCACTGGTGCGCCTGCACCTTGGTGAACTGCGCGAAGCTCCCCCAGTTGCTCTCGTAACCCCATATCTTGAACGAGGGATCGAACATCGGGTCGTTCCCCGCCTTCACGAACGGCGAGTCCTCGTCCCACATCCCGCAGTGGATCACCACCTCGTCGCCAACCTTGATGTTGCGAACGCTCGATCCCACCTTGTACACGATGCCGGAGGCGTCGCTGCCGCCGATGTGGAAGCCGGTCATGTCGCCTTCCCGCTCGCGCGCCTTGATTACGTTCACAGGCACTCCCAGCGCCGCCCAGACGTTGTTGTAGTTGATGCCCGCCGCCATCACCAGCACGAGCGCCTCGTGCGGCCCTAGCTCCGTCGGCGTTTCGATCTTCTCGACCTGGAACGCCTTCTGCGGCTCCCCGAAACGATCAGGCCGGATCGCCTGCGCGTACATCCGCGCTGGCACCTCGCCGAGCGGCGGTATCTCACCGATTTCGTAGACGTCTTTCAAGCTGACCACAGGTGGCCTCCTTCGCAGCGGCGGATTGCGCGCTTACGCTATCACGGCAAAGAGGCGCAGGCAACGAATCGCGGAGGACGCCCGCCAGGCTGAGGCGCCGTGCTTCAGCAGGCGGATTGTGGTTCGCGAAGGCATGTTAACCGCCGGCTTTGCGTTTCCGCGAGCCTGACCCGCGTGGGATAGGCAACGACACGATTCTTACAAATTCTTTATGCCGTACCGGTTGACCAGCGGCGCGGCCGCTGCCTAACCTAACCGTCGAACCTCTGCCCGTCCAATACAAATACAAAACGATGCCCCGTGTCGCCGTGCCCCTCGCCGCCGCTGCCGTCGTACTGCTGCTTCTTATCGCCCGGAGCCCCGCCCACGCCTTCCAGCAGAACGTCTACCTCTCCCTGCCCTGGGAGGGCGGGGCGACCTGGCGATACAGCACCGGCCCGCACGGCCCCAGCGGCATCCCCGAGGCCCTGGACCTCCAGCCGCCCGACGCCGCCGGCAAACCCTGCGAGCTCTTCACCTCCTCCTTCTGGGTCGTCGCCTCCGCCCCCGGCACCGTCATCGATGTCCCCAACGCCATCGAGATTGACCATGGCAACGGCTTCCACACCGGTTACTATCACCTCCAGGACAAGCAGGTGCACTCCGGCCACGTAGAGGCCGGCACCCGACTGGGCAAGCCCGGCTGCTGCCCGGACGGCCCCCAGGGAAACTGCTTGTCGAGCGCACCCCACCTGCACTTCTACACCTCCTACAACGGCGCCCGCCAGGACATCCACGGACTCAACATCGGCGGCTGGACCGTTGACGATGACGGCTGCCTGGCCCGCGGCGACCGCCGCGCCTGTCCGGGCTCCGCCCTCGTCTCTGAAGCCCCGGCTGCCGCCGGCGTCCAGCCGCTCGATATCGATGTCGCCCTGGTCCTCCACGCCGCGCCCGGTCCCTTGCGGACCCAGGCCGTCGCCTCCTACCTCGCCGGCGTTGGGCCCAAAGAGCGCGTCGCCGTCATCGAGTCCGCGAAGCAGCCGCGCGTCCTCTCGCCGCTTGGCGACGCGGACCGTGATGGCCGCCCGTCAGAAGATATCGCCCGCTCATCCTCGGCCGGCGAGTCGGCCGCACGGCGGCCTCTCGGCCCGGGGATCGCCGCCGCCTGCAAGGAGCTGGACACCGCTGGTCGGGCCACCGCGCGTGCCGTCTTCCTCGTCAGTGATGCCCCGCCGGCGGACAGCAATTACACTGCCGCGCTAACCTGCCTGGAGAAGCACCGCTGGCCCGTCTTCGCGTTTTCTACCGGGAGCGCCGCTGACCGCTTCCTGCTGCAGGCGCTGGCCAACGAGACGGGCGGCCGTTACCAGCGCCTCACCGCCGGCGACAACTGGGCGTGCGCCTTTCAGGCAGTGAGAGCCCGCATCAGCGGCAACGCCCCGCCCGGCTGTTCAACATTCCTGGTCCTGCCCGGCGAGTTCACGATCCAGCCCCTCCCGATTCCGCCCGGCCAGCAGCAAGTGGCCGTTACTGTCCGCTGGAATAGTGCTCGCTCGGACCCGGCGCCCCTCTTTGTGCAGCAGCGTCGCACGCGTCTGCACCTCTTTTCCCCATCCGGCGCCCGCCTTGCTGATGATGATGAACCGGCCAACGGCATCCGCCACGATCTGGAGGACGGATTCGAGAGCTATACCATCAACGAGCCTGCTTCCGGCGAGTGGACACTCTATCTCTCGGGCGCCGATGTGCTCTCGGCCGGCGAGTACCTCAGCGTCTCGCTCACAACCGTGCCGATAGCCTACCCGCCCACGGAGGCAACGTCGTCCCCGGAGGCCAGCCCCGGCGAAGGCATCGACGAGGAAACTCCCACCCCGCTAGACGGCGCCACTCCCACTCCACTTGACGGAATTTCACCATCGTCTACCGCGACGCCGGACGACACCGCCTCGCCCACGAACACCGGCACCCCGACCCCGCTCGATTCCGGGACGCCAACGCCGCTGGATTCCGCAACGCCGGCGCCGATCGACTCGGGCACTCCGACCCCAATCGATTCCGAGACGCCGACTCCGGAGCCATCTCCCTCACCCACGGCCCCTCCCGGCTGGCCGGCGACATAGGGGAGGTCGAAGGACCGGCATTAGCCAGCTCTTCAGCCTGAGAGGTCGGGTTGGGTGGGCGCGCCCCCCTCAAGGGAGCCGGCGGCGCCGAGGAGCTAATCCCGCGGCAGCCCCAGCCCACGCGTCGCGACGATGTTGCGGTTCACCTCGCTCGTCCCGCCCGCTATCGTCGAGGAGACTGAGTTCAGATACGCTCGCACGAACCGGCCCCGATTAGGAGGCCAGTCCTTTGCCCCGTTTCCATCTCCTGACCGAGAGCGGTCCAGCTGCCCGAACAACCCCGCCGCTTTCATCCCAGTCTCGGCCACCCGCTGGCTCAACTCAGCCGCGTACAGCTTCACGGCGCTCGCCTCATGGTTTGGTACCATCCCCCGGTTCTGCAGCGTGATCACCCGGTAGCTGAGCAGCCGCGCCGCCTCCGCCTCAACCGCCCGCTCTGCAAGCTCAAGCTTCAGCCCCACCGCGACCCCGTTCCCGCTTCCGCGCTCTGGCTTCTCGGTCCTCTGCTTCTTCACCCACGTAATCAGGTCGTCCACGGCGTTCCCCTGAGCGATGCTCGTCCCGATCGACGATCGCTCGAAGTCCAGCGTCGTCGTCGCCACATACCAGCCCCGGTTCTCCTCGCCCAGCAGGTCCTTCCGGGGCACCCGCACGTTATCGAAGAACACCTCGTTGAACCCCGGCGTCCCGCCCATATTCACCAGCGGCCGCACCGTCACTCCCGGCGACTTCATGTCCAGCAGGAAGTAGCTGATGCCCTTGTGCTTCGGCGCGCTCGGGTCTGTGCGGGCGAGCAAGATCATGCGTTGCGAGAACTGCGCCCCCGAAGTCCAGATCTTCTGACCGTTGATGACATAATCGTCCCCGTCCCGCATGGCGCTCGTCTGCAAGGACGCCAGGTCCGATCCCGAGCCGGGTTCGGAGAACCCCTGGCACCAGACCGCCTCTCCGGAGACGATCCCGGCCAGGTGCTCCTTCTTCTGTTCCTCCGTCCCGTAGACGATGATCGTCGGCCCCGCGAAGCCAACGCCGATTCCACCCGGACGGGGTGCCCTCGCCTTCGCCAGCTCCTCGTTGAACACGAACTGTTGCATCACCGTCATGCCGGCGCCGCCGTACTCCTTCGGCCAGGCCGGCGCGATCCACCTCTTCGCCGCCAGCTTTCGCATCCAGGCTTTGTACCGCTCGGCCGCCGCCGGTCCCTCACGCGCCGCGATCTGAGCGGCGCCGCGGGCATCGCCTTCGCCCTGATACTCCCCCCGGTACTCTTTCCCGAGAAACGCGCGCACTTCTTGCCGGAACTTCGCATCTTCGGGGCTATCTCGAAAGTCCATCCTTCTTCCTCCGTCGTGGAGCAGGCCAGTCAATCGAACCGCTGCTATTCTAACGCTAACGTCAAGGTCGCGGCCACCCAAGTACGAACCGTCCGGCAGGCGCGTTTTGCCGGCCTTGGCCTGCCCATTGATATTCCTTTGCAAGCCGCGCCTGTCCTCCCGCCGTCCGCTCGCCCGGCATAATGAAGGCTAAGACCGTTCGCCCTTCAAGCCTGCGGCAAGGCCGTTCGCGGAGACGTCCACCCGGTGGTGCGCGGTAACAGACCTGGGAGGGCCCGTTCTGGAGACAGTGAAAATAGGCGGCACGCCCGCGCAGACCAACCGGCAGCAGGAAAACGGCTCCCCGCCGTTTGCGGCGAAAGCAGCCGTTACTTCGGCAGCGGAACCCGTTCGCACGGGCGACCTTCCCTACCGCAGGCTCCTCGAGGCGTTGGGTGTCGCCGTTTACGCCACTGATGCCGCCGGCCGTATCGTATTCTTCAACGATGCCGCCGCCGAGCTCTGGGGCCGGCGCCCGGAGCTGGGCAAGGACGAATGGTGCGGCTCCTACCGCATCCTCCACCCGGACGGCACCCACATGCCGCACGACCAATGCCCTATGGCCATCTGTCTCAAGGAGAACCGTGCCGTCCGCGGCATGGAGGCGATTGCCGAACGCCCGGACGGAAGCCACTTCTGGTTCATGCCGTTCCCCACACCCATCCGTGACGATGCCGGTAGGCTTGTCGGCGCTATCAATGTGCTGATCGATGTGACAGATAGAAAACGCGCCGAAGTAGATGCATTCCGGTTCGCTGGCATTGTCGAGTCGTCCGACGACGCTATCGTTAGCAAAGACGTCAATGGAATAATTGGCTCCTGGAACCCGGCCGCCGAACGCATCTTCGGCTATACGGCAGACGAAGTGATCGGCCGGTCGGTCCGGCTTATCATCCCTCCCGACCGCCAGAACGAAGAAGACGAGGTGCTCCGGCGCATCAAAATCGGCGAGCGCGTCGACCACTTTGAGACGCTGCGGCGAAGGAAAGACGGAACAGACGTGCCCATTTCGCTTACAGTTTCTCCAGTAAAGGATGAGACGGGCTGCATCATCGGGGCATCCAAAATAGCGCGCGACATCACCGTTCAAAAGCGGGCCGAGGAGGCTTTGCACAAGTCAATAGCGGTCAAGGACGAGTTCCTGAGCCTTGTCTCGCACGAGCTGAAAACTCCTATCGCTACCATCCTGGGCAACGCACTCGTCCTCCTCCGCCGCGGCGATACCCTTCCGGCTGCCGACAAGGAGCAGGCCTTGCGGGACGTCGCGGACGAGGCCGACAAGCTCCAGCGGATCATCGAAAACCTCCTCCTCCTCACCCGACTAGATGCCGGTCAAGAGTTGGATACCGAACCCGTCCGCGTGCCGGCGCTCGTGGCGCAGGCGATCGCCGGCTTTCAGCACCGGAACGTCAAGCGTCCCATTTCCATGCTCGAGGAAGGCGGAGTCCCTATCGCGCTCGGCCAGCCGGCGATGCTGCTCCTCGTCATCGAAAACATGATCAGCAACGCGGACAAGTACAGCCCCTCGGGCGCTCCAATCGAATGTGTGGTCCGGGAAAACAGCGAGGGCGAAATCGATGTATCGGTGCGCGATTATGGTATTGGGCTTGACACTGCAGAGGCCGAGGAACTCTTCACTCCATTCTACCGGTCACCAAAGGCGAGGGCGAAGGCCAAAGGCATGGGGCTCGGACTCGCCGTCTGCAAGCGGCTCGTCGAAGCGCAGGGCGGCCGCATCTGGGCGTGCGCTCGCCCGGAGGGCGGCTGCGATTTCACCTTCACCCTTAGGCGGGCTGAGGAAGACTGGGAGTAGTGATGGGCAGCGCAATAAGCGTGCAGCCGCTGCGGGTACTTATCATCGATGACGACCAGGCGCTGCTTCGCATGCTACGCCTGTCGATGCTATCCGAAGGCCTGGAAGTGGCGACCGCCTCCGACGGCTTCACCGGCCTGGAAGCCCTCGCCCGCGACAACTTCGATGCCATCGTCCTTGACCTGCAAATGCCGAACATGGACGGCCGCACCTTCTACCGGCAGATGCTCGCCCAGGGCCGGCGCACGCCCGTGCTCATCCTCTCCGCTTACGGCGCCGAAGCGGCCCGGCGGGAGCTGCGGGCCGACGCGGCCCTCCCTAAGCCCTTCGACCCCGACGTCCTCGTCGAAACCATCCGTCGCATCGCCGAGCCCGCTGCCTCCAGCTAACCGCGCGCAAACGCGGAGCAGCTTGGCGGAAAACCATGACAAAGGAGGAATGCCGATGGTGTTGGAAGGCGCCCAGCAGCGCACTGGACTGCACCGGGCTATAGCCGGGCCGCAGCCGGACGGTCGTACGCTGCAACGCCTGCGCGAGATGCCGCTGGCCCGCTTCGCCTACGCTGGCGCCTTGGTTGCCGGCATTCTCGCCGGCTATAAACTCCTCTCCCTTCGGCGGCACTACCTGGCGCCGGGTGAATACCAGGAGCGCCTCAACGCCTATCACGCCCGCAGCGCAAAGCAGATCTACGATGCTGTCCTGCGGCTGCAAGGGCTGATGATCAAGATCGGACAGACGATCGGCAGCCGGCCGGATACCTTCCCGGCAGAGTACGTGCGCGTCCTGTCGCGCCTGCAGGACCAGGTGCCGCCCCGGACCTGGCAGTCCATTCGGCCGCACGTCGAGCGCCAACTCGGCGCGCCGGTCGAGAAGCTCTTCGCCGAGTTCGACCCGGAGCCCATCGCCGCCGCCTCCCTGGCTCAGGTTTACAGGGCCAGGCTCAAGGACGGCCGTCCGGTTGCGGTCAAGGTCGTCTACCCGAACATCGAGCGGCTCGTGGATACAGACCTCAAGTTGCTCAAAGGAGCCATCTGGTTGGAAAGCCGGTTCGTTTACTCCTTCCCCCTGGAGCCCGCTTTTCAGGAGCTGGCGGCCAATATCCCGTTCGAGGTGGACATGCTGCACGAGGCCGAGAACATGGAGCGCATCGCCTCGCTGCTCTCAGACCACCCGGACATCGTGATCCCCGCTGTAGTCTGGGAGCACACGACCGAGCGCGTGCTGACGATGGACTACATCAACGGCATCAAGGTCACGGAGCTGGACCGCGTCGGCGAGGCCGGGATTGACGTGAGAAAGCTCTCGCGCCTCGTCGTCGAGACGTACGTGGAGCTGATGCTGAAGCACGGCCACTTCCACGCCGACCCGCATCCCGGCAACCTTTTCGCCCTCCCCGGCGATCGCCTGGCGATGGTCGACTTCGGGCTGACGAAGCGGCTCTCGCCCCGCTTTCTCTCCGCGTTCAAGTCCATGATCGTGGCCATCTTCACCCGTGACGACGAGGGCGTCGTCCGGGCGATGGAAGAGGCGGGCTTCCGCCTGAAGGAGGGCGGCGGCGAGGGCTTCCGCGCTACGGCCCAGTTCTTCCGCTCGATGACCGACCCGGCGACCTACCGAAACCGCGACCTGGTGGACGCGGCGAACAGCGACTGGTTGGAAGGCTTGAAGCCGAACCCGATGGTGGACATGCCCGGCGAGATCATCCTGGTCATGCGCGTCTTCGGCCTGATATTAGGGTTGGGCTTTGCCACCGGGCTGGAGGTAGACGTCGCCCGCATCGTCCTCCACTACGCGAAAGCACCGGCAACAGCCGCCGCCCTCTGTGAAGCGCGGTAGCGCCGGCCCTCCGCGCCCACACTCACCACTCGGTACACGGGGCACTTCCGCTTAGCACTCGGCCTTGGAGAACCTTAAGCCGCCTCCAACCTCGGGTTAATGCGCCCTCCTTACGCTGAGACCATCAGATAAAGGAAGGAGGTGCTAATGAGCAACATTCAGAGCTGGGCTTTCACGGGAATAGCCGCCATCGTCCTCGTGATCGGCGTGCTGCTGGCTACCGGCGCGCTCACGTCCGCTCAGTCCTCGACACCGAGCGCTACGCCGGCCGCCGCGACGGCCTCACCGGGCAGCGCCGGCGGGACCTTCAAGTCCAACGAAGACCCGGCGCACGAGGCTAACGAGACCGCCGAGCAAGAGGCCGCCGAGGACAGCGGCCAGCGGCCCGCCGGCTTCCGCGGCGGCCACTCCAACGAAGACCCGGCCCACGAAGCGCAGGAAAGCGCCGAGCGAGAGGCCCAGGAGAACGCCGCCGCCCAGGCCACCGCAACACCATAAACCAACCACCACAGCCCGCATCCGGTGGTACCCCCCAGCAGCCCCAGTTAACCCTGGGGCTGCTGCGTTTTCCGGATTCGAGTTCGGGGCGAGCAGACCAACGGTGCCCCGTCCCGCTCATCTTCAGGTACTCGTAGGATGAGCGGAGCAGCAGCTTGCGCCCGCCGTGTCATTCCGAGGGTCGGGTGGCAGAAGGAAGGGGGTGGGAGCCCGAGGAATCTGGCGCCTGCCAAACAGTACCCGCGCTGGCCCTGCCCGGCCGGTCATTCCGAGGGGCGGGCGGAGGCGCCTCTACTCCCGCGGCAGGCCCAAGCCCCGCTGGGCGACAATGTTCCGCTGGATCTCGCTCGTGCCGCCCTCGATCGTGTTCGCCACCGAGCGCAGGTAGGTGAACTCCTGGCGGCCCTTTAGCGGCGCCCACTTCGCCCCGCGGCCCAGTTGACCGTACATCCCCATCACACGCAGCGCCGTGTTCGCGATCCGCTGGTTCAGCTCCATCGAGTACAGCTTTACCGCGGAAGCCTCGTAGTTCGGGATCATCCCCTTCGCCTGCATCGAGACAACCCGCATCGAAAGGCTCATCGCCACCTGCGCCTCAAGGTACCGCTCGGCTAGCTCCGCACGCAGCCCCGCGTCCTGCTTCACACGCGTCACCCCGTTACCCGCGTTGTCCTTCACGAAGTTGACGATGTCTTCCACAGACTGCTGCTGTCCGACCGCCGAACCGATGTTGGAGCGCTCGATGTCCAGCGTCGTCACCGCCTGGTACCAGCCGCGGTTCTCCTCGCCGACCAGGTTCTTCGTCGGGATGCGCACGTCCTCAAAGAAGACTTCATTGAACTCGTGCGAGCCCGCCATGTTCATCAGCGGCCGCGTCGTCACCCCAGGCGAGTTCATGGGCACGATGAAGTAAGAAAGGCCCTTGTGCTTCGGCACGTCCGGGTCCGTCCGCGCCAGCAGCAGCATGTACTGCGACATGTGCGCCAGAGTGGTCCAGATCTTCTGCCCGTTTATCACGTAGTCGTCGCCGTCCTTCACCGCACGTGTCTGCAGCGAGGCGAGGTCCGATCCGGAGCCCGGCTCCGAGAACCCCTGGCACCACATCGTCTGCCCGGCCAGAATCGGCGGGATGTGCTCCTTCTTCTGCTCCTCGCTGCCGTAGATGATGATCGTCGGTCCGATCACTGCCACGGCCAGCCCGCCGATGAAGATGGGGGCGGGGGCGCGCATGCGTGCGGTCTCCATGCTGTAGATGAACTGTTCCATCACGCTCATGCCGGCGCCGCCGTATTCCTTCGGCCAGGCAGGGGCCACCCAGCCCTTGGAGGCCACCTTCTTGCGCCACTCCAGCAGGCTACCGACATTCTGGAAGAAATTCACGTCCTTGCCCCGGAGCTCCTTGGGGCACTCTTTCTCGATGAAGTCGTGCACTTCCTTCCGGAAGGCCTCTTCTTCAGAGGTGAAGCGAAAGTCCATGATCGCTCCTTTGCAGGCTGCGAGCAGTGATGGCGCCGCTCAAGCGGTCACGGCCAATGTAGGCCAACCCTAACGTGCGAGTCAACGTTGGAGGCTTTCGATAGCCGCCCGGCAACGTGGTTGACCAATGTCTCGCGCCTTGCGAAGCTATCTGCGCAAAGCAGGACAAGCGGCGAGGAGGAACACGATGGCGGAAGTCCACGAAATCGCAGACGGCATCTTTCGCATCTCCAGTTTCGGCCCGCAGGCGCCGCTGGAGTTCGCGCAGTTCCTGATCAAGGACGAACGCCCGCTCCTCTTTCACACCGGCCAGCGGGCCCTCTTCCCCGATACACTCGCCGCCGTCAAAAGCCTGGTCGATCCGGCCGCGATTCGTTACATCAGCTGGTCGCACCTGGAAGCCGATGAGTGCGGCGCGCTAAACGAATTTCTGGCGGTCGCTCCAGACGCTGAGCCAGTGCACGGTCAGGTCGGCAAGATGCTGAGCATCGACGACTTCTTCGACCGGCCGGTGAAACCGATGGGCGACGAGGAAGTGCTGGACCTGGGGAAGAACAAGCTCCGCTTCCTGATCACCCCCCACGTCCCGCACGCCTGGGACGCCATCCTGGTCTTCGAAGAGACGACGCGCACGCTCTTCTGCAGCGACCTCTTTACCGTCTTCGGGAAGCCTGCTCCAGTAACGGAGAGCAGCGGAGTCGAGCAGGCCATAGAGGCGCTAAAGCAGCTCCCTGGGTACCTGCCCATCGGGCCGCACACGGGTGCCGTCTTCGACCGGCTGGAGGCGCTTCGGCCGAAAGTCCTGGCGGGGCACCACTCGTCTGCGTTTACGGGCGACGCCGTGCAGGCGCTGCGGGACCTGCGGGGCGAGATGTACAAGTTCGCGGGCGTACGCTGACCAGCCGGGCGCTGGCCGGTTTAAACCCCGTTTTCACCGGGCATCTCCGCATCCACCAAATGTCATGGCCTCTGCCCCGTCAGATCCTTCTTCTTCCCAGACGGGCCGTCCGGCACGATAACAACGGCCCGTTAACGCGCCTTCACGACGCCTCCCCCTCACGCCGGCGCCGCTCGGCATCTTTCGCCTCTTCTTCCTCGCGCCGCTCCCGCTCCTCCGGCGTTTCCGCAAGCTCTATCGTTCCTTCGTCGCTCGTCCGCAGCTCTGCAACCATCCGTTCGCCAAGAACGCCATAGCGGTCCAGCCCCAGGTAGTGCAGCGGGCGGTACTCCGGGTCTTCTAGCAGCCAGGTTTCGGCGAACGCTTCCGGCTCCGCCTGCACGACTAGGACGCGGCCGACGAACAGCGTGTGGTCGCCGATGCGGTAAGAATCGTCGACGCCGCATTCCGCCCAGGCGATGCAGTTTTCGATTAACGGCGCGCTGACCTTCGATGCTCTGAAGGTCGGCAGCTTGGCCAGCTCCAACTTCGTGACGTCCCTTCCGGAGACCGCGCCGAAGTAGTGCGTGTGGTCCAACAGGTCGCGCGCCGGGAAATTCAGGGCAAACTCCTCGCTGAACCGGATCATGTCATGTGTGTGCCGCGAGGGATTGACGGCCACCCCGATGAGCGGCGGGCGGTGGGAGAGCGGCATCGTCCAGATCGCCGGCATCACATCTGTCTGGTCGCGAAAGCGAGTGGTTACCAGCGCGACGGGGCCTCCGCCGAGGAGGCGCAGGGCGTCGGTAGGCTCAAGGTTGCGTCGCATATGTCTGCTTCACCAGCGGCAATTGTCCCTCCGATTATGCCATGCGGCGGCGCCGGTTTCCCTCTTCCCCCCGGCTGGCCACCCGCGTACAATCTCCACACATCCCCAGGAGAGGACGAGACATGACTTTATCCGTTGCTACGCCTATCGCTACGCCTGAGCACTTCCCCGTGGACTGGGACCCGCCGGAGATGGAGGGGCTGTTCTGGTGGTGGGACCAGATGCACCATCCGCACCCGGTGACGCCCATTACGTTCTCGCTGGACGGCCCGGCCTTCAGCGAAGGCATCGGCCGCGTCGCCAGGGCGTTTCACATGCCGTTCAAGAAGTACCACGTGGCGCGGTTCAACACCTACCTCTACTACGGCAATGAGCCGAACCCGTTGAACGCCGAGCAGCTGGCGGAGCTGAACAAGCAGATGGAGGCGGAGATGGCGCAGCGGGCGCCCCGTGTCCTCCAGGACTGGGAGAACATCTACCTGCCGGAGGTGCAGGCTCTTAACACGCGCCTTCGCGAGTTCGCATATGACGAAGCGGCCGCGGATTTCCTGGAGGAGGTGGCGGCGATCCGGGCGCGCCAGTGGGAGCTGCACATGCTGGCAGTGCTGCCGGCCATGGGCTCCGCCTTCATGTTCGCCGACACCTACGAATCGATCTTCGGAGCGGCTAACAACGAGCACTACGGCATGCTCCAGGGGTTTCCCAACAAGAGCGTGGAGGCCGGCCAGGCGCTTTACGACCTCGCTCAGGACATCAAGGACCAGCCGGAAGTCGCCGCCGTCATCCGGGAGACCCCGGTTGAGCGAGTCTTTCCGGAACTAGATCGCTCGCCCACCGGAGCGGCTGTTGCCCAGCGGCTGCGCGCCTACCTGGACGAATACGGCTGGCGAAGCGACCAGTTTGAGCTGATTGACCCCTCCTGGCGGGAGGACCCGGCTCCGCTCTTCGTGAACCTGCGCGCCTACCTCGAAGATACGGCCATCGACCCGCGCGCGGAGCAGGCCAAGGCCGTGCTGGAGCGCGAGCGGCTGGTGGCGGAAATGTTCGAGCGGGCGCCGGACCAGGCCGGCCGCAACCAGCTCCAGATGTGGGTGACGGTCGCGCAGCAATACCTGCCCGTCCAGGAAAACCACAACTTCTACATCGACCAGATGAACACGGTGCTCCTCAGGCTCCCGGTGCTGGAATGTGGCAAACGGCTCGTCCGGACCGGTGCGGTGAATAAGGTTGACGATGCCTTCTTCCTGACGCTGGAGGAGCTGCAGGAGGCTGTCCCCGGAGCTCACGCGGACGGGCGGTTGCTGGTTGCAGAGCGGCGAGCCGAGCGCGAACGCTGGTGGAGCATCGTCCCACCCTCCACGCTCGGCACCAAGCCGCCGGACGACGGTACAGGGAATCCTTCGCTAGAGCGGTTCTTTGGCGTCGGCCGCGAACCATCGCGTCAGCCTAGGGTGATCACAGGCTACGGCGCGTCGAAGGGCGTCGTAACGGGGACCGCCAAAGTGGTGCGCAGCCTCGCCGAGGCGGACAAGCTTGAGCCCGGCGACGTGCTGGTCTGCGAGATGACGATGCCGCCCTGGACGCCGCTCTTCTCCACCGTCAGCGCCGTCGTCGCCGACTCTGGCGGCGTGCTCTCGCATTGCGCGATCGTCGCCCGGGAGTACCGGATACCGTGCGTGGTCGGCACCGTAAATGGCACGCAGCGCATCAAGGATGGGCAGCGGCTGACCGTCGACGGCGCCCAGGGGATCGTGCGAATCGAGAGTTAGCCGGGCCCGGCGTCTGCGCCTGATAGCGGATCAAATGAGGCTTAGCTGGCCGCTCTCGGCATCGACCAGCTTCCCGGCGTGAACGCCGATGAGCCGGAAGCGGTCGCCGTCCCTGGCCACGCCCCCAAGCAGCGCTTCCGCCTGCGAGAGCAGCTCCTCAGGCTCCGCCATCGGCTGCGCGCGGCTTGTCTGGCGGGTGATCGTGCGAAAGTTGGCGTAGCGCAGCTTCAAGACGATTGTTCTCGCCCCCAGGCCCTTATCTGAAAGCCGGCGGGAAACGCTCACGGCGAGCCGGCGCAACTCCTCGCGAAGCTCGGGCCCGTCCGCCAGGTCGCGCGGGAAAGTGGTCTCGGCGCCGACTGACTTGCGCTCGTGCACCTCCTCCACGCGGCGGTCGTCGATGCCCTGCGCTGTCTCCCGCAGGATGGCCGCGCGGGAGCCGACAACCGCTTCCAGCCGAGACTCGGCGGCCTGTGCGAGGTCCCCCACGGTTCGAAAGCCGGCCTGCAGAAGCATGGCTTCGGCCCTGGGGCCAACGCCCGGCAGAGCGCGCACCGGCAGCGGCGACAGGAAGGAGGCCTCCTCTCCCGGCGGGACGATGAGCAGGCCGTCCGGCTTCCGCATGTCCGAGGCGATCTTAGCCACCGTCTTGTTCGTTCCGCCGCCGATCGAGACAGTGAGGTACGTCGCCTTGAGCACCTTCGCCTTCAGCTCCCGCGCCAACGACTCAACGGCCGGAAAACCCCTCCCCCGCTCGGTGACGTCGAGGAACGCCTCATCGAGCGATAGCGGCTCGATCAGCGGCGTGAAAGCGCGGAAGACGTCCATCACTTGCCTCGACACCTCGCCGTAGCGGTCGAAGCGGGGAGACACCCGCACCGCCTGCGGGCAGAGCCGGAGGGCGCGGCTCATCGGCATGGCGGAATGGATCCCGAATGGGCGCGCCTCGTAAGACGCTGTTGTGACGACGGCCCGCGCTTCCGGCGGTCCGCCGACGACGACCGGCTTTCCGCGGAGCTCCGGGTTGTCGAGCTGCTCGACGGATGCGTAGAAGGCGTCGACATCGGCGTGCAGGATCCACCTGGGCATAGGTAGATGATAGGACGGTAAGACGGCGACGGGAACGGCGCTGTGGCGCGGTCGGGGCGTCAATTCCGCCCGCTGCCGGTGATAAACTTGAAGGGCCGATGGTGGACGAAATACGGTTGACTCGCCCTCGCCGACGCTACCGCACCGGAGACGAGGAGCTGGACGCGCGCATCGATGCCCTCGTGCAGGCCAGCGGCTTCCACGAAGACGCGGACCTGCTCGCCGAGATGCTGACCTCCTGCTTCCGGCTGGCCAAACACCGCTCCGCAAGGTCTTCAAGGGGTACCGAGGTTATCGCAAGGTCAGCATCTTCGGGTCGGCCCGCGCTACCCCCGAGGACCCGAACTACGAATACACCAAGGCGTTTGCCGCGGCGATCGCCGCCCGTGGCTGGATGGTGATCACGGGAGCCGGCCCGGGCATCATGGCCGCCGGCCACGAAGGCGCGGGCGCGGCTCGCAGTTTCGGAGCCGCCATCCGGTTACCGATCGAAGCCGAGGCGAACACGTTCATCGAAGGCGATCCGAAGCTCATCAACTTCAAGTACTTCTTCACTCGCAAGGTAACGTTCTTGAAGGAATCGGACGCGTTCGTGCTACTCCCCGGCGGCTTCGGCACACTGGATGAGATGTTCGAACTACTAACGCTGATGCAGACGGGCAAGAGCGATATCCACCCGATCATACTGCTGGAGATACCTGGGGGGACGTACTGGCGCGACTGGCTGGGATTCATCAACGAGCACCTGGTGGCGCGCAGCCTGATCTCCAGGGAAGACCTGAACATGCTCCACTGCACTCAGGAGATTCCGGAGGCAGTGGACGAAATCATCCGCTTCTATTCGAACTACCAGTCGCAACGGTACGTAGATGGCAGGCTCGTTTTGCGCCTGCTCCGGCTCCCTCCTGAGGACGACCTGGAGAAGCTGAGCCGCTCCTTCGCCGATATCATGCGCACGCCCGCAATACGGGCCGTCGAACCGAGCGCCCAGGAGGTAGCGGACGGTGATTCGCTCGACTGCAAGCGCGTCGCGCTGGATTTCACGCAGGGGAGCTTCGGCCGGCTACGGCAACTGATCGATGAGCTGAACCGCTTCTAACAGATGCCTGAGGCTGACTGGTGTGAAGCAAGCAGGGTCCGGCTGGCCGGCGAATCTTCGCAGAGCCGATTTCGGGCGATTTTGGGCGTTCGTAAGCGATGAATCGTGCGATTATCAAGAAAAATGTGGCTGGAATAGCTTGACTTAGCGGCGCGCCGATATATCCTAGTCGGCAGTAGAAAGCGTCAAGTCCCATAGTAAGGGGGTCTACATGGAAGGTTACTGCCTGAAGTGCCGCACCAAGCGGGAGATGAAGAACGCCAATCAGGTCACCCTGAAGAACGGCCGCCCGGCGACGCAGGGCGCCTGCCCGGTTTGCGGCACCAAGATCACCGTAATCGGCAAAGGCAAGTAATCTAGCTTCGAGGCCGCCGGTCCCCTACCGGCAAAACCAGCCGCCTTTCCGGCGCTTTCGGGGTGCAGCCGGGGACAATCCCCGGTTGCACCTTGCAATGTGTTCGCCTGAGAGGAGGACGCCATGCTCCAACGGGTAGACCGTGTACAACTCGCCGTCCGCGACGCCGAGGCCGCTGCAGCATCGTTTGCGCACGTTTTGGGAGCGAGCCAGATCCGGGAGGACACGGTTCGGGTTCTGAACGCGCGGAGAATCGTCGTCCAGGCAGGTGAGGCGGAGTTCGAGTTGCTGCAACCGGCAGGCGAAGGCGCGGTGGCGTCGCAGCTCGATCGCTGGGGAGAAGGAGTATACGCAGCCGGCTTCGCCGTGGAAGACACCGCGGCGCTAAGCCGACACATGGATGACGCCGGCCTTCACTTCACCCAGGAAGCGGACCAGATCTTCATCGAGGCGGACCAAACGCGCGGGATGCGCTGTGTTATCAGCCCGATGCTCCAGATGGGATCGCCGGGCCTCATCACGCATCTGTACGAGGTAACGAACATCGTGGAGGACCACCAGAAGACTGCTTCCGACTATGCCCACGCCTTCGGCCTGGACGTTTCGCGCTTTGTGCCAATCAACAGCGAGCGCTGGGGCTACCAGGGCACACTGACCATGTTTGACCCGCCGAACCGGCTGGACCGGATCGAGCTGACGCAGATAACACAGCCCTCACTCGCTATGGGCCGCTTCTTCGCGCGGCGCGGCGAATCCCTTTATATGTGCTACGCGGAAGCCAACGACCTCGGGCCTATCTACGAGCGGTTAGCTGCCGGCGGCCTCCGCTATACCGGCGACCCTGATTCCGACGCCTCGCTCTTCATCCATCCAACGGCGCTCTGTGGGATGCTGATGGGGATAAGCCGGACTGATCAAGCCTGGCGCTGGTCCGGCCGGCCCGAACTCGCCCGCGCCTAGCGAACCGTCTAATCAGCGGTCAAGCGATACGTCCGGCTGCGGGGCTGTCGAGGCAGATCCGGGTAAATCGGCTGAAGCTAGCGGCAGAGCGACGGTGACCGTCGTGCCTTTTCCGGGTTCGCTTTGGATGTCGATTGATCCGCCGTGCGTCTCGGCGATCCACCTGGCGATAGAGAGGCCCAATCCCGCCCCACCCATCTCTCGTGAACGCGCTTTATCCACCCGGTAGAAGCGTTCGAATATCTGCGGCACAGCTTCGGCGGGGATGCCGCGCCCGTTGTCTGTCACCTGCAGGAGCGCTCGCTCTCCGGCGGCGCGCGCCCGCACGTCAACCGCTGCCCCGGCCGGACTGTACTTGATCGAGTTATCAACGAGGATCGTGAGCAGCTGTCGCAGACGAAGGGGATCACCCTCGACGATGGCCGGCCCGTCGGCATGGGCGTTGATTGATACCTGCTTTTCGGCGGAAAGAAGGCGCATCTCCCTTACGGCGTCTGCCGCCAGGGCACCGAGTTCGACCGGGACGCGCTCGGCCGGCTCCTGTCCGGCGTCGGCGCTGGCTAGCGTGAGCATCTGCCCTACGAGTGCGCTCAGGCGGTCCGTCTCCCCAATGATGTCGTGGACGGAGGTGATGTTGGCCGCCACCGGTTTGACGGCGTCCCGCTCGAGAAGCTCGGCGTTTGCCCGGATCAAGGCCAGAGGCGTGCGCAGTTCATGGGACGCATCGGCGACGAACTGGCGCTGCTTAGCGACCGCCGTCTGAATCGGGGCGAGGGCTCGTCCCGCCAGGAGGAATCCCCCAGCGAATGCCAGCATAAGGCCGGCGCCTCCGCCCGCCGCCAGGATGAGGACGAGCCGGTTGAGGGCCGTCCGCTCCGGCTCCGTGCTACGACCTACCTGCACAAAGAAGGTGTTTCCTCGCGGCCCCTGCACCGGCTGGAGATAGATTCGCAAATGGTCTCCGTCCGAGCTTCGGGTGTCGATGAACTTGGCGGATGGGCTCAGGTCGGCCGGCGCCGCCAGCCCCGTCACATCGGTGTTCGGCGTTCGCTGCAGCACCTGGCCGTCTGCGCCGGTGATAGCGTAAAAGTAGCCGCCTGCCGTCGCGATATCAACGAGACTCTGGCGTCCGGGGTCCAGTTGGCGGTTCGCCAGCGGCTGGATGACCTCTCGCTGTGCGTGCGCCTCCAGGTCGCTGTTCACCTGCCGAAAGAGCGAGGTGCGGGCTGTGAAGTAGACAGCCCCGCCGATAACGACGAGGATCACGGCGACGACTGCCGCGAACCAGAGCGTCAGCCGCCAGCGGGCCTTATTGAACAACGCTAATCACCCAGGGCGTAGCCGATGCCGCGAACTGTGCGTATCAGTTGCCGGCCATGGCCGCGGTCAACCTTCCGCCTCAAGTAAGCAACATATACATCGACCAGGTTGGAATCGCTCTCGTAGTCGTAGCCCCAGAGGTGGTCCAGGATCTGGCTGCGAGTGACGACACGGCCCTCGTTGCGCATGAGGAATTCCAGCAGCGTGAACTCTTTCGGGCTCAGCTCTATGGTCTTACCCGACCGCTCCGCGCGACGCCGTCGCAGGTCCAGCGCGAGGTTATCGACTCGCAGCTCGGCCGGCTCCCGGCCCTGCACTTTGCGGCGGCCCAGCGCCCGGAGGCGGGCTAACAGCTCCTGGAAGGCGAACGGCTTCGGCAGATAATCGTCGGCGCCGGCGTCGAGGCCGCGCACGCGGTCCTCGACTCCGTCCAGCGCGGTTAGCAGAAGCACCGGCGTATCTACTCGCTTCCGACGCAGCTCACGGCAGACCTCAATACCGTCTTTTTCCGGAAGCATGATGTCGAGGACGATGATGTCGTGCGAGGCGTCGAGCGCCATTGCCAGACCCTCTTCGCCGTCATAGGCGTTGTCTACGGTGTGGCCTTCCTCTTCGAGAACCCGCCGCACCACCTGGGCCAGACGCCGTTCGTCTTCCACAAGCAATACGTACATGATCGTCTCCACGATAATGGACGGCCAACATTAAAGGAATGTTAAGGCGCGCCGGCGCGCTGGTGAGACTCCGATGTCCAGCGGGACGAAGTCTAAATCTCACGCTAAAAGCGCGTATACATTAAGAGACTCTAATTCTCGCTTAACGACGGATTAAGGTTGAAGTCATAGGCTGACGGTACAAAAGGCCAAGGAGGACGTGAAAGAAGATGAAAAAGCTAGTTTTAGCGCTAGCAGCAGTGGCGGCGCTCGGCGTTGGCATGCTGCTTGTCGCAGGGGCCGGCGCCCAGAGCACCGACGTGCCCGGCGGGACTCTGCTGAGCAGGGTGGCGCAGAAGCTGGGAATCAGCGAGAGCCAGCTGACAACGGCTGTAAAGGACTCACGGATCGACATCATCAACGAGAAACTGGCTGCCGGGGAGATCACCCAGGACCAGGCGGACCGCATGAAGCAACGGTTGGAGAACTCCGACGTTGGGTTCGACTTCGACCACTACAAGGAGGGCCGGTGCCTCGCCGCGCGGTTTGTGATCCGCGCGACGGCCCAGGTGCTGCATATCGACGCGCAGCAGGTGTTGACGCAGCTGCAGCAAGGAAAGAGCCTGGCCGAGATCGCGCAGGCGCAGGGGACGAGTTTGGACGACTTCAAGTCCGCCCTCTCGAACGAGGTCCACAGCGAGCTTCAGGCGAAGGTAGACCAGGGCAAGATCACCCAGGCGCAGGCGGATGGGAAGTTCCAGAAATTCACCACAAACGAGGACAAGATCGTCAACTACCACCCGGAGCCCGGTGAGGCGGCCCACTGCCGTGGCAAGCACCACCGCGGGAACGGTGAAGGCGAGAACTCAGCAACGGCGACACCGCAAGCCTAGATAACGAAAAGCATTCCTCCCGTGACAGGCCGGGGCATTTTAGCCCCGGCCTGTCGTACGGCACCCCGCTGCGCTGGGGAGGCAGGCTTCGCCTTGTTTGCTGTCTGGTGCCTACCGGCGGCCTCCCATAAACTGGTCGAAAGTGTCTTCGGCCATCCGGCTCCCCGCCGCCTTAAAGCTCCCCGCGCTTACCTCCATTCGCCCCCGAATTCAGATCACCGCGCAGCAACAGCGCTTCCTCCTGCGCGCCGCGCTCCTCGCGCTTGGCGTCCGCATCGCCTTGCTCATCGTCGGATACGTGACTGGTTACCTGATCATCGTCCGGGAGGAGGTGGCTGCCTGGGACGTCATCCACGAGACCTTCCAGCGCTGGGACGCCAACAACTTCGAGAAGATCGTGGAGCACGGCTACGTGAACTCGGGCGACGAAGCGAACTACATCGTCTATCTCCCGATGTTCCCTCTCACCGTCTGGCTGGTGAAGTTCCTAATCCCCAGCTTCTTCGTGTCGGCGCTTCTGGTATCGGCCGTCTCCTCCGTGGCGGCGGGTTACTTCCTGCAGATGCTGATGACGACAGACGGCAGCGACGAGGAGGAGGCCTCGCGCGGGTTGTGGTTCTTCTTCGTCTTCCCTACGGCCTACATACTGGCTGTGCCCTACACAGAAGCACTGTTCATGGGCACGATGATGGGCTCGTTCGCCAACGCCCGCCGTGGCAACTGGGTCTGGTGCGGCCTACTCGGAGGACTGGCCTGCGCCACGCGTATCCAGGGGCTGGCGATCATCCCGGCGCTTGGCATCGAGGCGATCCACCGCGAATGGTGGGAGGCGCCGAAGAAGGCGTTCTGGCTGGTGCTGGTGCCGGCCGGCTTCGGGGCATATATGCTGCTCAACTACATCGTGGCCGGCGACCCGCTCCAGTTCATCGCTACTCAGCGCGATCACTGGGACCAGCACGCCGTCGCGCCGTGGGAAACTGTACGTGATACGTATCTCTGGCTTGTGCAGGGGTCGCCGGGATCCACTCGCCTCTCCATATACGAGTTCCGGGCGGCGTTTCTCCTGCTGTCCGTTGTCCTGCTGCTTATCGGCGCCCGCTGGCTGAGGCCCTCGTACCAGGTGTTCGCCTGGGTGAGCATCCTCTTCTTCCTTTCGTCCTCCTTCCAGATCAGTATTCCGCGTTACACCCTGATGCTTTTCCCGCTCTTCCTGGTGATGGCGCGGCTGGGCGCAAACCAGACGGCTAACCAGTCGATGCTCACAGTCTCCGCGGTGTTGATGGGCGCCACATTTGTCCTCTACGCCACCCGCTTCGGTTTCTGACCCGCTGAGACCTGCCCGAGAAATCCGCGCCTCCGGGTGCCTTAGTTGGCCTCGGTTATAATCACCGCCGATGAGACCGAACGGGCTGAAAGCGATCTGGCAGCGGGACGAGGCCGCGCTCGGCGGCTGGCTTACCGTCCCCTCCAGCGTATCCGCGGAAGTCTTCGCACACGCGGGCTTC
>VBJS01000179.1 GCA_005880055.1 Chloroflexota bacterium | reverse complement strand
AACGCCACCCGGGTGGAATGGAAGGGCGACTACAGCCCGCCGTCCGGGACCGTGGGGAAGTTCGGGGCGTGGTTCATGATGGCACGCAACTACCAGAACGAGATCGAGGCGTCGCTGGAGAACCTGAAGGCGGCGTTAGAGGTCTAGGCAGGATCGTGCGACCGAGGCTAGAATGCCTCGGCTACGAGCCACCGGCGCTGGTCCCGTTAGCCGCGGGGGAGGCCGAGGCCGCGGAGGGCGATGATTTCGCGCTGGACCTCCGAGGTGCCGGCGCCGATGGTGTCTTGGACGGCGGAGAGGTAGGCGTGGGGGATGGCCCCCTGCCAGGTAGCGAGCGGGGAGCCGTCGACGAGCTGGGCGGAGAGACCTAAGACGTCGATTCCGGTCTGGTAGAGGCGCTGAGCGAACTCCGTGTTGAAGAGCTTTACCATTGCCGCCTGGGCGCGGTATTCGACGCCCGCTTCGTGCATGCGGATGGTCCGCCAGAGGAGCAGGCGGGCGATCTCGAAGTCAGTGGTGAGCTGGGCCAGGCGTTGCCGGACGGGCGCTTCTTCCCATCGACGCCTGCCGTTCTGCGCCGAACGAGCATAACGGATAAGGGCGGCCAGCGCGCGATGGTGAACAAAAGCGCGGTAAATGGTGATGCGCTCGACACCCAGGGCCGAGGTCAGGACCTGCCAGCCCTCGTTCTCGCGGCCTACGCGCTCGGCGACCGGGACGCGGACGTCCTCGAAGATGACTTCGTTGAACCAACGTTCGTTGAGCAGATTGACAAGCGGGCGGACCTCGACGCCGGGCGAGTCCATGGGGACAATGAATACGCTTATGCCGGCATGCTTCGGATTCTCGTCGGAAGTACGGGCCGCCAGCCAGCAGTACTCGCTGGAGTCCGCGCCGCTGGTGAAGACCTTGCGGCCGTTGATCACGTAATCGTCGCCTTCGCGGACCGCGCGGGTCTGGAGCGAGGCCAGGTCTGAGCCCGACTCTGGCTCTGTGTAACCGAGGCAGAAGGTGATCTGGCCGCGGGCGAGGCGCGGCAGGTAGCGGCGCTTCTGCTCCTCGCTGCCGGCCGCCTGAAGGATGGGCGCGACGATTACGCGGGCGATGGCGTCGCTGGCCGGGCCGCCGTGGAGGGCGACCTCCTCTTCGACGATAAACTGCTCGCTTACCGGCCGGCCGCCGCCTCCGTATTCTTTTGGCCAGGTGAGGGCGAGCCATCCCTTCGCACCTAGCTTGAGCTCGAAGTCACGGGCGGGCATATAGCCGGGTGGCATGGGTGCGGGATTTGAGTCGTGGGTGGTGCCCAGCTCACGGGTGAGCCAATCGCAGGCCTCGCGCCGGAGGTCCTCTTCGGCGGCCGTGAAGTGGAAATTCACGAGTAGATTATAAAGGGCTGACGATGAGCATGAAGAGCGGGTGTTTATCCGCTCATTGCTTCGGTACCTCAGGATGAGCGGGACGGGCAGAAAGTGACATCCGGGCGAAAGGGCGGCGAGCCTCGTTCCCGTTGACAGCTTGCAAGATTGAGCCTGATAATCGAAATAGGTGATATGCATTTCCGTCGCCGCGCAAACGACGGCCGCCGGAGTAAAAGCAAAAGGCAGCGTGTGGACGAGTTCGATCTCGTAGTCGTCGGCGGCGGGACAGGCGGATACACCGCCGCAATCAGGGCCAGGCAACTCGGCCTCTCGGCCGCCCTCATCGAGCGCGACAAGGTGGGCGGAACGTGCCTTCATCGCGGCTGCATTCCAACGAAGGCGTGGCTGGAGAGCGCGGAAACGCTTACCCGGGTACGCAAGGCCCAGACGTTCGGAGTCAATGTTACCGGGGAGGTTTCGCTCGATTATCCGACCGTCCACGGGCGACAGAAGCAGGTGGTGGAGACTCTCTATAAGAGCCTGCGCGGCGTTGTGCAGAAGCACAAGGTAGAAACGATTGAGGGGGAAGGCCGCTTCCTTTCCCCGACTCAGATCGCCGTGAACAGCAGGACGCTAACGGCAAAGAACGTGATCATCGCGACCGGGTCACAGCCGAAGGACATTCCGGGTCTGGAGGTCGACGGCCAGGGTAGCCTTTGGCGCCGGTGCCGTCGGAGCAGAGTTCGCATCGTTCTTCACCGACGTCGGTTCGCAGGTGACGTTGATCGAGATGATGCCGACGATCGTGCCGCTGGAGGACGCCGATGTCGGGAAGGCGCTGGCGAAGTCACTTCGGGCGCGCGGCGTAAACATAATGACTTCTGCCCGCGTCTTAGCAGATAAGAGCAAGACTTACGATGGCGTGGTGGAGCTGACAGTGGACCACGAAGGCACAGAGAAGAAGGTCAAGGTGGACAAGGCGTTGATGGCCGTCGGGCGCGGCGCTGTGACGGCAGATCTGGGCTTGGAGAAAACGGGTGTGCGCGTGGAGAAGGGCTGGGTCCAGGTGGACGAGGCTTACCGCACGGCGGAGGCAAACGTCTATGCCATCGGCGATGCCATCGGCGGTTTGTTGCTGGCGCACGTAGCGGGAGCAGAAGGGTTCAGTGCGGCGGAGACGATAGGCGGGAGGAAAGGCGAGCACGTGGACTACAACCGGGTGCCTCGCGTGACGTACACGCACCCGCAGGTCGCTTCCGTCGGGCTTACCGAAGAGCAGGCGAGGGACCTTGGACATGAGGTGAAGAGCCAGCGGTTCTCGTTTAAGTACAACGCGATGGCGGTGATCCAGGACGAGACGGACGGGTTCGCGAAGGTCGTGTACGAGGCGGACTCCGGAGATCTGCTGGGCGTACACATCGTCGGGCAGCACGCGTCGGAGCTTGTCTCCGAAGCGGCGCTTGCCCGCTTCCTCGAGGCATCCGCCTGGGAGGTGGGCACCAATATCCACCCGCATCCGACCCTCAGCGAGACGCTGGGCGAAGCGGCCCAGCTTTCGGCGGGGATTAGCATCTATTGGTAGAGGAGGCGAACGAGATGGTGTCCGTGAAGGAGATCCCGGGCGCGATGGGGTTGGAGAGGGAGCAACTGCTGGACCTCTACTATAAGATGTTCCTCTCCCGGACGGTGGCGCAGCGGGAGCGGATGCTCAACCGGCTGGGCAAGGGCCCGTTCGCCATAACGGGCGAGGGGCAGGAGGCTACACAGGTTGGCGCGACCTTCGCGCTGCGCCCGGGGCACGACTGGGTGTTGCCCTACTACCGGGACATCGGCGTGGCGATCACCGTTGGGCAGACGCCGCGCGACCTCTTGCTGGCGCTTCTTTCGAAATCAGAAGATATCAGCAGCGGCGGGCGGAACATGCCTTCACACTTTAGCGAGCCCAAGCTCCGGATCGTGTCCGGCTCAGCGCCCGTATCGACGCAGCTTCCGCATGCGGTGGGCGTCGCCTTCGCGGCGCAGCTGAGGGGCAGTGATGAAGTAGCCCTGGTGACGACGGGCGACGGCGGGACGAGTCCCGGTGATACGCACGAGGCAATGAATTTCGCAGGGATACACAAATGTCCCGTGATATTCGTTGTCGAGAACAACGGCTACGCGATTTCCGTGCGTTGGAGCCAGCAGGCGGCGGTACCGGACGTGTCCGTCCGGGCGGCCGGGTACGGGTTCCCGGGCGTGACCGTGGACGGCAACGACGTCCTCGCGGTCTACGGCGCGGCCAAGGAGGCGGTGGAGCGGGCGCGCTCCGGGGATGGTCCTACGCTAATCGAAGCGAAGACGTACCGCATGGTGCCGCACAGCAGCGACGATGACGACCGTCGGTATCGGACTCGGGAGGAGGTGGAAGCGTGGGGGAAGAAAGACCCGGTCGTGCGTTTCCAGAAGTGGTTGGAAGAACACGACTTGGTGGACCGGCGCAAGCTGGACGAGATCCAACAACTGGCAGCAGAAGAGATAGACGAGGCTACCGAGTATGCCGAGAACGCACCGAAGCCCGCGCCGGAATCGGCGCTCGAACGCGTCTACGCAGACTGAACGGGCCAAGCAAGCAGATCTGAGGGGATCTGGAAAGGATACCCGTCGTATGACGGCAGTTAAAGAAGCACCGGCGGCGCTCAAATTGAGCGACGAGCAGCTGCTGGAGATGTACTACAAGATGCTGCTGGCACGCACCCTGAGCATTCGCCAGAGGCTGCTGCAGCGGATGGGCAAAGGGGCGATAACGTACAGCGGAGAGGGTCACGAGGCGGCGCAGGTTGGCACTGCCTTCGCGCTGCGGCCGGGAACGGACTGGCTCTACACCTACTATCGGGACATCGGTGTCGTGCTGACCATCGGCATGACGCCGGCAGAGGTGCTAACGGGATTCTTCGCGACGCGGGATGACGTGAACAGTGGCGGGCGGAACATGCCCTCGCATTTCAGCCATAAACGGCTGCGCATCGTCTCGCAGGGCGCGCCGGTGGCCACGCAGTGCCCGCAGGCTGTGGGGACGGCCTGGGCCTCCAAACTTCGCGGCCTGGATGAGGTAGCGGCCGTGTACTTCGGGGACGGCGCGACAAGCACGGGCGATTGGCATGAGGCGATGAACTTCGCATCGGTGCACAAGGCGCCGGTTATCTTCGTCTGCGAGTTCAATCAGTACGCGATCTCCGTGCATTACAAGAAGCAGATGGCGGTGGAGAACGTGGCCCTGCGCGCCCAGGGATACGGAATGCCGGGAATTACCGTCGACGGGAATGACGTTCTGGCGGTATACGAGGCGATGACCGACGCCGTGGAGCGGGCGCGGGGCGGCGGCGGGCCATCGTTCATCGAGGCGAAGACCTACCGGCTGGTGCCGCACTCAAGCGATGACGACGACCGGCGTTACCGCACGAAGGATGAGGTTGAGAGCTGGTCCGCTCGCGACCCGCTCGTGCGCTTTGCGCGCCGGCTCAACGAGATGGGCAAGCTGGACGAGCGACGGGAAAAGGAGATCGCGGAGCGAGTCGCGAGTGAAGTCGACGAGGCCACGGAACTGGGTGAGGGCGGCGCAAGGCCGGACCCGGAGTCCGCACTGCGACCGGTGTTCGTTGAAGAGAAGGGGTCCTGATATGGCCGAAAAGACGATGTTGGAAGCCGTCCACGACGCGATGTTCGAGGAGATGAAGCGCGACGAGCGGGTCATCGTGATGGGAGAGGATGTCGGCGAGGGAGGCGTTTTCCGGGCAACGGAGGGATTCGTGGCAGAGTTTGGCCCGAACCGTTGCGTCGACACGCCGTTGGCGGAAGCGGCGATTGTGGGAGTGGCGATTGGCGCTTCCCTGAACGGCATCCTGCCGATCGCAGAGATCCAGTTCGCGGACTTCAGTCACCCCGCGTTCGACCAGTTGGTCAGCGAGGCGGCGCGCCTCTATTACCGCTCGAACGGGACGTGGAACTGCCCGATCACCGTGCGCATGCCGTACGGGGCGGGTATCCACGGCGGGCCGTATCATTCGCAGAGCGTAGAGGCTTTCTATGCGCACGTGCCGGGGCTTAAGGTCGTCTGCGTGGCGACGCCCCATGACGCCAAAGGGCTTCTGAAGTCGGCGGTCCGCGACCCGAACCCGGTGATCGTCCTTGAGCACAAGAAAGCGTACCGGCTGTACCGCCAAGAGCTGCCGGACGAGGACTATACGATACCGATCGGGGTGGCCGAGCTGAAGCGAGAGGGCAGCGATATCTCGTTGATCACGTACGGGATGATGATGCACCATTCGCTGAAGGCGGCGGAGACCGTGCATGAGCAGGACGGCGTCAGCGTCGAGGTGATCGACCTGAGGTCCGTGTCGCCCTGGGACAAGGCGCGGGTCCTGGAATCGGTCAAGAAGACCGGGAAGGCGCTGGTGGTCTACGAGGACAACTTCACCGGTGGTTTCGGCGCCGAGGTGGCGGCGACAATAGCGCAGGATGGATTCGATTACCTGGACGGGCCGGTAACCCGCCTGGCCTCGCCGGATGTGCCGATCGCACCGTTTGCCGGCGAGCTGGAGGACTTCATCCTGCCGAACCCAGAAAAAATCACGACAGCGATACGCAAGCTGGCGTCCTACTGACAGCCGCATGCTCGTTGAGTTGGAGCATGCTTCAAAGAGCGCGAAGTGGACACTGCAAAACTTGATGCAGTTGTACCTTCACGACATGAGCGAGTTCCAGGCTCGAGCGGTCGA
>VBJS01000178.1 GCA_005880055.1 Chloroflexota bacterium | reverse complement strand
ACGGCGCTGGGAGCGAGGCAGAAAATGATCGCCCTTGAGCCGCGACCATGCGAGCGACTATGTCCTAAATGTAGCCAATGGCTGCATCATTCCCGCTTTCGTAGCCGAAAGCAACGGGGTACACATGGTACCGTGTGTACCAAGCTCAATCGCCTCATAGATTGCATCATCTGTACGGAGGGCATTCGCATCGCCACTCCATCCCCCTCACCCCGTGAATAAGTGTTCCGGGCTTTGACCATAACGGTAACTGTCGCTAGCCGATCAACCTCGATCGGTTGGCTGAACGCTGGTCCGCCATACGGAAAATAATCTGTAGTGTTTCCCGGTTGACGCACTGTCGAGGTATGCGCTAAAACGGCGGCGGGGAGGATTCACACCTCCCCTTCGAGCCAGGCCGGTCGCAGGAGCTTCCCCTTCAGCTCGACCGGCCTAAAATGGCCGTGCGGCGAGCCTATAGCCAATCGACCCAATATGGCAGAGGCCGGTTGGGATTACGTTTCCTAACCGGCCTGCTTCTTTTTGACCCTCCGCCGAAAACTCGTCTACCAAAATGGGAGTGATGAGACCACCGACACCCTGCCTGGCGCCAGGCTGCCCGACCTATGCGGCCGAGAGAGGCTACTGCTCGAAGCACTACAAGGCGCGCAACAGGACACCAGCTCAGGACCAGCAGCGGCGGCTCTATGCCAGCAGCTGGTGGCGGGCAAAGCGTGCGCGGATCCCGAAGCGCGATCCGTTCTGCCGGGACCCGAGCGGGTGCACGGCGGCGAGCACGCAGGTCGACCATATCACGCGACGCTCGGCCGGCGGCACGGACGATGACGACAACCTGCAAGGGCTATGCCGCCGGCACCACTCGGCGAAGACGATGCGCGAGGTGCAGAGACGCGGTGCGCAGTGAAACTAAATGGACCCTCGACGATCGTTGTGCTGGGCACGCACTTCACTTCGCACGTGTACCCGGTTGAAAATGAAATTTGGTGAAAGCGCCGCAATATCTACGACCGGAGACGCGCCGCTGGTGGCGCCAAGTGGTGGCCGAATACGACCTTGAGCCGCACCACTTGCGCCTTCTGACGCTCGCTGCGGAGGTTTGGGACCGCTACCAGGCAGCGCGCGCGACGCTCGACGAGCTCGGGCTGACGTACGAGTACAAGGGGCGGCCACACGCCCGCCCGGAGGTGGCGATAGAGCGCGATAGCCGGCTCGCGTTCGCCCGCCTTCTCCGTGAGCTGGCGCTGGATGTCGAGGCGCCGGCCGAGTCACGGCCGCCCATGATCGGCGGACGAAGGGAGCGTTGAAATGCCGCGAAAATATCGTGCCGCGCGGGAGCGTTCGAGCGTGTTCCCGCCGACCTGGTGGATGCTCCAGGACCTTCAGCGCGGACCGCAGCCAATCGGCGAGGAGAGCGACGAACATGCCTACGAGCGCCACCTGCGGCGGGGCTTCGACAACCTCACTGAGATGAATGCCTACTGGCGTGAGAACCGGCAACGTTTGTTCGCCGAGTACGGCGCCGACGCCGCTATCGACTGGTGGGCGTTCAAGACGTGGGGATAGATTTCGTAAATTCTCAATGCTGGCTTTGACGCCTGCCCGCCTCTGCGCTACAACGGGGCTGTGAAGTGGATTCGAAGCGTTGCCGTTGGAATCGCAGTCTTGTTCATCATTTATCTCGTCCTCGCTAGCTGGTCTAGCGGAGGCAGCTCGCAGACAAAATTCAGCTCAGACGATTGCAAGCAGCCAACCGTTTACGCCTGCTTCTATCTCCCAACCTCTCAACCCTCGCCGTCAAACTGACCCACTACCGGTTTTTGGTTGGCAGGATTGTGAAGATTTGGCGTTATACTGTTTGCAGCCATGTTGTGGGGTGCCTGCCGGGACGATGGCCGAGCCGCTTTCGATTGAGGGGGACTGCTTGCCGCTACTTTTGGCCTGCCGAAAGTCCGCCTTCTGGGGCGCCGTCACGATCATCTGGGAGGACGGGACGCCGAAGGATATCGAAATCCGTCAGCACGCGCGATTGCGCGATCAGGTGAGGCTCGTGATCAAGCGAATACTCGGAGTCCAGTGAGACGCCTACTGCGCCATCTATTGGGCGTGCAGAGCTACACGCCGGAGCAGATCGAGCAGGGTATTCGCGACGAGCTGCGCCGCGTAAGTAGCAGCAATCTCACGCACTCCTGCCCGCATTGCCCCGACGTGGAGTGGGACCGGACCAGGACCGCGCGCCGATTACGTGATCTGGTGATGAAGGGCGAGCGCGAGGAGTCTAAGGCTTCTTGAGGTCGTCCAGCTCCTTCTGGAGGTCCTCGTTGTTCGCGTGGATAGCTGCGGCGATCGCGCGTGCGATCGCGTCTCTCTCAGTGTCGCCGATGTTACCCATTGCTCTCAGGCCGCCGAAAGCGCGCCGCGCGGCGTCCTCTAACTGTGACAAACTGAGCATAACGAAGCTCCTTTCGACTGGGCGGCGGCTGGGGTCTTTCCGGTCACTCAGCCGCCGCTCGCTTACCAACCGGCGCGAGTATACGACGATGGACGCGAGCGCAAACTAGCGCCGGCCACCGGACAGACGGGGCCCGCTTCTCGTTTCGGCGAGGGCGGGCTTTTCATTTGGCGGAGGTGAGGCAAACGGACAATGGAAGCCGCGCCGTACCAGCGGAAGAGGTGCGACCTTGGGCACCGCCTGGCACAGCGGGAGGCGCGCGCGTGACGCCTGCCGACGATGGGATGGTCGACGTGAGCGGTCTGGCTGCGGAAGATAGGCGGCTTGTGCGACGGGTCGTCGAGTTCGTCCGGGCGGTTAGCTCGAAGCAGATGCCACACGCCAGGCTGGAGATCGTGGCCACCGACGGGATCTGCAAAACCATACACGTCAATCGCACGACGACCCGCAATCGCTTCTGATGTGGCAGCGATTGCCTTGGTTATTGTTGCCCTTGTCGCTGATCTCCTTCGTGGGCGCGATCATATTCGGCGGATGGCCGTTTCCGGCGCTGGCTTTGGCTGTTGCTATCAGTGCGTCCTACTGGCTGGGCTGGCGACAAGGGCGGCGCTGATGGAATTCGAGCCGCGGCAACAGCGATCTCCGGCGGAAAGAGGTCGCGGGCCTCAGGCGCCGGAGATTCGGCCGCTCCTCGCGCTCACCACGCGCCTGCAGCTGCAGGGCTGCAATCGCTGCGGAGGTGCGCTCGTTTGGGACGACCTCGAGGAGCAATACCATTGTCTTCAGTGCGGCGCTCGGGTGTGATGGTCGATGCCCCGCACCTTCAAGTCCCTCGGCCACGCCATCCACTATCAGACCCACTTACGCCTACAGTTGGCCGAGGATCCCGACTTCCCTTTGCCGGAGTACGCCGGCTCGTGGTTCATCAGCACGAGCGGCGAGATGCGCGGATCGAAGACCTACCCGGCGGAGGGCCTGGTCTACGCGATCGACCGTCGCGCCGGCGTGACCGATCTCCAGGTAGAGCTCGACCGCCGGCGCCAAGAGGAGATCAAGCGCCTGAGCCGCGCGCTGCGGACCCTGCGCGAGTTCGACGAGCTCTTGCAGGACTGGTTGACGAAAGCCTGGGAGCTGCTTGCGCTGGTGCTGGCACCGCGGGAAGTCATCCAGTCCGCGCTCGCTCAGGGCGCAGTGTGGCGCAGGGCTCACGACTGGCTGCAGGAGCGGAGGAATGGGCACGGCTCTTGAATAAAATGAAGCGGAAATGTCAGTGTTGGGCGAAGGCTTAGGCTTTAAAAATGAAGCGCTCTCGACCTGACTGTTACGCAAGCGGTTTATGTTCTGTACGGGTGTGGGGTTCTGTACAGGTTGGGGAGGCCGCCGCCCTTCTGCTATCATGGAAGGTGGAATAGCCGGCTAGCAGACATCCTGCGGCCCCGCTCAATGTGAGCGAGGGCCGTTTTTGTTTCTCTGCCGGCGGGAGGAATGA
>VBJS01000177.1 GCA_005880055.1 Chloroflexota bacterium | reverse complement strand
GGGCGATATCGCGGCGGGCCGCGTCAAAGATCTAAACGTGGTCCTAAAGGCAGACGCCAACGGTAGCCTAGAAGCTATCCGCGGCTCGCTCTCGCGGCTGGGCGTGGAGGAAGTGCGGCTGAATATTATCCACACGGGAGTGGGTAACATCAGCGAGTCCGACGTCATGCTCGCCGTGGCCTCTCGGGCCATCATCATCGGCTTCAACGTCAAGACAGACCCGGGCGGCCGGAAGTTGGGGGACAGCGAGTCCGTGGACATCCGCCACTACCAGATCATCTACGAGCTAATCGAAGACGTGGAGAAGGCGATCAAGGGTCTGATGGAGCCGGTGGTGGTGGAGGTGGTCGACGGCCACGCCGAGGTGCGTGCGGTGTTTAAGGTGCGCGGCGGCAAGATCGCCGGCTGCTCGGTGCAGGACGGCGTCATCCGCAGGAACTCACTGCTGCGTGTCCTGCGCGGGGGCGAGATGCTCCACCAGTCGCGGGCATCCAGCCTGCGGCGCTTCCAGGACGATGTGCGAGAGGTGACGGCGGGGCTGGAGTGCGGCATCGGCGTCGAGCGCTTTGACGATTTTAAGGAGGGCGACGTGATCGAAGCCTTCCACACCGAGCAGCGCGGCTAGCCCGCCGCATCAACCGGCGACGCGGAGAAGGAGGCAGAGGCCATGAGCCGCCGTCTGCAGCGCTTGAACCACTTGTTCCAGGAAGAGCTCGCGGAGCTCGTCCGCTCGGAGCTGCGAGACCCGCGTCTTAGCACCCTCCTCAGCATCACCCGCGTCGACGTTTCGGCGGACCTGGAGAACGCGGATGTCTACGTCAGCGTCATGGGGGCGCCCGAAGAAAAGAGCGCCAGCATGTCGGCGCTGGCGGCGGCCGGGCCGTTCCTCCGGCGTCAGCTTCTGGAACGGGTGCACATACGTCGCATTCCAAGCCTCCACTTCCGCCTGGATGAGAGCATCGAGGAAGCCGCGCACATATTAGACTTGATGCGAAAGGTGCGGGGCGAGTAACGCCTCGCGCGGCTCACCTACCCAGATCATGCCCGAAGCGCCCGCTTGCGGCATCCTCAATGTCAACAAGCCGTCCGGCCTGACTTCGTTCGATGTCGTCCGCGTTGTGAAGCGGGGGAGCGGAATAAACAAGGCGGGCCACGCGGGCACGCTGGACCCGGCGGCGACCGGCGTGCTCCTCGTCTGTCTGGGGCAGGCCGTCCGCATCAGCGAGTACCTGATGCGGCTCCCGAAGACCTATCTCGCAGAGATCACTCTCGGGATTTCTACCACCACGTACGACGCCGAAGGCGAGGTGACCTTGCAGGGAGACTTCAGCCGTGTCTCGGAGGGCGATCTTCTGCGCGTACTCGAAGGGTTCGTCGGGCAGATCGAGCAGACGCCGCCTGCCTTTAGCGCCATCAAAACCGGGGGCGAGCGCGCGTATCGGCTCGCCCGGCGCGGCGAGGCGGTCGCCCTAAAGCCGCGCCGGGCGGACATTTATGCGATCCGGCTGCTGAAGTTCGAGTCCCCTTCTGTGGAGGTCGAAGTCGAGTGCGGAAAAGGCACCTACATCCGCAGCCTGGCGCATGATATTGGAGAGCGGCTGGGTTGCGGCGGGCACCTTGGCTCTCTCGGGCGGACGCGCGTCGGGCCGTTTGACGTCGCCGACGGCGTGACGCTGGAGCAGCTCGAGCCGCGGTTAGCGGCGGGTGATTGGCGGCAGCACCTTCTGCCGATGGATTACGGGCTGATGCACCTGCCGGCGGTCACCCTCCATATCGAGGACGAGAAGGACCTGCGCCACGGCCAGGCGTTGCACATCGATGAAGACAGGACCGCCTCCCTCGGCGAGGTGCTCCCCGGCATGGAGTGCCGTGCCTACGCCGAGGACGGCTCTCTAGCGGGCATCATCCGATATAATGAGGAGGGCGGATTGTGGCGGGCGCGGAAGGTGTTTGCCCCTTGCGCGTAGGGTAGCGCAAAGCCCTGCCCTACGGCGGGCGAGGCGCGCAAACCGCTTGACAAGCATTTCAGAAGGACTATGCTTGTCGCGAAGCAGCGCCCCAGTTCCAAGGAGGGCCCCGCGATGCAGGCTTACTGCTTGAAATGCCGGACGAAGCGGGACATGCGCGACCCGCAACAGATCACCCTGAAGAACGGACGCCCCGCTACCCAGGGCGCCTGCCCGGTTTGTGGCACCAAGATGTACCGCATCGGGAAGAAGTAATACCGGCCCACCCGTTTATCGCCCCGCGATTTCATTCTGAGCCGCCCGCAATGAAGGGGGCAACCAGGCCACCCTTGGCTGGGCGTACTTGAGCGCTTCCCTGTGTCCCGGGCGTTGTTCGTCCCACCCTCGGTTGGTTAGTCGGGGGTGTCCATGACGGAAGCAGGACGATAGAGGCATTTCCACCCGCCCGTCATCTCAGGCAGGGCGCACGGCCCACCCGCAGGTTCCCTTTAGGCTGCTTCGCCTCGCGGTAGAAGAGCGCCGTACGATGCCACGCTTAGCAGCACAGCATGCCCGATGTCACCCTGAGCCGCCGCTTCAGCAACGGAGTGGACCAGCCATCCTTCGCCGGCAGCGCATCCCCTATCCAGGCGAAGGACCGGGCGTAACGCACTTGTGCAACGAAGGGGCGCTGTATCAAGCGGTAGTGGCTGCTGCCAGGTAGTCCGCGATTGCTGTTTCGAGCTCGTCGGGCTTGAAGCCCCATGGGCCGGTATTGCTGCGATAGGCTATCCGCCCGTCCGCACCGACCAGATAAAGGCGGTCGGGCAACGCGGCGTACTGCAGGTCCACCTCGTTCGTCATCTTGTCAATCAGAGTCGGGATGGAAGCGTCCATTCCAATCATGCAAGCGGAGGCCACTGCCTCGCGCTCGCCGGTGTTCCTCGGCTGCTTGTAAAGAATGCCTTCCTGCTCGTTATCGGGCACCTGCCAGGCGTCCGTGGGATGCGCTTCCTGGATGTAGACGACGAAGAACTCCACCTGCTCGCCGTACTTGCGGTATATCTCTTCCAGCCGCCCGGACTGGTGGCGGAAGGGGGGTCAGGTGTACGACCCGAAGATGAGCGCGACGGGCCTTCCACGCAACGCCGAGAGACGGACGGCGCCTTCGCCGCCGAGCAGGGGCAACTCAAAATCGGGCGCCTCATCGCCGGGTTTTGGCGCCATCTCTTCGCGCCGCATCATGAGCTGTCGCAGCTGCTCGAACTTCTCGCCGGTCATCGGCGACCCGTCCATCACGAGGCGCTCCATGTCGCCGTACATTCGTCGCATCTCGTTGATCGTGGTCATATCAGTGACTCCTACGACTACTCGCCGGCCGCCGTCACCTGGTCGCCACGGTGCAGCATTCCCGGCCTGACGACGAGCGCGTAGACGCCGACGTTGGCGTTGTTGTGCTGAGCGGCGGCGCGCAGTATGCCATGGTCCTGCGGAAGGTCGCCTTGAGGGAGAGTTGTCATCACGCAGCGAGGGCAGGGGCTGAAGACGCGGACCTGGACCTGGTCACCGATAGCGAGGGTCTGGTTCAGCCAGGAGTTCTCGACGAAGCCACCCTCGCCGGCCTGTGTCTGCACGATGATGTTCGGACGGAAGCGCCGCGCCTCGAAGCGCCCGCCCGGGTAGGCGGAGCGCAGCGCATCGATTGTGGCTGTGGTCAGGATATGCAGTACGCCCAGGTCGAAGAAGTTGCCTTGCGGGATCCCTTCGTCGGTCACGGTCTCCCGGTGGATGAGGCCTTCGATGTCCGGCCAGTACTCCTCGAGCGTCGGCTTCTCGGGAGGTTGTCGAGGTGATCGACCGGCAACGTCTGCGTTGGGAATTTCGCCGGGAGCGAAACGGGCGCTCGAAACCAGTGTAGACGAAGCTCGTGCCATGGGGCATGACTACATTGGGACGGAGCATCTGCTACTCGCGCTCGCTCGGAAACGCAAAGACATCGCCACGGGAATGCTAGCAAGCATGGGGGTCACCCAGCAGCGCATAGGCGCGGTCGCCGAGGAGGCCGCGCGGGGTCAGTTCGGAGGCGTTCAGTTCCTCGCCCATCATTGATTTCACCGGATAGCGCCAGAGGGCTGCGACCGTGCCGGCTATCGCGGGTGCCTGTACCATTGCTTCCTCCTCCCGATTCGTCGGCGCAGCGATTATACACCGCCGGCCCGGTCGCTGCCCCGGTCGCGGCCAAGGCGTTGCGCTATCATTGATGCGCCATGGCGGGCCGCTTCGATAAGTTCACCGAACGAGCGCGGCGGGCACTCACGCTCGCGCAGGAAGAGGCGCTCAGGCTCAACAATAATTTCATCGGCACCGAGCACATCTTGCT
>VBJS01000176.1:10972-13840 GCA_005880055.1 Chloroflexota bacterium | reverse complement strand
GGTCGAACTGCTCGCAGAGCACGGCGAGCATGCGCGTGGCGAGGTCGAGCAGGCTCTCCTTCGTCTCCCTCTCGCCGAAGCGGAGGGGTCGATGCTCGCTCTCGAGCTTCCAGAGCGCCTCGAAGTAGCCCTGGACGGCGGCGACGCTCGGCCGCTCGCCCTGGCCGGTGCCCCGGAAGAAGAACGCCGCGGCGCCGTGGATCCCCGAGCCGAAGGCGAGCGCCACCGGCACGAAGTCGGGCTCCAGGCGGTCCAGGTAGGTGAACCGGTACTTGAGCGGGCAGCGGAGGTACTGGTCGATCTTGGTGAAGCTGACGTGCGGCTGACGGCGGACTTCGACTGGCACCATGGTCGTGTCTCCTTGCGCCGGGCGCGGATTCGCGCTGGGCGCGTGGTTCGTGCGTGGGTGGTGGACGCGACAGGGCAGAGAGCCTGCGCCCCCTGCCCTGCCTGACGAACTGCCCGCTGATGAGGCCGGCGGCGGTCACGCCGTCCGGCGCGCGAGGTTCGACAACTCCTTGATGAGGTTCGACGCCTCGCTCCGCGTGAGCGCGCCGGGCTTCCGGTTGAACGCCCGGAGGCTCATCGCCTCAACATCCGCCGGGCCGAGGCCCTTCGCGCGGCCGAGTCTCAGGATCGCGTCGAGCTGACGGTCCGTGGCGCGATCGCCGTTCGGGGACGCGCCACCGTCCTCACCGGCGGGCGGCGCGGGCCGAGGCCCGGTGGGCCCTGGCGGCCGGGGCCCGGCACCTTGGCCGTTCGCGTCTGGCCGCGCGGCGGGCACGCGCCCGTTGAGCGGCCGGTCGCCGTAGAGGTGGAGCCCGACGCCCAGGAACGTCGCGCACTTCTTGAGCGCGTCCGTGGCGGCAGCCTTCAGGTCGTCGCCGAGCGAGACGAGCGCGCCGCTCCCCTTCTCGCGCGTGACTTGGCTCACGCCGAACTGCATCTTCGTGATGCCGTCGGCGGAGAGCCGGCCGAGCACGAGCACCTCGTCCTCCCTGATCTCGTGGTGCGTGATCTCGAAGGACCACGCCCCGTCCAGCGACTCGTTCAGGCGATGGATCACGTTGTGGCCCTCGACGTAGTCGAGGACGCCGTTGCGCCCCTTGCGCTGCCTGATCTGCGCGGGCTCGAACGGCTTCTCCAGCAGTGCGCGGTTCATCGGACTCCTCCTCCCACCTGTGGCACCTCGAGCGCGCGGATCGCGCGGCCGGCGAGCTTCCGCAGCTCGGCCAGCTCGCCCTCCGCCAGCTCGGCGGTCAGCGTGTCGACGCGGTCGGCCAGGACCTGGAGCGCCGCCCGCACCTCGGCGCCTTCCGTCAGCGCCGCGCGCACGAGCGGGACCAGCTCGGCCGTGATGAACTCCTCGACGTTGCGGTACACGGATTTCTCCTTCCTTGGTGATTCACGAGAAGACCGATGCGATCAGATCCCGTTCTCGGCGGCGCGCTCGCGCTCGAGCGCCAGGCGCCCGTCCATCTCGCGCTCGAACGCGGCGATCTCAGACTCGAGCGGGTAAAGCTGGTGCTCGAGCTCCCGGGCCTCGGCCCGGAGCGCGCTGTTCTCGGCGAGCAGCGCGGTCACGGTCCTCTCGAGCTCGGCGATCCGCTCCCGGCGCGCGACCTCGTCGTGGGCGTGACGGAGCCCGAGGCTGTCGAGCATGAAGCCAAGCGCGCGGCGCTGCTCCTGTGCGACGTGGTTGATGGGGTCGTCCATGAGGCTCACCTCCTTTGCATGTGGGGTTGCTCATGACCAGACCGGATCAGATCGGCGAGCGGAGCGAGCCGAGGAGGAGTGTCGGTGTGTTGATCGCGGGCGTATGGTGCCGCGAACTGGAACGCTTCGCCGCGCCATCTCGGACTGCGCGGTGGGGCCCTGCGGCGGCCTCCGGTCGCTCCAGCCCGTCCTACCTCGCTTCTGCCAAGGTCACGCCCGTGCTATCAATACGACGTGCCTGCAACGAGACCTTTCTCGCCAGAGCAGCACCGCGACGCCTTGGTCAGGCGGCGCATCAAGTTCGTCGTAGAGAAAGGCGCGATGGCCCGCCTGTTCCGCGCAGGGACGAGTTCTGCGTTGCAGGACGAGCTGTTCCGCCGGCTTCTACCGGCGGATCTCGTCCGCCTCAAGACCCGAGATCAGTACGACGATTGGCTCGCCAAGCTTATCGGTTTGGACTGCTGGGAGGACTTTTCGAGGAACGGCCTAAAGGACGATCGATGGGCCTACTTCGCAAAGCTGATCAATATCGTCGTGTACGAGATCGTCGCCAATCGCGAACTGTTCCCGGAAGAGGACTGGCAACGCCTTCGACCCTTCCTTCACACGCCGATAGACTGGAACGCCACGGATCACCTCGCTCAACTCGATCCGAGCTTCCCCGTCGTCGCCACCCTCAAGGGCATGACGAAGAACGAGTACTGGCGTGTGCAGATGGCGGTACGTGAGTTGGCCGACAAGCACGGTCTGCCACCAATCTGGTTCGAGGCGGCGTGGTCAGCATGAGCATGGCGTAGCAAAGATGCCGAGGAAGCACACGATGCCACCGTTTCTCGAAGAGATCATCAAGCCTGAGGCGTATGAGCGATGGTTGCGGCGCAAGGCAATGGCTCATGTCAGGCGCAACCGCAAACGGCGAGTCACCTGCACCGTCGCGGCCTATAAGGAAGCGATTCATGCCGCCGTGGTCCTGTCCCATGGCAAAGACGCATACACAGGCGAGATACTCGAATGGAACCTCATCAGTACATACAAGAACGAAGACTCCAAAGAAGGCCGTCGCTCGTATAAGGCTGGCTTCGCTCTTTTGCCCACGGTAGACCATGTCGCGGCAGATGCGGCAGAGGCGAGCTTCCGCGTCTGTGGTTGGCG
>VBJS01000176.1:7725-10813 GCA_005880055.1 Chloroflexota bacterium | reverse complement strand
TTCGTGAGCACGTCGAACCACAGGCGCACGTCGTCCGGGTCGGCATATCCCAGAAGCCCGGTCGCATAGCTATTCAATATAAGCGGCAATGATGTTAAAGCGTGCTCTGATGAACGCTTGAGTACGTCCGATAACGCTATCGAACCAGCATCGCAGTTACCGCAGCTTCTCGCGTTCCTCACCAATCCACCCTTCTAGCCGCTCGATCTGTTCCTTGATGTTGGCTATCCGATTCTCACACTCGTCGATCCAGTCAGAGCACCGGTCCTTGAAGCTTTCGCTCCAGGCATTGGTGTACTTGTCACGCAGCTCCTCACGGTGCGCCTCTTGTCTGTGAAGCGTGGCTTTGGCCTTAGAGAGCTTCTCTGCGAGCTTGGCTATGTTCGCTTCCACATGGACAACAAACTCGCGATGCCTCCTTTGCTGCTCAGCATGGTGCGCTTCACGTGCGCGTTGCCTCTCTTCCCACTCACGCTGTTTCCGCTGACCCAGAGCAGCCTTAGCGTCCTTCCACCGCTTCCAAGCGTCGTCGAGTTGCTGTCGTGCGGACTGCAAAGATTCATATGCCTGGCTCCTGTCGCCTGGGAGTAATTCGTGCTTCCTTTCTTGGAATACCCGCCATGCCTCCCGGAGTTGCTCACCGCACGCGACCAATTCCTGCCGAATCTCCTCCACCTGCGATGGCGCTTCGAGGCCGATAAGCTTCATGACAATCGTGGCTATCAGGCTCGCCGGCAGCAGCACCAAATCAGCGATGCCCCGCTCAAGACTGCTAAGGGGACGTGCCCTCGCTGCCCTAGATTGAACTTGTTCCTTGGCGAGCCGACTTTGGTCCTGACGCTCATCCCATTCCCGATGGCTTCGCTCGAGGCGCGCCTGGCTTTCTGCACTCCTTGCCTTGGCCTTAGCGACGAGGGCCTGGAACCGTCCCCAAGTTGCCTGCCTGTCCGCCGCTGTTGGGTATCGAGTCCCCCGGAAGCCGTCACCGATCTCTCTGACCAGCGCCCATAACTCACGCCAATAACCCTTCTGAGGGTTTGTGTCCTCGACTGCTGCTTCAAGATCGGCGATGAGCCTATCTAGTTCGTCATAGTCCATGGTCGGTGATCCTTCAGATTGTCCTTCAGGCCATCCTGGTAACCGCGGTTGTACCCCCGTTGCGGCATGCCCATCGTCTCCACCTCCCTCCCAGGAGCCGTCCACCGCTCGTCTCACTTCGAGTCGGCTTCCGTCCCTTGAGAAGCAGCATAGTCACGCCACGCAGAGAGTCCATGACCCCGGTTCGCAGTTTTTCACAAACGCGAGGAGGCAACTCTCCATTTCTCGATACGCATCGACAACCTGCTAACGAAACGCCGACGCTCTGAAACATCGTGAAGCGGGCGTCCGTCTCCGCCCGCTTCACGAAGCCATGTTTCTCTGCCTACCCGACGGGGGCCAGTCACGCCCGATGGCGAAAGTTCACGATCGTCTTGTCGCCAGAGCATTTTTGCCCAGGCCATCCGCAGCTGCTACCACAGGAGTCGCCGCCACAACTGTCGCACGTCCGACCGCTGATACCCGTATCCACGTATAGATCGCCAAACTCAGCCTGGTAGAGGCGGCAGGTTTCCTCGAAGGCTTTCTCGAGATCCGCAGCATCATTCGGCCCACGCATCCCGAAATACGGAAAGTGATGCAGAAAGAACCCGAACGTCTTCTCGCAATCCTCGGCGTACTTTCGCGTGTCGAGGATGTGCGCATGCCACATCGCATCCACGATCTTGTGTGGCACGATAGCCTGAGGGTATTTCACGGACAGATACAAGAACCGCTTGTACTGAACTTCCGCGCGATCAGCCTCCTCGCGCGTCCAGCCCTTTCCCTCCTCCGGGTCCATCAATTTGATCTTGATTGGGTCCAGGTCTAGGTTGAGGATTGTCGCTTTCACCTTGCCCAAGTCACCCTGCATTGCGACTTTCATCGTGAGTTACTCCTCGCTTAACAACCTTGGTTCGTAATCGTGCCGAGTCCCGGGACTGCGGCGCCCCTCGGAACATGCGCGTCGTCATCACCCCCCTCCGGTGGCTGTTTCTACTCCGCGAGTTGCGGTTTATGCTACCGGGCAGGCGGACAAATGCGAGGGACAGCGCTCACACCAATTCACACTCCGGCCAACTCGATCACGCCGGATCTACGCGGCAAACCCCGCGCGCTAGACACGAAAGCCTGAACCATGGCCAAGAGCTCGCGGATTCGCCTGAGCATCACAAGCCATAGCATCACCGGCTCTGATGGCCGCCCTTTCCAGCCGTCAAAGAAGTTCTTCGTCTTGTACGCGTTCCTGGGTCTTAGGCGGCTGGAAGATGATCCAGTCCGCGGCGGATTCGTTGATAATCACGAGATCCTGCCCCTTCCGCACTGGGGCGGAAACCGAGAAGCAGACAGTGTCGGCAAGGAAATCAAGCGCCATATCGACACCCAGTACAAGAGGAACCGGCAGCTCCTCATCGAGATGCAGACCAAGGTCAAGGGCCCATCACGCCCCGTCCCAGGGCCCAACTCCATCACCTTCGACGTCAGTCCGGAGGCGTTGAGGAGCTTTCTCCGACTAGGTGTCTTTCGTGCGCATCCCTCCGCCAAATCACACGCGCACGTCGAGAGCTTGCATCGCTACCTAAGAAGCCTTCGCTCGGGATGGCTCACGCTTAGTAGCGAAGGAGATGGTCGCCTGCGAACAGCACTCGAACACTTTCGAAGCGCCCTCAAAGAGGCCAACGATGCTGAGCAGAAGATCAAGGCACTGCAGCAGATCGGCCGAACGCTCGAACAACTAGGCGATTACATTGGCGCGTGCAGATCCTACGACCAAGCACTAGGGCTCCATGCCGAGCTAAACCCCTACGACGATCTCCAACGCGCGGCTTTGCTGGTCGATCTTGCATTTATCCGCTATCGACAAGACGCGCTTGCAGACGCTGAGAAAGCCCTACTTGATGCGCGCACCATTCTCGAACGCTATCGCAATTCTCGATTGCTCGGCAGCGTGTACAATGGCCTCGGGCTTGCCGCGGAACTGCGCGGTGATTACTCGACCGCGTTCGGCCAC
>VBJS01000176.1:6617-7667 GCA_005880055.1 Chloroflexota bacterium | reverse complement strand
AAGAAACTTGCCGATACCGCGATCTCGAACTCAAAAATGGGTCGTCCCGTTAGCGCGTCGAAAGATTATCGGCAAGCCATCACGTGGATCCTTGAGGGCGTTAAGTACGCAGAGACTTTTGGACTGAGTTATGACACAGCCAAGGATTACGTCACTTTAAGCGACATCCATCACCGCCTAAACGAGTCGGACGCCGCGTTCCGTAATGCCGCCCGTGCCTTGGAGATAGCAACCGCTTCAGGAAATCCCTACGATTTGGGGCTCGCGCACGGCGCGCTCGCGAAGGTCCACTTCCAGCGTGGCGACGCGTCCCAGGCCAGCGCTTCTGTGCAGAACAGCCTCTCGTATTTTGGCTCTATCGGTGCCCGGCGTCGCATAGAGGCCATTCTGAAGGGGTTGGAGCAGGCACTCGCCAAAGTCAGCGATCACGATACTCGCGGTGAGATCGCCAGGGCAATTGCAAGAGCGAGGGAGACGTTGGCTACCATTCCAGCTGTCGGAGGTGAGGGCGAAAGAACGCTCGAGGGACGGGTTCTACTTCGCGGGCCGTAGAGACGAAGGCAGATGGTAGCTACGGCGACCTAGTTGGTTCACGGCCAGATCACCGCGGTACTCGCTCGCAGGAAAGATACCCAAAGCGTCAAACAGGCCAATAGAGCGAAGATAGTGCCGATTCGCGGCGTCCATCTCGCCTGCTGCGTTCTCGGCATCGGCTAGGGTCTTCAGCGCATACGCGAGCCCTCGCGGCTTCATAATCCCGGCGAAGATCCTCACCGCCTGGCGTGCAGTGTCAACCGCGGCTTCCACGTGGCCCATGGCAAGCCTTACCTCGCTGGCTGTCTTGACAGCATAAGCCACTCCGATCGGATAGGAGAGAGCCTCAAAGCGTTCTCGAGCCGCTTCGGTGAGAGTCAGCGCATCGCTCAGATCGCCGCGCCGCCTGAGAACTTCTGCGTAGCCTCGGAGCGACCAGGCACCGTGCGCTGCATCGCCAGTACGTTGCGCCAAATCTTGAGCCTTCATGTAATACGATACCGCCTGATCGTAATT
>VBJS01000176.1:0-6575 GCA_005880055.1 Chloroflexota bacterium | reverse complement strand
TACTCCCTTAGCGTCCGCCATCGCCCGGAAGACGCCCAGCAAATGGAAATGCTCTTCTAGCGATGTCCGCGACTTACCCTGAACTCTGTCAATCTCGGCTATGCCAGCGCCGGACCACGCAGCACATCGTGGATCTCCGGCCGCGCGCGCCATGGACTTAGCCTTGGTGTACCAATAGCGTGCCTGTGAATAAAGACCATGCCGATTGTAGCTACTGGCTATACCCCACAGGCACCACGCGGCTCGCCCTGATTTCCCAGTGCTAAGCCACAGGGCGCAAGCACGATCGAACAGTCGAACCGCCGCCTCGTAATTGCCGCTCCGCCTGCGGCTGTCCATCTCGCGCGCGAAGGCGTCGATCTCCGCTTCCGCGGGGTCCAGCTCGTGCTCGAGCGTTCGGAGTCGCATGCGCAGCGTGCGGTTTTCTGCCAGGAGCCCAGCCACCGCCTCCTCGAGCTGGTGGCTGCGAGCAGCGCGGAGCGCTTCGTCCCTGGCGTGCTGCAGGCCGAGGGCGTCGAGCATGAAGTCGAGCGCCCGACGCTGCTGCGTGGCGATGACCCGGGTGTTCGTCCGGTCCATGTGGCACCTCCTTTGGGTGATGGGGTGCCCTCGGACCGGATCGGATCAAATCAAGGCGAGCGGAGCGAGCCGGGGAAGGCCTTCGCCGGTTGATTTATGTTCGCTAGAGGCGACTTCTCTGGGAGGTTCGGCTCCTCGGCGGGCCCGGGGCCGAGCCGTGCGCCCTTTTGCACGGCGAAGGCCCCCCGCTGCCGAGCCGGCGGCACCCGGCGCCGCCTACGCGGCGAGCGCTGCCTTGCGCGCCTGGTACGCCTGCCAGATCCGCCGCCACTCCACCACCGTGATCGCCGCCGCCTCGCGGCTGTGCTCCAGCCGATAAAGCCGCGCGCCCAGCCGCGCCAGCGCGCGCGCCGGCGCCTGCTCCACCTCGGCGATGAGCGCGCGCGCCCGCGCGCCCAGCGCCACGGCCTCCTGTAACGCCGCCTTACGGAGCTGGTAGTGCGACCACGCGACGCCGGCCTGGTCGTGCGAGAGCGCGAGCGCGTAGAGCCGCTTGCCGAGCGCCGCGAGCTCGGCGAGTGACGCGCATCCGTCGATCTCGGCGACGAGCGCGCGGAACCCTCCACCCTGCCGCGCGTCCCAGGTGTTTGGTGTCGCGCACGCAGGGTGTCAACGGTCACCCAATTTTCCCCAGGTGTGGTCATCGAAAATTCCCCACCCCCCGGTTAGGTGGTGGTGGCCTCGACCGGCTTGACGAGGCCGGCTTTGAGCTTGTCCTTCAGCCGGTAGGAGTTGCCCCGGATGTTGATAGTGATCGCGTGATGCAGCACCCGGTCGAGGATCGCGGTGGCGATCACCCGGTCCCCGAACACGTCGCCCCAGCTCCCGAAGCTCTGGTTGCTGGTGAGGATCATCGGGCCGCGCTCGTAGCGGCGGCTGATGAGCTGAAAGAAGAGATTGGCCCCGGCGCGGTCGATCGGCAGGTAGCCGATCTCGTCGATGATCAGCAGCCGGGGCACGGTGTAGATCTTGAGCCGCTCGTCCAGACGCCCCTCGGCCGCGGCCTTGGTCAGGGCGGTGATGAGGCCGGCCGCGGTCGCGAACAGGACGCGGTAGCCATGCTCGATGGCCTTGAGGCCGAGCCCGACGGCCAGGTGGGACTTCCCGACGCCGGGCGGACCGAGGAACACGACATTCTCGCCGTGCTCGATGAAGTGACAGCTGCTCAGCGTCTGGATCTGCTTCTTGTCGAGCGAGGGCTGGTAGCTGAAGTCGAACGTCTCCAGGCTCTTCACGAAGGGGAAGCGGGCCAGGTGCGTGCGCATGGTGACATGCTTGGCCGTCTTCGAGGCGACCTCTTCGGCCAGCAGCGTATCGAGGAAGTCGGCGTACGTGGCTTCCTTGGCGGTGGCCTCCTGGAGCACGGCCTCGAGACGCTCGCGACTCTTGAACAGCCGCAGCCGCTGCATCTGCTCCTGCAGGCGCTCGAGCTGGGCGGCACTCATGAGCGCACCGCCAAGGCGGCCTCAGGATCGACGATCTCGATGGGGGGAGCTATATCGGTATCCCCGGTCGCGGCCCCGAGCACCTCGTAAATGGCCAGATCCCGGATCTCGACCTCGGGCACGGTCAACACACCGCGCGCGCTGGGGAGCGAGGAGGCGGCCCGGCGCGCCGTCCGCGCGATCGCGCCCGGGCCATGCTCGGGTCGGATGCGAAGCTGATGTTTCCCGGCCAGCTCCTCGTGCTCGGCCACGAGGCATCCGCGGTGGGTGATCTGCAGGCGGCCGCCGCGTCGGGTGACCTCGACGGTCTGCCCGATGAGGGTAAAGGGCACGGAGTAGCGATTGGTCTCGAAGCTGACGAGATAGTCTTCGGCCACGCGTCGGGGCTGGCTGGCCTCCAGGCGGAACGCGGGCTGGCCGGCCGTGGCGATGAGGGAGCTCCGCTCGCGGGCGAAGCGATCCGCCGGGCGCTCATGCGTCGTCCCGTGGATCCGCACATCCGCAATCTCGCGCTGCCACTGGCCGAGCTGCTCGCGCAGGTCCTGCTCGTCGACGAATGTCCGGCCGGGCAGGAAATTGCCCTTGAAGTACTTGACGCCCGACTCGACCTTGCCCTTGGTCTGAGCGCGATAGGCCCGGCACAAGTGCGGCTCGAAGCCCCAGTAGTCGGCGAACTGCTTGAAGGTGGCGTTCCACACGACCCGACCGTCGCCCCCAGGCTGGCAGACGGTGCGCGGCCGATCGTAGAGGTGCTCGCGCGTGTGGCCGCCGAAGTAGTCGAAGGCCCGTTCGTGCGCATCGAGGAACTGACTGAGGGTCTCGCCCAGGCACGGCTCGTGGAAGCTGCGCCGCGAGTAGCCCAGCGTCAGGATGAAGACGTGGAGGACGACGGGGCGGCTGCGGAAGCCGATGCGGGCCTGCCCCCAGTCAACCTGGCTTTGCTGCCCCGGTGGCGTCTCAAACCGCACCGTCGCGCGCTCGGCCGCTTGCTCGACGGCCCGCAACGGCCGCACGAAGCGCTTGACCGTCTCATAGCTGCCGCGATAGCCGCGCTTCTGGCGCAGCTCCTGGAACAGGATGCGCGCCGAGTACTGGACCTCAGGCGCCCGCGTCTGCAGGTAGGTCGTGTGCTCCACGAGCAGCGTGTCGGTCCGCTCCGTGCGGGTGTAGGGCTGCCACGCCGCCTCGTGGAGAATCCCCCGCACCGTCTTCCGATCCAGGGCCAACTGCCGGGCGATCTCCGACTTCGACCGCCCCTCGACGTGGAACAGCCGGTGGACCTCCCGCCAGCAGTCCTCTCGGACCATCCGTCCCTCCCCGAGTGGTGTGACCTCGGGGTCAGTGTCGGCGGCCGCCGGCGTCGTGCCTTCCAACAATGTGTCGCTCATGGCGATGCCCTCCTGAGTGCGGAGGGTGGGGAAAATTCAGTGCTCACAGGTGGGGATTATTGGATGACCGCTGACAGCCACGTGCACGTACTCCCAGCCGATGCCGCGCACCCGGGTCCGCCGATCGCCGGTGATCCGATGTCCGACCCCGCGGATCCGGGCGAGTTTCTTGACGTCCAGGTGGAGCAGCTCCCCGGGCCGGGCGCGCTCGTAGCGCTGCACGGGCACCACGGGCTCGAGGGCGCGCAGTCGGGCCAAGCCCCGCCGCGCCAGGTACCGGGCGACCGTGGAGCGGCCCAGCCGCAGCCGCTCGGCGATCTCGGCGCTCGTCCACCGCTGCCGGCGCAGCCGTTCGATGTGCTCGACCAGTTCGGCCGGCGTGGCGCCGGGCACGCGCTGCGGCCGCGACGAGCGATCCCCCAGGCCATCGCCGGCGCGGGCCCGCGCCACCCACTTCCGCACGGTCTTGGGACAGATCCCCACGGCGCGGGCCACGCCCTTGACGCTCTCGCCCAGCCGGGTGATCCGCTCGACGATTGCCGCTCGACTGTGAGGCGTGGTCCGGGCATTCTTGTGGATGTCCATCCGGGCCTCCTTCTCTGCGGTGATGGTCGACTCGCAACCACCAACGTCGCAGAGATGGCCCGGGTGGACAACCTCCTGGGACTTCACATCTAGCCCGCGTCCTGCGAAGACCGAACTCCGCCGAACAGCATGTTGGAGCGGGCCGCTGGCTCGTATTCGCTCGCCGCCGCCGCTCGACATGAGCATCTAGGCAGCAGCGCCAAGAGGAGAGGTTGTGACCGGATGCTGGGCGGCAACCCTTGGCGACTGCGCGGGCCCGCTATCCGGGGAGCACGTCGTCTCCGAAACCTTGTACGGAGTCAGCACCGTGACGGTCATTGGAATGCCTTGGTGTCGCGAGGCACAACAGTCGGCTTTCGCCTGTGGACAGCGGAGGCAAGCATACATTCCAGACACTCGGTCGGTGTTTGGATCTCGGCCGGCAACGCGCCTCTGCCCCTGCCGACTCTTGGTCGCTGGATCGTTTCGTTGTTGACGGGCTGCTCCTTGAACGGTGGCTACTGAAAACGGCGATAAACCTACTGGTCGCGCGCAGACTATTAGTCGCTGACGGCGCCATCGGCCCGTTGGAGCCTGTGCCTGAACGATTGGTGCGTGTCGCCTTTGGTCTAGACTCCCTTAGCAGTCCGACTGGTGCCTATGTAGCCTCTCATCCTGGAGAACCCATCGGATCGCAAAACAATATGACGATCGGCCTTCTCGCCGACCCTGTGATAGGCCTTCTTGGCGTCCTCTACTCCATCGAGGGTTTCAGATTCCTACTGTGGTTCGCCCTGCAAGCGCCGCCTCAACGGCTCGAGCTTCCTGGAATCATGCAGACTGGGTGGGAAACAAGTGATTTGCGACGACATCTTCGCTATCTTGGGTGGAAAGTAAATGGCAAGCCATCCCACTACATTGACTTCGAGTGGCCGGATCAACCCGCGACAGGACTGAACTTCTCGTGAGTTGCCGTCTAACACCCGCGTGAACACGGACGCACAATCGGCCGCGCTCCGCTTGCCGTTTGTGCGCCGGTTACGCGCAGCGTTCGACGGCGATGTGACGGACGGGCCGAGGAGGGAGCATGGGCTACGACTTCAAGTGTCGCTCTTGCCACACAACAACGTGGGCAGCGAACATCGTGGAACTTCTCAACAGGCACACAGACCCGAGCGGGAGGTTCGTGTACCCGAAGTGCACCCGCACGGACACCGTCATCTATCGGATCAGTGATCTGCAGGAAGGTCCCGAGGAGAAGTGGGAGCGATGGATCAAGGGCGTCATTCAGATTGACAGCGGTATCCCCACCTACTCTCCGTACATCTTCCTCACCGCGGACTCCGAGGACGGACCGATTACGGGACTTCACTTCCACTACTACAAGGACACGCGAACGCAGCCCGGCGGGCGCCTAAAACATGGTCACGGACCTGGAGGCCCTCCCGTCTTAGGAATCGACGACATGTTCACGATTCTTGCGCATTTGGTGCGTGGCGGCGCTCTTCCGAAGGAAAGGGCTCGAGCCTTTGCCGACAGCCTTTGATCTTGACCGTGCGGCACCGCCGCCCGCCCCGTCGAACATGCTTGAGCTGGCCGCTGGCTCGCATTCGCTCGCCGCGGACGCTCAGCGCCAGCGTTCATCCTGAGCGTGCTGTTCCGCACAGCCGAGGAGGAGCCGATGTCGGCGGGTAGCGCCAAACGAAAACTCCTCGAGGTCATCAAGAAGCTCTCGGCGGACGCCCCCCTGGAGGACGCGATCGAGCGCCTGGTGCTCTTGGCGAAGACCGAGCGGGGGTTGGCGGAACACGATGCTGGACAGGGCGTCGATCACGCCGAGGCGAAGCGTCGACTGCTCCGGTGACGAAGCTAAGTTCTGGCTTGCGCCAGAGATCGCCGTCGCACAGAACTACGGGCTGAGCCCTGCGCGGCTTACCGCTGCGTTGAGGCTGGTGCAGGAGCACGAGGATGAAATCCGAGCAGCGTGGCAGACGCACTTCGGCCGTAGAAGTAACTAACGTTTCACGGCACGGTTTTTGGCTGCTTCTCGGGGACCGCGAATTGTTTCTGGCGTTTGAGAAGTTCCCGTGGTTCCGGGATGCCCCGATTGCCAAGCTGGTCCGTGTGCAACAACCCTCTTCGCATCATCTGTACTGGCCGGATCTGGACGTGGATCTAGCGGTAGAGTCGATCGAGCATCCGGAGCGCTTTCCCCTGGTTAGTAAGGTGCGGTCCAACTCCAGGCTTCAGAGGACGCCCGCGCGCGGCCGCCGCTGAGCCCGAGAGTTAGCGATGCAGAGGCCCAGTGCCGCGAGCATCACGTGCGCTCGACCGTCGGTCATGGTGTTCTGCCAAATGACTTTGCCTTCCGTGGTCATTTTGCGGGCGTTGCCGCTCCCTCGAATGCTCGCCCATAGAGTTCGGCAATCAAGCACGCTGGATACGTGAGGCCAATGTAGAGCCACGACGCGCTTCTGGTGCTCACCAGATCGACGGCGTCGCCAAACCTTTAGCCCTCGCGCTTCATGCGCTCCTGGCGGGCAATCTCACGTTCGCTGGGGGAATCGAGCGTAGTGTCGCCAATCTTGATCTCGCCCTC
>VBJS01000175.1 GCA_005880055.1 Chloroflexota bacterium | reverse complement strand
GACTCGCACGGGGGCACCCTCACCTACATTGGTTTCGACCCGGTGGTACTGGACCGCTATGACCCGCACCAAACCCAGTTCGGCCCGATGTATTCCAACCTCGCTGCGGTCTTCAGCAAGCTCTATATGTATAAGAGCCACCTGGAGCCCACCTGGGAAAACATCGCGCCAGACCTCGCGGAGAGCGCGCCGGAAATGATCGGCGATCCGCCGTTGACTTATGTGGTGAAGCTGCGCAAGGGCGTCAAGTTTCACAACACCGATGCAATCCGCAGGAACTTCCCAAGCCTGGCCGGCCGCGCCGACGACGTGATCTACAGCTACACCCGCCAGGCGACTGATGATAGTCCTCAGCGCTCGTACTATTACCGCTCCAGTCAGTACAAAACGATAGACAAGATCGAGAAGACGGACGATTACACCCTCCGAATCACCACGAAGGAGCCGACCGCGCCCTTCTACAACTTCATGGCCGATACCAATGCCATGATTATCCCCAAAGAGATCGTCGATTTGGAGCCGGGCCCGGACGGGCGGCCGTGGGACTCCGTGGACTCCTACCAGAACCGGGGCGTGAAGCCGCCGGACCGGATGATCGGCACGGGCCCATTCCTCTGGGCGAACCTCCAGTTCGGCATCGAATTCGACGCGAACCGCAATCCGGAGTGGTTCGGCTGGGGAGAGCCGGAGCTCGGCCGGCCGTATATGGACGGATACAAGGCCACAGGTCAGGGGCTGAACGACGCTACTGTGGAGGCTCTCTTCCGGAAGAAAGAGATTGACACCGCGGGGTTCATCGATAACCCGCAGTGGATCGTAAATATCATGAACGAAGGGTTGGGCCTTACGTTCCAGCGCGCGCCAACCTCCGGCTGGCTAAACACCCGCTTCAAGACATATGCTCAGCCCTTCGACGACTGGCGGGTCCGCCGCGCGCTCCACTTGGCGATCGACCGGCAGGAAGTGATCGACGTGATCGGCAGCGGTGCCTGGAACAAAGTTGGGCCGGTAGGAATCGCTGTCAAGTACTGGGCGCTGCCTCAAGACGAGCTGCTTAATATGCCCGGGTACCGCCTGGGCGCCGATCGGGACAAGGATATCCAGGAGGCGCGCCAGCTTTATGAGGCGGCAGGCAGACCGGCTATCCCGCAGATCTGGTTCGCGGATGTGCCGGACTACATCCGCCGGTTCGCTAACACCTACCTGCAGACGATTAAATCGAAGCTGGGCATAGACCAGGACATCAAGTTCCAGACGGTCCCCTACCAGCGCATCGCGGAGGGGCTGGTGAAGGACGAGCCGGACCTGGCTGCAATGACCTGGGGCTTCGACAACGGCTGGGTTGACCTTGACGACTGGGTATACCCGTACTTCCGGACAGGCGGACCCAAGAACTCCTTCAAGGTGTCCGACCCCACCCTGGACAAGCTCCTTGACGACCAACGAAGGGAATTCAACATCGACAAGCGCAAGCAGCTGGGCTATCAGATCCAGCGCTACCTGATGGGACAGGACCCCGCCAACACCGACCTGACCAAGACGCCTGCTGTCCACGCCCGGCTGGACTACGCCGCCCCCGGCGGGGGCACTATTGCCTGGCCATACGTCAAGAACCGGACGGGCTGGCCCTGGTTCGGCAACAACTACTGGACCGCGCAGGTCTGGCTCGACCACAACGATCCCTCATTCCAGGGGCGCAAGGCAGGCTAAGAAAAAACAACCTAGCCCGGGAGAGGCGTCCGCTAACGCGCGCGATGTCCTTATCTTCGCTGAGAAGGAGAAGGCGCGATCAGAATACGGCGGTCGTGCTCCCGCCGTCTACCTGAATTGTGGTCCCGGTAACATAGCGCGCCTTTCCTGACGCGAGGAAAACGACCATGTTCGCGACGTCTTCGGGCTCGCCCAGGAAGCCCATAGGGACGCGCGACTCCTCGAGTTGCACAGCGTCTGCCATCTGGACACCCTGGCGCCGCGCCCGCTCCTCGATCAGGGAAACCAACCGCTCTGTTGCGATGTTGCCCGGGCAAACGTTGTTGACGGTTATCCCGTCGGCCGCCAGCTCCCGCGAGAGTGTCTTCGCCCAGCCGATGACGCCTAGCCGCGTAGCGTTCGATAGCATCAGCCCATCAATTGGCTGCTTCACGGCCACAGACGTAATGTTGATGATACGCCCGGAGCCTGAGCGCCGCAGGTCCGGTAACGCCTCCCGTGCTGTACGAACGGCAGAGAGAAGATTCTGCTCGATCGCGTGCAGCCAGTAGGACTCGTCCAGCGTTTCAAAGGTGCCGGTGGGTGGGCCCCCGGCGTTGTTCACGAGGACGTCAAGCCGGCCGAAAGCGGAAGCAGCGTCATGGACGGCACGCTGGATGTCGTCGTAGCGAGCCATGTCGCAGACGATAGGCAGCGTCTGAACACCCGATTCTCGCTGGATCTCTTCCGCAGCAGACGCAAGCGAGTCTTTATTCCGAGCGCAGATGGCGACGCGGCACCCTTCCCGCGACAGCCCAAGAGCTACCGCTCTGCCGATACCCTTACTTGCACCACCGACCAGCGCCGCTTTGCCGTTCAAGCCCATGTCCATGATGAAGCTCCCCGGCGCTCGGATGGGTGTATCCGATTAGCGCCTGCGCGACCATTTTGCGCCGAGCCGACCGTGCACAGTCAAACCCTGCGGCGCTTGACCGCTTTGCAACCTGCTGATATATTCGCGACGACAACTGAATACGGGGATATGGGTCCCCACGACGTTCGCCCGGCGGGCCACTCGCCGCGCGGGCGCAGGGGTTAATAGCGAAGCCGGTGAGAGGCCGGCGCTGTCCCGCAACTGTATCCCGGTTCCGCCCGCCGAGGCGCCCCAGGCTTAATGCCTGGGGCTACGGGGAAAGAATGTGCCGAGGCTGGAAAGCCTCGGCTACGAGCTGTAGCTCCCGACGGAGTAGCGGAAACCGAGGAAGCCAGGTCGCCTGCCCTGTCCGCGATACCAGCCTTCGAGGAAAGGCGTGGGCGTGGCGATAAACGCGAACCCCCTGCCGGTCCGGCAGGGGTTTTTCGTCCCGCCGAAGCCCTTCCGATAGTCTCGGGAGGTTCTGAATGACCAGCCGATCTACGGTCCTGTTGTTTCTCACGGCGCTCGCCGTCGCGCTGTTGGTCGCATGTGGAGACGATAACGAGTCGCCGGGCGTGAGCGGCAGCGCCACGCCGACGGGGGCTTCGGTGCCGACGGCAACGGTGGTGTTCCCCCTCACCCTGAAAGACGACAAGGGCAACGGAGTGACGCTGAAGACCCCGGGGAAGCGGATCGTGGCGTTGCAGCCGTCATTCGTGGAAGTGCTCTTCGCTATTGGTGCGGGGGGCGCAGTGGTGGCGGCGGACCAGAACACCAACTACCCGCCGGAGGCTGCATCTATCCCCAAGATCAGCGGCTTCGCGCCCAGTGTAGAGGGCATAGCGGCGCAAAATCCGGACCTCGTCCTCATCCAATACGATCCGGGCGGCCTGCAAGATGCCCTTAAAGCGCTCGGCATACCGACGCTTTTCCTGGCCACTCCGCCCTCTCTGGAAGGCGTGTTCGATCAGATCGAGACGCTAGGCGAGGTGAGCGACCACCTGGGACCAGCCCGGGCGCTCCTCTCCGGTCTCCGCGACAAGATCACTGATATCGAACTGAAGATACCGCAGGGCAAGCCGGGTCCCCGCGTCTTCCACGAGGTGGACAACACGCTCTATACCGTTGGGCCGGGCAGCTTCATTCACGACTTGTACGCGACGCTCCAGGCGAAGAACGTTGCGGAGCCCGCGGGCGAAGCGTTCCCGCAGATGAGCAACGAGGCGGTGATCAAGGCCGACCCGGAGGTTATCATCCTGGCCGACGAGCAGGCCGGGGAATCGCCGCAGACGGTGGCCGCGCGGCCCGGGTGGGATGCGATTTCGGCGGTGAAGAACAGGCGCGTCTACACGGTAGACCCGGATATCATCAGCCGCCCGGGACCACGCATCGCCGAAGCACTAGAGACGCTGGCTAAGGACCTCTATCCGGACGCTTTTCAGTGAACCTGCTCCAGGACAACAGCGGGCTGGCCGGGCGCGCCGGCGCCGTCGCCGCGCCGGGTGAGACCCTCACTCTGGCGCGCTCTCTGCGGGCACGGTTGCTGATCGGGTTAGCTGCGCTCTTGAGCGTCGCGGGGCTGGCGTTGGCGCTGGGCCCAGCGAACGTTCCTCTCGATGCCACGGTGCGCATTCTGCTGTCGCATCTGCCGGGAATCGGACTCTCCTCGGACGTTCCCGCTACCTCGCAGAACATCATCTGGGAGGTCCGGCTGCCTCGCGTGCTGCTGGCGGGGCTCGTTGGCGCCACCCTTTCGATGGCCGGCGCCACCTACCAGGG
>VBJS01000174.1 GCA_005880055.1 Chloroflexota bacterium | reverse complement strand
ACGCATAGGGAGCGAACGCCCCGGATAACGAGACGCGCCATAACAGGCCCCCCTGCGTGATCACCACCGCCTCGTCCGGCGCACCCGGAACCATTGCCATGTCAAGCATCTCCGGGAAGGTGGCGCCCGGCACTGCGCCGCCAACTGCGTACCCCCCCGGGAAGGGCGAGGCGGACGTGGACCGCGCCGCCAGCCCGGACGGCGCCAGGCACGCCAGCGCCAGGATAAAGATCAGCGCCGGTCTCACCGCGATATCTCCGCTGGTCGTCTTTCCGACCGTCAGCCGCCGCCTAGACGGAAGCCACACGCCGCCAGGAGCCTGCGAACTTCGTTTTCAACCGCCCTGGGCACAGCAACCCCCAGCCGCCTCTCGGCACCGGCTCTGGCCGGCGTGTAAGCAGTAACGGCATTGGATACACCGGCGGACACGCGTTGCACACCCAAGGGAGCGAGCAGGTGCTCATGCATCTTCTTGAGTTCGGAGCGGACCAGCGCCTGTTTTCCGGCCCGATCCTTCGCGGCCAGCCAGAGTGTCCAGTCCCAGAAATGGTCGTCGATGCTGGGCAGCGTGGTCAACCGGACCACCCAGGGAGGCTTGGGTTTGCACGGCTCGTCAAAGATCAGGTCAACCTTCCCGACACCCGGCAGCAACAGCATGTAGCAGGCGTGTTCGCTGAGCCGGTCCCATTGCTGCGCCAGCGGCTTCAGTGGCGCGACCAGAGCCGGCAGCGCGGCTGCCACCGGCCGAAAAGCGCTCGTCTCCACCTTGAGGTCCCAGTCCGACAATTCGGCGGCCTCGCCCCGCGCTCGGGACCCGACAAGTACGACCGCGCCGATTCCCGGGTGGCGACTGAGGACCGAGGTCACCCGCTCAGCGAATGGACAGTTCACGCGCCACCCTTCACAAGCCGCTCAACACTTTCTCCGCCACCGCCCGGGTAAATCCCGGCGTCGCGGCGATCTCCTCGACCGTGGCTTCCCTGATCCCCTTGACGGAACCGAACTTCCGCAGCAGCGCTTTCTTTCGCTTTGGCCCGACACCCGGAATTTCGTCCAGCGCGGACTTGATCCCGCTCTTCGAGCGCACACCGCGGTGGTAGGTGATTGCGAACCGGTGCGCCTCGTCGCGCAGCCGCTGCACGAGGTACAGAGCCTGCGACGTGCGGTCCAGGACGATCGGCTCGGCGATGTCTTTCACGTACAGCTCCTCGAACCGCTTGGCCAGCCCCGCGAGCGGGATTTGGCCGATCCCCAGGTTCCGCATCGCATCGTGCGCCGCCGAAACCTGCCCCTTGCCGCCGTCCACGATCACCAGGTCCGGCACCGCCCCGAACGATTGGTCGTACTCGGTTTCGGTGGGGGATTGCTCCGCTCGTCCTACGAGTCCCTCACGACGAGCGGGAAGCGACGTCTTCTCGGCCCTTGGTTGCTGCGCCCCAGCTCCGTCCCCGCCATCTGCCGACGGCGGCGTCATTGTGGCGCCCGCGTTTCGCTGCGACAGCTCGGCTGTCACGGCCGCCCGGTTCGTATCAGCGTGGGTAAGTTCCTCGCTTGCACCCTCGTTGGCCCCTTCCGCCTCCGTTTCGCGGCGCATCTTCCAAAAGCGGCGCTTTAGCACCTCCTGCATCATCGCGAAGTCGTTGGCGCCGGTGACGCCCTTGATCCGAAAGCGCCTGTACTCATTCCGCTTCGGATGGCCGTCCACGAACACAACCATCGAGCCGACAGCAGACGTGCCCTGGATGTTGGAAATGTCATAGCACTCAATCCGCTGCGGTAGCGAGGGCAGGTTCAATTCGTCTTGCAGTTGCTGGAGCGCTTCTTGCTTCTTTCCGCTATCGGCCAGCCAGCGCGCACGCGCCTGCTGCAGCGCCTCGCGCGCGTTGTCCACCGCCCGCTGCACGATTTGTTTCTTCTCTCCCCGTTCCGGCGTCGCGACCGTCACGGGCCTGCCCCGGCGCTCGGATAGCGCCTCCTCGATCAGCGCTTGGTCGGCGATTGGAAACGGTAGGAGTATTCGCCGAGGAATATAAACAGCGGACTCGTAGATCTGCTCGATGAAGCTCGCCAGCACCTGCGCGTCCGGTTCGTCGGCCGTTCCGTCCAGCTGGAAGTTGTCCCGGCCGATGACGTTGCCCCTGCGCACGAACCATACCTGGACGTAGGCTTCCTGCTCTTCGCGCGCCAGGCCGAAGACGTCCATGTCCGTCCGGTCCCGCACCTCCATCACCTGTTGCTCAGTCGTCCGCTCGATCGCCTGCACCTGGTCCCGAAGGCGGGCCGCGCGCTCGTACTCAAGCTCCTCGGAAGCCCTCTGCATCTCGCGCCGCAGGTCGCGGGCGATCTCGTCGGTCCGACCCTCAAGGAACATGATCGTCTGGCTGATGACGGTGTCGTATTCCTCCTTGGTGCAGAGCGATGCGCAGGGGCCGATGCAGCGGTGGATAAAGTACTCGAGGCACGGCCGCGGGTCCTCGCCTGTGATCACCTTCGTGCAGGAGCGCCAGGGAAACAGCTTCTTGACCAGGTCCAACGAGCGACGCACTGACCCGGCGGAGGCAAACGGGCCGAAGTAGCGGGCGCCATCGTTCAGCACGCGGCGCGTGATCTCCACCCGCGGCCACGGCTCCTTGAGGTCGATCTTCAGGTACGGGTAGTGTTTGTCATCCTTCAGGCGCACGTTGAAGAACGGCTGGTGCCGCTTGACCAGCGTCGCCTCCAGCAGCAGCGCCTCCTGCGCCGTCTTCGTGAGGATGAACTCGATATCCGCGATCTCCTCTACCAGCCGCCTTGTCTTCGGCTCGAAGGCGTGCGTGGCCCCGAAGTAGGAGCGGACGCGGCTCTTCAGGGAGGCCGCCTTGCCGATGTAAACGACATTACCCTTGGCGTTACGGAAGAGGTAAACGCCGGGGCGCGCGGGGAGCGCCTTCAACTGTGCTTCGAACTGCTTCTGGGGCGTGGGCATTACGACTATAGTTTAGCGGCCGCCGAATGCCATGTGCCTGGCAGCGGCTGGGGCTGTTAGTCGAAGAACGATACGAGAAAGCGCCACCTTCTGGCACCACCGGCGACAGAGCGTCGTTTTAGGTCGCGAATGCATCACCAGCGTTCCCTCCCGCCGCCAGATTCTTCGTGCCTCAGAATGACACTCTCCTCCTGACACCCCGCTGTCTGGGGCGCCCGGTAGCTTATCATTGTAGGGTCGGCGTCTGGCCCTGCCTTTAGGAGGTTGTTGTGCGGAAGTATCTTGTCGGATTTGCAGGTATCGTTGCTGCCCTCGCTGCGTTTGCGCGGCTCCTCCGTCCCCGCGAAAGGCTCGACTGGAACAAGGTCTCGAAGCCCGGTCGCCTCATCGAGGTGGACGGTGAGCGCCTGCATTACATCGAGGAAGGCAGCGGGTCGGCTGTTGTCCTCGTGCACGGATTCGCCGGCCACACCTTCAGCTACCGCTACGTGATACCGGAACTCGCGCGCGCTCATCGCACCGTCGCGCTCGACCTGCTCGGCTTCGGGTACAGCGAGCGGCCGAAGAAGGCCGACTACTCG
>VBJS01000173.1 GCA_005880055.1 Chloroflexota bacterium | reverse complement strand
TTCGCGCCGAATACAGCGATGATCATTCCCCGCGGACCCAGCGCTTTCGCCTGTCCTGTCATGCGCAGGCGCTTCCGTTCTTCAGCCTCGAGGACCGAGCGCACGGACTCCAGGATTCGGTCATGCTCGGCCGGCATGACGAAGAAGTCCCTTGCCCCGGCCATCATCGCCCGGCGCACCGCCTCAGCATCGTCGCGCCAACTGTAGGCAACGATCGGCGTCTCGGGCAGCAGGTCGAGCAGCGCCTCCATCGTCTGGAAGGAGCGTTCCGCTGGCTTGCTCATCCCGCAGATGATTACGTCGGGTTTAAGTTCGGCCGCCAGGGAGATCGCCTCCGTGCCGAAGGCGGCCTCACCGGTGACACTGAGCTGGGCGTGCTTGGCCAGCTGCTTGACTTCGTAGCGGGCCTGCGGGTCCTGGTCCACCACCATTACTTCAGGTACCCTCGCCATACTCTACCTCCTCTGCATTCTTACTCACTGATCGACCTTCTGGAGCCCTATCCTAATCGTGGCCACACTCGACGAGGATCGGAATGTCGCGAATTTCGTTGTCACCGACGGGCCGCAGTGAGGTCCACACCGTGTTTGCCCTTTCTTGCGCGGAAATCAGCTTTTGCGAGTCCTCAGGACTGACCGCGAGAGTGATCGTTGCCGCACCCGGCTGTTGCTTTGCGTCCGCCGGTCTAGTCCCGGTCGAGCCAGAGTTAGGATCGCTTGCACCTGAGTTCGCGGCTGCCGGATTCTGTTGTTGCTGCGCCACTGCAAGTACTTCCAGGTTCTGCAGAATCGTCTGAGTCTTCACGAGATTAGGGCTGGCACAGTCCTTTAGTGAGCCGTCATTCTTTATCTCGAACGCCCCGACGATATTTACTCGGTCGCTGGGGTACAACAGGCCGCCGACTGCAGTAACCTCTTTAACCGCGAGCCCTATTCCAACCATCCCTTTCGGAATTACGCATTCGATCTTGCACCCGGAGGGAGTGGCCGCGCCTATCCTTGCGAGCGTGATTTGCTCGCCGGCTGTGATGTCGTAGGCAGCGTATTGCCCGGCGACCTTGGCGGTATCGTCAAGAGGATTGGCGACCAAAAGATCATCCGGCGCTTTCTTAATCGCCACCATGTCGGCTTCGATCTTGTTGCCTGCCGGGATGTCCTTAACTGCGACAACCGTATTTCCGGTGGCGCCCGGACTCTGCCCTGCGCTCTTGCTGTCGCCGTTATTAACGGCGACCACAAAGAGCACCGCCGCCGCCAGTCCGGCAAGAGCAGCGATTATCAGGAGACTGCGGTTGCCCCTCGGTATTGTTAGTCCCTGCATCCTCGCCATTTGTTTCCTCCTCCTAGTCTATTAAACAGGCGGGCGCGCCTAGGCCGGATTTCTCCAGCCGCTCCTCGGCCGAGGGGCTCATGTGGATGCTCGGCGGCCCGATACCAAAGCCGGCGAGGATCTCGCCGCCACCGACAGTGAATTTGTAAGTGTAGTCACCGCTGACGCGAACGTTGTCGCCCGCGTCAGCGTCGCCGTTGCCGTTTCTGTCGACGAAGCAGACGCTCACGTTGCCCTCGTCGAGTGTGCCTGCAGACTGGTTGTGCGTGCTTTCTTTGATCTCCGCAACCCCATCGGCCACTGCGGCCCGACGGGCGCCCTCTCGCACGGCGTGCTGAACGAGCTCGCGGCGGTCCATGGCAATTCCAAAATCCACAACGATCAAAATGAAAAACAGTAGAAGCGGACCTATGAACACAAATTCGACGAGCGCCTGACCTTTCTCCCGATTCAAGCTCAATCGAGAGACGGCTCGGCCCAGATCGGAGAGAAAGTTGAGCACCGGTATCAAAACGCCCGCAGAGACGCTCATAGTTGGTTGCTTCGCAATCCCCTCAATTGGCTCCAGTTCAGCACATCCTCCACCTTTGCACCGCAATCTCTCTTTGGAGTCGGCGCCCGGCAGTAAGCGCACTGAGGGAGAGCCGGTAGTTAAGACCGGCTCCCTCTCAGCGGACTGTTTCGAAGCTAGAAGGGGCCGCAGTCAGTGGTCTTGTCGAAGTCGATGCAGTGGCCTATACCATCGACCATCTGCCGCATAAAACCTGTCTTCGGATCAGTCAAGACGCCGGTCGCAATCACAGCGACGAGGGCAGCGGCAATCAGACCGCCGAGTAGAGCGTACTCAATCAGGTCCTGGCCGCGCTCGCTGCGGACGCGCATGTGCGCCATCAACCAGCTAAGAGCGAAAGTTGCGAACTGCATTAGAATTTTCCTCCCCTTTGGAAGCCGTTTCGGCAGGGCTCCCCCCCTGCATTGGCTCGAAGTTTAAAACCGTCGTACGTATGCGTCTGTTTCCTTGCGGATAGGTGTCGGACGGCCGCCTCACCCCCCTTCCTTTCTGCACGTGGCTACGTGCGATGTGCTTGCAATACTAGCGACGCGCCGTCCGGCCAATGCATGAGGCAGCATAGAAAATTGTTAGAATTATGTCAGCATCAGGCCGGACCGCCGCCGTCGCCCATCCGGAAGCGCAAACGGGACGCGCCGATCACGATCTCGTCGCCGTCTTCCAGCACTGCCCAGGTGGCAGGCTTGCCGCCCACCGTTACCCCTCCAGACCGCGAGAGGTTGTGCAGCATGTAAACACCTTCGCGTCGCCACACGCGAAAGCGCGCACCGGGGAGTCCGGCGCCGTCAGGCAGGCAGATCGTGCAGTCTCCGGTAAAGCCCACGGTTACCGGTTCCTCTCCTAGCGGAAAGCGCCCGGCGTTTTCCGGACCCACGCTCTCCAGCCATGCGTCTGCGCGCATGTTGCCCAGCGGCCCCGTGCCGACGAACACGGCGCCGGGGTCGTCCGGGCGCGGACGCCACGGCGTCCGCAGTTCCTGCGGCACCGCCTGGCGCCTCCGGCGGCGCCGGTAAACCACCCCGCCCGCGCCGGCAACGCCCAGCACCAACACGCCTCCAGCCAGCGCCAGGGGCACGGCTGAGCCTCCACCCTCTGCTCCAGTCCCAGCAGGCGTTGGGATCGGCGTAACCACCGCCGTCACCTCCGGTGTAACCTGAGGCGCGGGCGTCGGTGCGAAGTGCGATAGGTCGAGGGGCGCCTCCGCCGCTGTGATAGTACCCGCGTGGTTGACCTCGACACGCAGCGTCTTCGCCGAGGCGGGGTCCAGACCGCTCGCGTCGACATCAAGGATGTACTGCTGGCGCAGCGTGGTTCCAATCGCCTCGTACAGGCTCTGGAGCGACTGGGGCGAGGGCGCCAGCAACAGCTGCCCGTGCGTGCCAGTCGTCAGGTCCTCAAGATACGCCTGATCGATCGACGGACCGAGTCCTACGGCGAAGAACGGGATGCCCGCCGCCGCTGCCGCGGCCAGCGAGCCGGCCCGATCGACGTGGCTTACTCCGCCGAAATCTTGCCCGTCCGATAGAAGGACGATTGCGCGCCGCTGGGCGGGCGCCCGAGTGGCGGTACCAACGGCTGCACCGACGCCGTCGTAAAGGGCCGTGTCGCCGGTGGCCTGTATGCCATCAATGGCCGAAATGAGAGCTCCATGGTCGCTCGTAAAGTCCCTTGTAAGCTGAACCGTGTTGCTGAATGTAAGGACAGCTACCTGGTCGGTCGGCCCGAGCTGGCCCACCAACGCCTTCCCGGCCTGGCGTGCTTGCTCGATCGCAGTGCCCTGCATGCTGCCGCTCGTGTCGAAGACAAGAACGACCGCGGCCGGCACACTCGGGTCCTGTCCGGTAGTGAAGGCCGTCACGGCCAGGGACTTTCCGTCAGCCGTAACGTTGAATGCTTGCGAGTTCAGATCGGGCACCGGGCGCCCGGAGCCATCCAGGACTGTCACCGTTGTCTG
>VBJS01000004.1:40469-59961 GCA_005880055.1 Chloroflexota bacterium | reverse complement strand
GGAACGAGTTCTGCGTCTCGCAGGGATAAATGCGTGTTATCTTGGCGGAACGGCCGGATACCGCAGAGGCTCAGGCGCTGATCGCTGAACTGGAGGACCATCTCGCATCGCTTTATCCCGCTGAGAGCCGACATGGGTACGGCGTCGAGAAGATGCTGCGCGAAGGCGTAGCCTTCTTCGTGGTACGCGAGGAGGGCGCACCGGCAGGCTGCGGCGGGGTGCAACTATTCGGCGCTGAATATGGCGAGCTGAAGCGCATGTACGTACGCCCGCAATTTCGCGGGTTGGGGCTGGGCAAGATGATACTCGATCGCTTGGTCGAGCACGCGCGCCGGCATGGAGTCCGCCTGTTGCGGCTGGAAACGGGGATATACCAGGAGGAAGCGATCGGGCTGTACGAGGCGGCCGGGTTCCAGCGCATTCCTCCGTTCGGCTCTTATAAAGAAGACCCTCTTAGCGTGTTCTTCGAAAAACGCATTCTGTAAAGATTGATGTCGCAGCTTTCGGACGTCGTGATCGACTGCTCGAAACCGGCAGCGCTGGCGCGTTTCTGGGCCGCTGCTCTCGATGGATACGAGGTCGCGCCGTACGACGAGGGGGAACTAGAGCGGCTGCGCAAGATGGGCATCGAGGACCCGGAGGATGACCCGTTCGTGCTTGTCATGAACACCTCCGGAACGGGTCCGCGGCTGTTCTTCCAGCAGGTGCCTGAAGGCAAGGTCGTGAAGAACCGCCTGCACCTCGCGCTCGCGGCGGCGAACCGCATGGCCGAAGTGCAGAGGCTGATCTCGCTCGGCGCACGGACCGTTGAAGAGAAGTCGGAAGGCGGGAACACCTGGACGAACATGGAGGACCCGGAGGGCAACGAGTTCTGCGTCTCGCAGGCTTGAGTCCGCCACCAAGTACCGCACTGGACCTTGCTGGCTTGCACCTGGACACCCTCTATGAACGGGACGACGCCGGATTGACGTTGCGCGAGCGGGGCGGTAGGACTGCCGCCCCGGACTTCCATCTTGTGCGCACCGTCGATGGCAATCGATGGCTTCTGTCCGCCGCTTTGTCCGAGGGCCGCAGAAGCGAGCTGGACGACGCGCTGTCACGCGAGCCTGTAGTGAGCGCGCTGGACGAGATGGAGCATAGCCTGCCGGTCGTCATCGCGCGGCCGCTGCCGGAGCAAGGACCTGAGCCTGTGGCGGCTTACCGAGGACCGGCCTTTCGGTTTCGCGACCAGCTGGCACCGGTCGCCGGACCGATAGAACTGCTTCGCGATCCTCGCGGCGCTCGCGTGGTCCCCGAGCTGGATTGGATTCGAGATGTAGAGCCAGCGGCGCACCCGTTGGCGGTCGCCCGCAACTCCTCCGGTGAAGTTGTCTCGATATGCCATTCTGCCTGCGGGACTGCTAGAGCCGCCGAAGCCGGGGTGGAGACGGCGGCCGGCTACCGAGGACGCGGCCTTGCGGGCGATGTCGTTCTTGCATGGGCGGCCGCTGTTCTGGCAGGGGGCCGGCTGCCGCTTTACAGCACGCAGTGGACGAACCATGCGTCCCGCGCAGTCGCCCGAAAGCTGGGCCTAATCATGTATGCGGAGGACTATCACTGCCCATGACGCCAAACGACCCATCGTCCTCCATCGAACAACTCGCCGACGCGGCTATTTCCGGCGATGAGGATACCGTCCGCCGCCGTCTGGCCACTGATTCGTCGCTCGCAAGGCAGTACACCGAGGATGGATGGACGACGCTGCACCTGGCGGCGACGCCAGGGATGAGAAGCAAATGGGATTGAGCGGACCCCCGCCGCTCAGATTGCGACGAACTAGGCTGAGCGCCAGCTCACGGTTTCTTGCGGCGTCCCCGCCAGACCGCCAGAAGGCCGAGGATCAGGACGCCGCCGATCACGCCGTAGAACAGGACGTTGTCACCGGTGCTGTGCGGGTGACCCGGGTGCAGGAGTGGCATCAGCAAGGCGGCGGCGCACAGTAGGATCATTGCTGCTCCCAATCATGCTGCAGCCAGGCGCCGGCGGAGCACCACGTGAGCAGCCAGGCGTCCTTCGCCAGGTCTGTGAACATCTGCTCGCCGCTGCCGTCCGCGGCCGCCATGAAGATGCCGAGATTGTGCATCAGGACGGGAGCGGCTGAGGTGACCGGGACGGAGACGGTGCCGACGAATGCGAGTTGCTTACCGTCCGGCGAATAGCGCGGCACCCCCTTGGAGACACCGGAGTTTGTCAGCGGCCGCTCGTTCGAGCCGTCCGGAGATACGGCGTAGACCTCGGCCAGGCCGTCGGGCTCCGTCGTGGCGAAGACGATCGTCTGGCCGTCGGGCGACCAATCTGGGGAGAAGGCGCCCTGGTCTCTGTGCGTGATCTGGTCGGGGGCGGGATCACCGATCTTCAGCGTAGACAGTTGATTGACTTTCCCCAGAGGGGCATCGAAGACGAGCCTCGTGCCATCGGGCGACCATTGCGGGATACCGGGCCGGCCCTGGCCGGCGGGGAGGTCCGTCGTCCCTCCGGTCGCCGGATCGACCAGTACGATGCGCGGGTTGGTGCCGCCGAAGGCGGAGAGCGCCACGGCCAGGCGCCTGCCGTCGGGAGACCAGGAGACGCCGCGGATGGATTCCGAGAAGGGCACCGAGCGGGCCTGGCCGTCAACGGAGATCACCACGCGGTTAGTGAATGGCTGGCCCTGGACAACGATGTAAGCAGAGCGGCTGCCGTCCGGCGCGCAGTCCAAGTCGAGGACGGTCTCTCCGCTCGCAAGGCCGGAAAGGTTGAGCTTGAAGCTCCGCGACTTGTCAGGCGTTTGGGCGATAATAGCGGCGGCGAGCGTGTCGCGGTATACGATGACGGGCGATAGGCCGCTGATGTCCGGTGTGACGCCGGGCGAGACAGCCGACCCGGAGGGAGCCAACGGGGGCGAAGACGAGGACGGACCCGAGCCGGAACTGGAACTGCAAGCAGCGAGCAGGACGGCGGCAAGCAGGCAAACGCCCGTTAGCACGCGGCGCCGCGGGAGCGCGGGCAAGCGGCTACGCCCCGATCTGCAGGGTCACGATCACTCGTTCGTCAAGCAGGCTTTCGCGACGCACCACCACCTCCACATCATACTTCCCGGGCAAGCTCATTGCGCTGGTCGTCGCGACGTAGTGAGGGCCGCCGGGCGAGGTGGGGTCGATCTCGCTGGTGCCGAGCGAGCCGTCCTTGTAGGTAATCCGCGCGATTACACGTTGTATTGGCTTCTCGTCTCCGTTCGTATCTATGACATGCACGTTGAGGTCGTTTATGCCGGGCTGCGCCGGATCGGCCCACACTGTTATGTCGAGGTCGCCGGACGTGGCTTTGACCGGCTGGCCCGCACTCGGCGCGGGCGTGACGAACCCCGCCGTCTGCGCAGCACTGCCCTGCGCCGGGCCCGGCGGCGAGCTGTTCGTCAGGATGGCAGTGGCCACAAGGATAGCGGCGGCCAGCGTTATCTCTGCTGCAAGCGCACGCCGGAAGCGGAGCTCGTAGATCCGCTCGAGCAACCCCGCCGTGTGCTCCCGGGCAAGTGCAAGGAATCGCGGTCCGGTCACCAGGAGATTGTAGGCGCCGATGGCCAGCAGGGGCAGCAGAAGTGCGACTTTGGCGGCGAGGGTGTAGCCATAGTTCGAGGTAACGAGTTCATCTACGCCGCCGAGACGGTCTATAGACTGGATGACGCCCGTCGTCACAAGAACCGCGACGCTGACGATCGCCACGGCGGAAAAGCGGCGAACCATGCCACTGATCAGACCAGCAGGATCTCGTATCGAGCGCACAACCGCCGGCACGACAAGAAGGAACTGCACGAGGCCGCCGACCCAGATCCCGCCGGCCACCAGGTGGCCCCAGTCCACGGCCGTCTGCAAGCCGCTGCTGCCGCCGGCCGCCGCGTGGCTGTTCAGGCTGGTTGTGAGCGGCAGCGCCAGGGCCAGCGCCAGCATTAGCAGCCAGGCGCTGTTCTCGCCGGCGAAAATCGACATCTTGAAGCCTTCCAGACGCTGCCGCGCCATAAACAGAGCGCAGGCAAGGGCCGCGCCTACGAGGACGATACGGATGGTCCAGATATCTCCGAAGCGGGTACCGGAAACGACGTTATCGATCTCCGAGAACGAGGTGGCTGAACCGCCGGCGGACCAGGCCTGCACCCACAAGAGAGCCACCGCACCGAGAACGAGCACCACGGCAGCCACCAGGGCAGACCTGCGCGACACGTGCACTGCCCGCCGCCTGGCGGCATCGACATCGCTGGATAGCCGCTTCAGGCCGGCGGTCAGGATCAGGAAGGGGAACGCGGCGGCGCCGATAAGCACAGCCATCGCGGCGAAGTTCAGCCAGCGAATGGTTATTTGTAGCCAGTTGGGCGGCCCGCCGCTGGAGCCGCCACCTCCGCTGGCCGCGAGGACAGCAGCCGACGGCGGAGCGCTGGGGGTGCCCATGAAAAAGGTGAAGGATCCCTTGGTGCGGTGACCATCGACGGCAGAAAGGGCGTCCCAAATCACCACGTAGGTGCCATCGGGCAGGTTCTGTTGCATGGTGATGCCGGGCTGCTTGGCGTCGGTGTGGATGTGGAAGTCGTTGTTATCCCAGCGCTTGCCGGTGGCATCGATGACCTGGGCGTGGCTGTAGGTCATCTCCAGGTCTTCGGAGAACCACATGAGAACTTCAATCGGCGCTTGGTTTATGATTGCGCCGTCCGCCGGCACAGACTTTTGAAGGAAAGCGTGCGCCTGGGCGCCCGGAGCGCGAACTCCGAGCGCCAGGCCCACTGCCACAAGGGCGAGGACGATGCCACTCCACCTCAGCCTTTTCACTCTTCCCCGTACCTCGCGGCCATAAAGCTCGATCTATGTCTGCCGCCGGCTGGCCACAGCGTAGCCGCCAGCGCCAAGAGCGACGATGCCGATGATGATGCCGACGATCCCAAGGACCTTGGCGGTATCGTCGCTGCCACCCGTCTTTATATTATCGACCTTCGAGGAGAGCGCGTCGATTTTCTGGCCGAGTTGACCGTTATCCGGCACCGTGTTCGGGAATTCCAGCGCACTCGCATCCTGGACGGTATCGAATGTTTTGGGCCCTGAACTGAAGCTCTCATCGATGTTCTGGTCCTCTAGCTTGCCCGTGATGTGGAAGGTGTAATCGCCGGCCAGCGTCGGGATGAAGTGCCCGTCGTACGCGCCGGGCTCGCCGAAACGGGGCTCGAGCGTGAGGTCCATCTTCTTAGCGCCACCGCCGACGATGACCTCCGCCTTCAGACTACTGTCCGCGTTTTCCACGGGCGTCCCGCCCTGGGCGCTCTCGGCTTCTTCTCCGGTCGCCGTAGGCGCGCCGTTCTCGAAGAATTTGATCTCCAGGCTCAGGCCGTTCGGTTGAAAGGCAATCGACGGCTCGTTGAGGAACCCGACGATGAACTGGTATTTGCCGACGCCCCGGGCCTCGTGGGCAGAAGCCGTTTGCATATAGCCACCTAGGGCGAACACGGCTGCCAGGACCGCGGCGCCAGCGATGGCGTAAAGTCGCAAAGACATAAGGATAGTCCCTCCAATCAGAACTCTCCAGTTGATGTTTACGCCAGGACGGGGGAAAGGGTTCGCCGGGGAGGGCGGCGCAGAGGCAAGACGTCGCGGTCAAGCGCCGAGATGGTGGAGCGCTCCAGAAGCATCAGCAGGCCGGCGCCGAGAACGAGGACGACAACGCCGGCTTCGGTGAACGGGATAACAGGCACCGCCGGCGCCGATGAGCAGCGGCTGGGGCCGGACGGACAGTGGCCGGCGCGCTCGTGGGCCTGCTCCGTCGCCTGCTCCTCTTCGCTCGTGGTGGCCGCCGGGTGCACGTGGATCGCAAGCGACGCGGAGCTGGGCGCCTGAGGCTCGGGGGCAGGCGCGAAGATGTGCCAGTGGCCCATAAAGAGCGCGTTCGGCGCGACCGCAAAGAGGAGCACGAAGAGCGAAGCGACGCGGACGCGAGCGGCGGTGGGCCTGCCAGTCATTTGCCGTGATGATATGCGGTTTGCGCCCGAAAGCAAAGCGCCCCGAGTGATCGGGGCGCTTCGTTCGCCTCTTGCTGAGGGGGCGCTCGAGGCGTCTGGTTATCGAGGTGTTAGGTGATAGGTACTAGGTGTTAGTTGTCCAGGAACTGCTTGAGCATCGGGCGCATGCGCTCGCGACGGTCGCCGAAGCCGGCGACGGTGAGGCGGTGCATGTACTCGTTGACGCGCTTCTTCTGGACGGCCATCGACATGTTGATCCCCTTGTCGATGTTCTTCACGCCGCCGCCCATCAGGATGGCCAGCGCCTCGAACAGCGCGAAGTTGGCGCCGTCGCTCTCCAGCGGGTCGGGGGCCAACGTCTGCTCCACCTTATCCAGGTAGTGGTGGATCTCCTCGCGCCGCCAGGGCTCGTTCTCGGCGACGTACTTCAGGTGCATGACCCCGAAGCCCAAGTGGCGGCTCTCGTCCTGCCCGCAGAGGCGGAAGATGCGCTTTTCGGCGTCGTTCTGGCCGATGTACTCGCCCATGCGGAACATGCTCTGCACGAAGCCTTCAGCGGCTACGTGCATGATAGCGGACATCTCGGTAAAGTCCTTGGCCTCGATGATTACTCGCAAGCCGTCCTGCGGAAGTGAGCTGAGCAGGCCGCCGCCGTTAGCGAAGGCCCGCTTTCGAAAAACGTCCAGGTGCCGGGCTTCGTCCATGATCTGGGTGAGGAGGAACAGCTTTACCTCATGGTGCTCACTGTTGATCTGCGGCAGCCACTGCCCCGGCGTATCGCCCGCGATGAACTCGACCTCTGTAAGGAAGGTGCAGAGCTGGCACATCGCCCGCTCGATGTCGTCGGGAAGGGCCTGGATTTCGGCCCAGGGGATGTCGGTGGCGGAGGACCATTGGCGCTGCACAGCTTCTTCGTAGAGCAGGCGCGTGTTTTCGGAGTAGACGTCGGCGCGGCCGGCGTAGCTGCCGGGGATGCGCGGCGCGTCGGGCCGGGGGACGGAGCCGCGAGCGCGGACGCCCCTGTTGTCGCTGTGCTCGGGCACCTCGCCGATCGCGCCGATCTCGATCTCGTCGAGGGTGAGGCCGCGCTTGCCGGGCTTGGCGCGAACGCCCCAGGGGTGGCCGTTCTCGTCGATGTTCAGCCAGCTAAGGTCCAGCTTCTGGACTTCCGGCTCTGCGCGCAGCTTTTGCAGGGTATCAACGTCGATAGCCATCGCAGTATCCTTCCCTCTGTAAGACGCACTTAGCGGTTACTAAGTTACGAGGTTCTTGTAGCACAGACCTACGGCCATGTCAACGGTTTGGCGAGAGGAAGCGGCCTAGGATTTATGGTTGCGTAGCCCGCACCTACAGGCAATGATGGGCACTTGCACGCATGCCGGACGGCGCGCGCAGGAGGCTGGACGGGTAGTGCGTCAGTTTGAAGGCGGTACGGTGCTACAATCGAAGACACACCAACAGATAGCTCCTTCCCGATGCGTCATGTCATTGCAATCGTGTTCTTGGCGGCGGTCGGGGTCGTGGTCACATTCACGATGAGCCGCGTACTGCCAGAACGAATCCTGTTTGGACTGGGCTTTATCCAATTCGGTGCGTGTGCGTTCATCTTTCGGAAACCACTCGCGCGGCTGAGAAGGGCATTGTACACGCGCGTTGGTCTAAACCCATCAACTCGATTCTTGGAAATTGGTGGACTCTCCGCCTCGGCAGTCGGCATCGTAGCTGGCGTCGTTATCTTCGCTACCGCTTTCGTTTGATGTCGTCCTTTGTCGGACTGCTGGATTCAAACTGACCGACTACCGCTGGACGATAGGGGTGGTAGTTGAGAGATGAGAACCGGTAGACTGCGTTGCCGTGGCAGGGCTGACTATTCGGCAGGCGGTACCGGGGGATGCGAACAGGATCGCTGAGCTGCTGGCCGGAGATCCCGGCCAGGAGAGCATAGCGCTGGCGGGCAGCGCAGAGCGGGCAATCGCTTTTGGGACGGGGATCATGCGCCTTACAAACAGTCCGCAAGGCTGGCGGTCCGCAAGGCTGGCGGCACACAGCAGTGGCGGAGATGGATGCCCGCGTCGTCGGCATCATCCAGGCCGGCGGCCACCGCGGAGACATGCAGTTGACACCGCGGTTGATCTACCTGGCCGTGCAGACGTTCGGGCCGGTCGGGATTGTTCGGCTCCTGCCCCGGCTTCGCGCCCGCAGACGCGTCCAGCCCCAGACGCCGCCCGGCGCGTACCATATCGCGGAGGTCGATGTCGACCCGGCCCTCCGCAACAAAGGTATCGGCGCGGCTCTCCTCGAACACGCCGAATCGGAAGCCCTGGCGACGGGCTACCAGTTGATGTCGCTTACGACGACCACAGTCAACCCTGCCCGCCGGCTCTACGAGCGCCATGGGTTTCGGGTCATCGCGACAAGGACAGATCCCGCGTACAAGCGCTATACGGGCATCGAGGGGCGACACCTGATGGTCAAGGATCTCGCCCGAAGCCACGCCTGCACAGGCGGTTCCCCGCGATGCTAGACTGAAACTGTCATGCAGGAGCAACGGCGGCAGCCGGAGGGCCGTGACGTACATGGGCCGGCGAGAGGCGGCTTCTCCGGCGATTTCCCGGACTGGGATAACCCCGAGGACGCCGAGGAGGCGCCCCCGGGTTACTACGACGAAGAGGACGACTCTTACGTTCCGGATGAGGGCGATCCCGACTACGACCTCTCGGAAGCGGCCGGGTACGGCGACTGGGACCCGGGGCGGCCGTCCATTGTTCCCAGTTGGTTGATTATCGCTGTTTCTCTGCTCCTCATCCTGGCGATCCTCTTCCCGCTGCTCCTCATCCGCTAAGAAGAGACACCGGCCGAAAGGGGCTCCCGGCACTCTTGGCCGGGACGCACAATCCTTGACAGGCCTCCGGAAGGCGGCTGATACTGTCTGCTAGTAGGCCAGAGAGAGATCAGGCTGAACCGCTTGGACGCTGACGAATCCACCGATAAATCCGAACCTCCGAATACAGGCTCCGGCAATCAACGCCGGCACGGCGCTGTCTTTGCGGCCCGGTCTTCACAGGCTGACCGCCAGACCAACTTGCTGAACTGATCCCATGTCCAAACATCAGGCGCCCGGTGCGCGGCCGGGGCAAGCATCTGTTCCTTCCCGCACACGCCGGCAGAATTCAGCCACGCGTGGTGGCCCCGATCCTCTGGTGGCGTTGCGCGCGCAGTTAGAACAGCGGTTGCATGAGTGCGCGCGCCTCGCGGAGTCCGGAGTCAACATCGTCGATCCGGCAACAACATACGTCGAGGTCGGCGTCGAAGTGGGCACCGGCACAGCAATCTATCCGAACACGACGATCACCGGCAGCACGATCGTTGGCCGCAACTGCCGCGTCGGCCCGAATACGGTGATCATCGACTCTCGAATCGGGGACGAGTGCGAGGTCTTCGCCTCTGTCTTGGAAGGAGCCGCGCTGGAAGCCGGGGTGGATGTGGGGCCGTTCAGTCACCTGCGGCCGGACTCTTACCTGGAGAGCGGCGTCCACATCGGCAACTACGTGGAAGTCAAGGCATCCCGCCTGGGCCGCGGCACGAAGGTGGGGCATTTCAGTTACATCGGCGATGCGGAAGTTGGCACCAACGTCAACATTGGTGCCGGGACCGTCACCTGCAATTTCGACGGGAAGCGGAAGAGCCGCACCGTGATTGAAGATGGAGCCTTTATCGGCAGCGATACAATGCTAGTGGCGCCCGTGCGCGTCGGCCGTAATGCCGCCACCGGGGCGAGTTCGGTGGTGACCCGCGACGTGCCCGAAGACAGCAGGGTAGCGGGGATGCCGGCGCGGGTGACGGCAAGGGACCGGCAGGAACTTCCGCGAGACGGCTCGCGCGGAAGCGGACCCGGCGAATGAACGCCGAGGACGTCGCTGGGCTGGGCGTGCTGGTGCTGGGGACGCTCGCCTTCATATTGGTTGTCGCCGCTGAGGCCGGAGTTATCGTGAGCGTGCGTGAGCGGGCGCTCAAGGAGCCGGCCGAATCTCGACTGGACGCGCTGCGCCGCTTTTACCAGGAGCGGCAACTGACGCTCTCCTCGTTGGCGCTTGCCCGCAACCTGGCGCGTGTAGGCGTTACCGCAGTCGCAGCGTTCCTCGTGTTCAACGAGGCCGGCGATAACTGGGCGGCGCTGGTGGTAACTACCCTCATACTCGTTCTCGTCGTCATGTTGCTGCAGGCGTTCCCGCGCATGGTGGTCGCCCGCAACCCGGAGCGCTGGCAGAGAATCCTCAAACCGTTCGTCAGCTTCATCCGGCTGGCCTTTCGCGGCCCCGTGATGCTCCTGGATACGCCGATAGGGGTGCTGACCCGCAGCTGGCCTACCCCAGAAAGCAGCCGAACCGGCCAGGTTGAGGAGTTGATCCTGCTCTCGGAGTTAGACCAGGCCAGTGCCGGCCTCCAGGAAGACGAGCGGGAGATGATTCGTGGCGTGATGGAGATGGAGTTCCGAGCTGTCCGCGAGGTGATGGTGCCGCGAACGGATATCGTCGCCGCAGACGTAAAGCAGGGCTTTGAGAAAGTAGCGCAGGTGATGGTGGAGCACGGGTACAGCCGGGTGCCGGTCTACGAAGGGAACATCGACAACATCATTGGTATTGCGTACGCAAAGGACGTACTGAAGCACCTTGCAAAGGGGAACCGCCAACCGGAGCTTAGCAATGTAACCCGTCCCGCCCATTTCGTGCCGGAGTCTAAGAAGGTCCATGAGATGCTGGCGGAGATGAAGCAGCGTCAGATATCCATCGCCATTCTTGTAGATGAGTACGGCGGGACGGCCGGGCTCGTGACGATCGAAGATCTGCTGGAAGAGATCGTCGGTGAAATCCGCGACGAGTTCGACCTCGAAGAGCAGCCCGTCCAACTGCTGACGACAACCGAAGCGATCGTCGATGGGCGCGTAGGTATTGATGAACTGAACGAGATGTTCGACGTGGCGATCCAGAAAGAGGACTTTGATAGCATCGGCGGGTTCATCGTGAACGAGCTGGGCCGCATGCCCAGCGTGGGGGACCAGGTGGGCGTGGACGGCATCCGCTTGAAGGTACTGAGCGTGAACGGCCGGCGGATCAAGAAGGTCCGTGTGACCAAGGTGCCGGAAGCGCCCGAGGGCGCCATAGCGGACGCTTAGGGCGCCGCCGCCCCACCATTTCAGTAACGGTTTAGTGACGTTAAGCCGGTGACAGGCCTCTGCGGCCCTGTGCTAAAATGCGGCGCGTCATGTCACCGGAAGTCATCCAAGACGCCGCCCCCCCAGCCGACGAGCTAAAGTACTGGGTGGCTTTCAGCCGCATCGCCGGCGTCGGCCGGATGCGCTATCTCAGCCTTCTAAAGCAGTATGGACGGTTATCAGACGCCTGGCAGGCGCCTGCGGGCGGGCTGCGCTCCGCCGGGCTGGACGACCGGGCGGTCCGCCTGATCACAACGGAGCGCCCTGGGATTGACCCGGACGGGGAGATGGAAAGGTTGGCGGAACAGGGTGTGCAGGCGGTCACCTGGGCAGACGCCGCCTATCCGCCACGGCTGAAGGAGATAGACGACGCGCCTCCCGTGCTCTACCTGCGCGGCGAGGTAAACGCGGGCGACGAGTGGTCCTTGGCTGTCGTCGGGACCCGCCGGCCCACGCCCTACGGCCGGCAGGTGGCGGAGGAGATAGCCTACCAGCTGGCGGCCAACCGCATTACGGTGGTGAGCGGACTGGCCCGCGGTGTCGATGCGATCGCGCACCGCGCCGCATTGCAGGCGAACGGGCGAACGTTGGCGGTGATGGCCTGCGGGTTGGACATCGTCTACCCGCCGGAGCACGCCAAGCTGGCCCGCGAGATCAGCGAACGAGGGGCGCTCATCAGCGAGCAGCCGCTGGGCACGCAACCGCGAGGAGACTATTTCCCCCGTCGCAATCGTATACTCTCTGGGTTGAGCCTGGGTGTACTGGTTGTGGAGGGGGATATGAAGAGCGGCGCCATGATCACCGCCCGTCTGGCGATAGACCAGAACCGGGAGGTGTTCGCAGTGCCTGGCAGCGTCTTCTCGCCGCAAAGCCGCGGCACCAATGCCCTGATCCAGAAGAGCGAGGCAAAGCTGGTGCTGACGGTTGAGGATATTCTCGAGGAGCTGAACCTCACCATGGCGCCACAGCAGATGGAAATGAAAGAACTGATACCGGCCACCGATACGGAAGCAGGGATTCTGCGTCATATATCGAAGGAGCCGGTCCATATAGATGAAGTGTGCAGGCAGAGCGGGTTGCCGGTATCGACGGTCAGCAGCGTTCTAGCGATGATGGAGTTGAAGGGGCTGGTCCGCCAGCTGGGGCCGAGCGCATACGTTCGAGCCCGCTGACAGTAGCGGCCGGCGGAGGTAATTCAAGAGTGGCAAAGAGAAACGGAAAAAGCCTGGTTGTGGTGGAGTCGCCGGCGAAGGCGCGCACCATTTCTCGTATCCTGGGCTCCAAATACGATGTCAAGGCGTCAGTGGGGCATGTGCGCGACTTGCCGAAGGGCAGCCTTGGTATCGAGGTGGAGCGGGGGTTCGCTCCAACGTATGTGGTTCCGCGCGAGAAGAGCCGGGCGGTGAAGGACATCCGGGAGGCGGCGCAGAAGGCCGGCACGGTCTACCTGGCCACTGACCCTGATCGTGAAGGCGAAGCCATAGCGTGGCACCTTCTGAAGGCGGCGGACCTTGAGCTGCTGCCCCACCATCGCGTCGTCTTCCATGAGATCACGCCGGCGGCAGTGCAGCAGGCGTTCGACCACCCGCGTGAAATCGACATGAAGCTCGTGGATGCCCAGCAGGCGCGGCGCGTGCTGGACCGGCTGGTTGGTTACCGGCTCAGCCCGTTCCTCTGGAAGAAGGTGCGGCGCGGCCTCTCCGCCGGGCGCGTGCAATCGGTGGCGGTGCGACTTGTGACGGAGCGGGAGCGCGAGATCCAGGCGTTCGCCCGCCGGGAATACTGGTTGATCGATGCGCAACTGGAGAAGGAATCGGCGCCGCCGCGTTTCAAAGCGAGGCTGATGGGTTATACCGGCAAGAAGCAGAAGCTGGAAGTCCCAAACGAGACGGAGGCGCAACGGCTGCTGGCAGCGCTTCGGGAAAGTTCTTACGCGGTTGCCGGCGTCTCGACGAAGACGCAACCGCGCCGCCCCGCAGCCCCGTTCATTACCAGCACTCTCCAACAGGAGGCATCGCGCCGCCTCGGATTCAACGCGAAGCGGACCATGGCCGTGGCACAGCAGCTGTACGAGGGGTTGCGTTTGGGGGCAGACGGCGAAGTCGGCCTGATTACCTACATGCGCACCGACTCAACGAACCTGGCCGCCTCCGCGGTACAGGAGACACGCGCGTACATTAGCGAGCGCTACGGCAAAGAGTTCGTGCCGGCAGGCGCCCGGGAATATCGCAAAAAGGTGAAAGGGGCACAGGAAGCTCACGAAGCTATCCGCCCGACATCCGTTCGGCGGGAGCCGGACGCTATACGCGGCTTCCTGAACAACGACCAGTACCGGCTGTACAACCTGGTCTGGCAACGGATGGTGGCGAGCCAGATGTCGGACGCGCTGTTCGACATTACGACGGCCGATATCGAGACAACGCCACGTGCCGGCGCTGCTGCCTACCAGCTGCGCGCGACAAATACCCAGCTGCGCTTCGCCGGTTTCAGACAGGTCTACGAGGAGGGGCGCGACGACGATGAGGAGGAGGCGCTCGGCAACAACCCACTGCCGGAGCTGACGGCCGGCGACCCGCTCAATCTCATCGATCTTCTTCCCGAACAGAAGTTCACGGAGCCTCCCTCCCGGTACACGGAGGCCAGCCTGGTGAAGGCGCTGGAAGAGAAAGGCATCGGCCGCCCGAGCACATACGCCCCCACGATGTCGACGATCCAGGACCGGGGTTATGTCGATAAGGACGGGCGCTACCTCAAGCCGACTGATCTCGGTTTCGTGGTGAGCGATCTCTTGGTCGACTACTTCCCGGACTTCATCGATGTGGGCTTTACCGCGGAGATGGAGGAAGAGCTTGACGACGTCGCGGCGGGTGAGCGGAAGTGGCAGCCGGTTGTCGAGCAGTTCTACAATCCGCTCGAGAAAGCGCTGGAGACAGCGGCGAAGACGGCCCCGAAGCAAGTGCAAACGACGAACGAGCTATGTCCGGAATGCGGCCGGCCAATGGTCATCCGCTGGGGGCGTCGCGGACGCTTCCTGGCCTGCACCGGCTTCCCGGACTGCAAAGGCACCCGCTCGCTGGAGGGCGAAGAGCCTGAGGCGCCGGAGACGACGGACGAGCAGTGCCCGGAATGCGGGGCGCCCATGGTTGTCCGCTCCGGTCGCTTTGGCAAGTTCATCGCCTGCTCGCGCTACCCGGAGTGCAAGGGGCGGAAGAAGATGCAGGCTGAGAGCACCGGCGTGAAGTGCCCGAAAGACGGCGGCGAGCTTTTGCAACGACGGTCGAAGCGGGGCCGCACCTTCTACGGCTGCGCCAACTACCCGAAATGCGACTTCACGGTCTGGAACCGCCCGCTGCCGCAACCGTGCCCGAACTGCGGCGGCCTGGTCACGGCCGACCGCGACAACAAGGCGAAGTGCACCGTCTGCGACTGGCGCGGCGAGGCGGCAATGCCGGAGGCCGCTCCGGAACCGGCGCCGGTCGGCTAGGTCCTGCCACCGTACTCGTAGGGGCGAGGCATCCATCGCAATCGGCAAGCCGCTGGGCTATGCTCCGCAGTCGAAGCCGGTGTCCATCTGGTCCTGTCAGTGCTTCGCCCCGGACGCTGGGCTTGAGAACCAGGCTGATCCGACGGCGAAGCCCTCTGGGCGAAGCACGTCTAAAGGCGTGAGCCGTGCGGTTAGCAACCGGCGGTGAACAAGCGATGCCCGGGTCGTGTCAGCTGGGTGCCTCGCCCCTACGGCTGCCCGCTCCGCCGTTAATCGGTGCCCGCCGGGCTGCGTTCTACCCTTCGTGGAAGAGCTGCTTGAACGTTATACCCGCTACCTCACGGCGGAGAAGAACCTCTCGCCGTACACGCTGCGCAACTATCGCAGCGATATCCTCGATTTCGCTCGCTACATGGCTGCGAGCGAGGACGTAGAGCCGGTCGCGGTAGACCGCCAATCGTTCCGACGCTACCTGGCGTCGCTGCGGGACCGAGGCATCGCCTCGGCCAGCGTTACCCGGCGCGTGAGCACGGTGCGGAACTTCTTCCGCTTCCTCGCGATGGAGGACGTTCTCGAAGCGAACCCGCTGGCGGCGGTGCGGGCACCCAAGCGAGAACGCCGCCTGCCGGCAATACTTACGAAGGAGCACCTCACCGCCCTAATCGAAGCCGCTGATGAGACGACGCCCCACGGCCTGCGGAACCGCGCTCTGCTCGAGCTGATGTACGCCGCCGGCGTCCGGCTCAGCGAAGTCGTCGGGCTGGACCTCAGCCGGGTGGACCTCGATGAGCGCGTTCTACTCGTGCGCGGAAAGGGAAACAAGGAACGCATGGTGCTGATAGGGGAGGCGGCCGAGAGCGCGCTTCGGCGTTACCTGCGACAGGGCCGGCCACAGCTCGCGGGCCCTCCGGACGAGGCGCTCTTTCTGAACCGCGACGGCAAGCGACTCTCAGGGCGCTCGGTGCAGCAGATCGTGCGACGCTACGCGATGCGTGCCGGGCTGGCACAGCGTGTCTTCCCGCACCTGCTTCGCCACTCCTACGCCACGCACCTGCTGGACGGTGGCGCGGAGCTGCGCGTGGTGCAGGAGCTGCTGGGGCACGCCAGCGCCTCCACCACGCAGATATATACGCACGTCACCGAGGAGCGCCAGCGCGAAGTCATGCTGGAGGCGCAGCGCAAGCTGACGGAAGTGATCCTTTCGCGAAAGCGCAGGCGCCGGTAGCGCCCGCGGCCCAGGGCCCCAGCCTTGAGCAGAGATTTGCCGAGGCTGCCCCCAAGCTCAATGCCGTGAGGGCGCGGGGCCCTACGCCAGCGGCGAGGACGGTGGCCGGATGAGGGCGGCCGTCTCCGACCGATCACGAAGCGAACGGTATAATCGGCGGAGAGATGCGGATACTCGTGATCAACGGGCCCAACCTGAACCTGCTCGGAAGCCGCCAGCCGGAGATTTACGGCTCGACGACGCTACAGGACATCGAGGAGCGCGTCGTGGCGCGGGCGGCGGAGACGGGCATCGAGGTGCGCTGCTTCCAGTCGAACGTCGAGGGGCAGACGCTCGAGTTCCTGCAGACCGAGGGACGAGACGCGGACGGCATCATCATCAACGCCGGCGCCTGGACGCACACCAGCCTCGCCCTCCGCGATGCCTTCGAGTCAATCCAGAGGCCGTTCGTCGAGGTCCACATCTCGAACATCTACGCCCGTGAGGAGTTCCGCCATCATTCCGTGCTCGCCGGCATCGCTGTGGGGCAGATCAGCGGCCTGGGCTGGCGCGGCTACATAGCGGCCCTCGATGCCCTCGTCGGTATGCTCAAGGAGCGCGGCGGTTGAGCGAGCGCCTTAACCGCCTGCGCGAGAAAATGGCCGAGCACCAACTCGACGCCTTCATCGTCGGTGCGCCGGTCGAGGACATCTTTCACACTCACGCGGCCAACCGCCGCTATCTCTCGGGGTTCAGCGGCTCCACCGGCTGGCTCTTGATTTCTCGGGATCAGGCCTTCATCGCAGTCGACTTCCGTTACTTCGAGCAGGCGCAGCAGGAGGCGCCAGAGTTCACGCTGTTCCAGGCAAACGGCGGCATCGAGAAGTGGTTCGCGTCGCTTGTGGGAGAAGCCGAGTTATCGGGGAAGCGCATCGGGTTCGAGGCCGGCGACATAAGCGTGGCGGCGTTCCAGTCGATGAAGAAGGCCATCGAGACCATTCCCCCGTCCGACCGGCCGAAATTACTGGCCGCGCCGCCGATTATCCAGGACATGCGGGCGATCAAGGAACCGTCCGAGATCGAGGCGCTTCAGCGTGCGGTGGACGTGGGCGATAGGGCGTTTTCAGCCGTGGCGGAACTTATCGAGCCGGGCTGTACGGAGCGGCAGGTGGCCTGGGAGATCGAGAAGCATGCGCGGGAGAACGGCGCCGAGCATCTGTCGTTCCCAACGATCGTCGCCGCCGGACCCTGGGGGGCGATGCCACACGCTCAGCCGCGCGATCATATCATCGAAGACGGCGAGGCACTCGTAATCGACATGGGCGTGATCGTCGACGGCTACTGCTCAGACCTCACGCGCACGATCCCCGTCGGCAAGCCGGACGAGAAGTTCTTCGAGATATACGACATCGTACTGACCGCGCAGCGGACGGCGGAGGAGTTGATCCGCAGCGGCATGAGCGGGGAAGAGGCGCATATGCTGGCCCACAACGTGATCGCGGAGGCGAGCTACGGCGAGAACTTCGGACACGGCCTCGGCCACGGCGTCGGCCTCCTCGTCCACGAGGCCCCGCGGTTGGCCCGCACCTCGAAGGACGAGCTTAGGGACGGCATGGTGCTAACGGTAGAACCGGGGATTTACCTCAGGGGCTGGGGCGGCGTGCGGATCGAGGACCAATGCGTGTTAGAGAACGGCAAGCTGCGGGTCATGAGCCGCGCACCGAAGCTGATCATTTAGTCGGACAGCAGAACCCGAACCATGCCGAGATCAACGATGAGCAGGCTGCGCCGCCTGGATTACAAGTATCTCGTCGCGATCGTGTTCATCAGCGGCCTCTTCATGGACATCCTCGACGCCACCGTTGTCAACGTCGCTCTACCGACCCTCGGCCGCGACTTTCACGCAGGACCACGGGACCTGCAATGGGTAGTGACGGGCTATCTACTCAGCCTTGCCGTCTGGATCCCTGCTTCCGGCTGGGTGGGCGACCGCTTTGGCACCAAGAGGACGTTCCTCATCGCGATGACGTTGTTTACGCTCGGCTCCGCGCTTTGCGGCCGCGCCCAGAGCATAGAGGAACTCATCGCCTTCCGGCTCCTCCAGGGCATCGGCGGCGGCATGATGACGCCCGTGGGCACGGCGATGCTCTTTCGGGTCTTTCCACCCCAGGAGCGCGCTGCAGCTTCCGCCTTCCTAGCGGTGCCGGCGCTGGTTGCACCGGTTCTCGGCCCAGTCCTGGGCGGGTACCTCGTTGATGGGCCCGGATGGCGCTGGATCTTTTACATCAATGTGCCGGTTGGGATCATGGGCTTGCTCATGGCCTCGATCCTTCTTCGCGAGCACAAGGAAGAGAGCCCGGGCCGTTTCGATGCCTGGGGCTTCGTTCTCTCGGGAGGCGGCCTGGCGCTTGTCCTCTATGCCCTCTCACGGGCACCGGCCGACGGCTGGACATCAATTGTTGTCCTGGCGATCGGACCCTCGGGCCTCGCACTGTTGGCGATTATGGTCGTCGTCGAGTTGTCGATCGCTGAGCCAATGCTGGATTTACGCCTCCTCGCCGACCGCATGTTTCGCAGCGCCAACCTGGCGTTCTTCATGCAGCTTGCCGGGCTGCTGGGCTTACTCTTTCTGCTACCCCTCTACCTGCAGCAGCTGCGCGGCATGAGTGCCATCCAGTCGGGGCTCGCCTTGCTGCCCCAGGGCGTGGCTATGGGCCTAACCCTCCCTATAGCCAGCCGGCTCTATCCGCGGCTGGGTCCTAGAAAGATGATGGCGAGCGGTCTGCTTATCGTCGCTGTCACGTCTGCCTGCTTCATCCTTTTCGGTCTGAACACGGATCTGTGGTGGATTCGCGGCGTGATGTTGGTGCGCGGCGCAGGCATCGCCTTCGCCGGCGTTAGCGTGCAGGCGGCCGCCTTCGCCAATGTTCAGCCCCGCAGCATGGGCCGCGCCTCATCGCTCTTTCGCACCAACGCGCAGGTGGGAGGCGCGCTGGGTGTCGCCATCCTCGCAACCATCCTGGCGAGCCGCACTACGGCGCACCTCTCGGCCCTCGGCCAGGCGGCGGGACAGGCCGCGCAGCAGCACGCCCAACTACTCGCTTTCCATGATGCCTTCTTCGCGGCCGCGCTGCTAGGCGCATTGGGCCTCGCCTTTGCCTTTCTCGTGCGCGACCAGGATGCAGCGTCGACGCTTCGCGCCAGGGCACCCGAGGCCATCGAGCAGCCGGTCTAAGCCTGAGCCGGGGGCGGTGTCTTAGAATGGAGCCGACCTCGGCCGGATGTAATCGGCACCCAACAGCGAAAGGACAGCCATGATCGAAACAGGCGAACTGCGCAAGGGATCGACAATCGAGATAGATGGCACGCTGTACCAGGTAATCGAGGTGGAGCACCTCAAGATCGGCCGCGGCAGCGCGCAGGTGCGGATGAAGCTGCGCGACGTGCGCGGCGGCCACATCATCGATAAGTCGGTGCAGGCGGGCACTCGCTTCACACGTGCCCGGGTGGAGCGGCAGCCGGCGCAGTACCTCTACAGCGAAGGCGGCCTGTACTACTTCATGAACACCGATACCTACG
>VBJS01000004.1:0-40437 GCA_005880055.1 Chloroflexota bacterium | reverse complement strand
TGCAACCTGCTGATGTACGGCGACGAACCGGTCGGCGTCGAGCTGCCGGCGGCCGTCGAGCTCGCCGTAACGCAGACCGACCCCTGGGTGCGTGGCGACACGGCGCAGGGCGGAACGAAGCCGGCGAAGCTGGAGACGGGCATCAGCGTGCAGGTACCGCTGTTCGTGAACGTCGGCGACATGCTCAAGATCGACACGCGGACCGGCGAGTACCTGGAGCGCGCCGGCAGGTAGAGACGGCCCGGCGGCCCGTCTCTACGCGGCCGGCGGCCGTCTTCTGAGCGGTTGCAAAGCAGGGGCAGCGTTTGCCCGTAACCGCTTCCATAAGCGGGCGTTTCTCGTAGTACGAAGATGAGTTGGATGCGGCTCTCCATCGTGCCTTTCATCGCACTACTGGCGGCGTGCGGAAGCAACGACGACAGGCCGGCACCCAGTAATACCGCGAGTCCTACAGGCAGCGCGTCGGCACAGTCAGCAATGCCTTCCATGAGTCCGGCAGACGTTCAAACACTCCGGATGGGCCCGGACGCTCCCTTTCCGGACAACATGGCGCTCATCGTTGAAACGGGGTGTTGGGGCTGTGAAGGTGGCCCAAGCAGTCTGGTTCGGCTCTACAAAGATCGCGCGAGCACGATCCGTAGCGAAACTATCCTCGATCCAGCGGCCCTTGATTATCCGAAGCAAACGGTTGTCGCACCCGACGGGTCGACTCATGAGTACGCCCCCAGCGTCAATGGGCTCGCAGTCATCCCGGATGCATCTGTCATGGCCGTCAGTTTGTGCATTAAAGGAGGATGCGGCACTGGTGGTTTGAGTAGTTGGGAAGCGGACTCGGTAAGCGCCATCCTCCGTTCGACCGATGGGGGCGTGACGTGGAACGAGATCGCGCGAGGCGGTCCGGCCCTCTTCGTGGTCGGCCTGCTTGAAAGCGGTGAGGTCCTCACCATGAATTACCTACAACCGCTGGCCGGAGTTGAGTTCAGAACGTACCCGGGAAATATTGTTGTTGAACAGCCCAGTGGAGCTTCGAACTACCCTCCGGTGTTGACGGCCTCAGGGCAGGCCCTTTGGAGGACAAGCGCCGGCGGGCTGCTATTGAGCGATGGTGCTGTATTTATCCCGGATCGCAGCGGAATCGGCGTCGCCCGCCGAATGCTCGGTGACCTCACCCCCGACAAAGGCTCATTCCTGCTCGGTGTGGACCTGGCTGAGGGTGGCGTGTCCGCGTACGGCCTTGAAACATATGCGATGAACGGTAGTGTTCCGTCTCGCCAGCGTCTATACAAGACATCCCAGTTCATCGTGCCGGGTTGGTGGTCGCCGAAGGATGACCGGGCCGTGGTGACCATAAATGTGCCACCTCCGCCGGAGTACCTGGGGGTCCCGGTGCCCGCGCTTCTCGATTTGGCATCAGGCGAGTACCGACTACTGAGGGATACGTTCGTTCGAGATCAGCGGCCGTACCAACCCTACGGAAGGTCGCTCGTCGATGCGGTTCAGGTCGGGCGGTTCGCGCGAGTTGTGAACACCGGATCTTGCCTCCAGATTCGCGCAGAGCCCTCGTCATCCGGCGAAGTGCTCGACTGCGTGGCAGATGGGGTTCTTTTACACGACACCGGCGAGTCTCGAAGCGGCGACAGCGGAACTTGGATTGCAGTCACAACGCCCTCCGGTAACCAGGGCTGGGCAAGCGCGGCCTTCCTCGAGCGCTGAGCGAGTGCCATTAGAGCCGACGGCCGGCAGTTCTTCTCCGGTACAATAGACCCGTGCTCGAATCGATCTCTGTCTCCCGGCTCGCCCGCTACCTGAAGGATGTGATCGAGGGCGACCTCAAGCTCTCCAACCTCTGGGTTGAGGGCGAGATCTCCAACCTTTCCCGGTCAACCCGCGGGCACGTCTACTTCACGCTGAAAGAAGGCGCGTACGCGCTCCGCTGCGTCATGTTCCAGCGCCAATACCGCGGCGCGCCCCTGGACAACGGCGCCCAAGTGCTGGCACACGGCAACGTCACGTTCTACGAACAACGCGGCGACATCCAGCTGGTCGTCGATTTCGTGCAGCCGGCCGGCGTCGGCGCCAAGCAAGCGGAGTTCGAGCGCTTGCGGGAGAAGCTGGCCGCCGAAGGGCTGTTCGCCGAAGAGCGCAAGCGCCAGCTGCCGGCGTTTCCCTCGTGCATCGGCGTCGTGACCTCGCCGTCGGGGGCGGTCTTCCACGATATCCTGAGGGTCATAAGCCGCCGCTGGCCACTTGCAGAAATCGTGCTCGCCCCGACTCCGGTGCAGGGCGTGCGTGCCGCCATCGGGGTTACGGAGGCGATTCGCCAGCTCAACGAGCGCCCGTGCACGGACGTCATCATCGTCGCCCGAGGCGGCGGCTCGATCGAGGAGTTATGGGCGTTCAACGAGGAGATAGTCGCCCGCGCCATCTTCGCCAGCACGGTCCCGGTCGTCTCCGCGGTCGGGCACGAGACAGACTACACCATCGCCGACTTCGTAGCCGACGTGCGCGCACCGACGCCATCGGCAGCCGCGGAGATAGTGGCGCCAGACTGGCAGCAGGTCTGGCGCCAGGTGCGCGCCCTGATGCAGGCAGGGTACACAGCAGTCGACGGCCCCGTGAGGCGCCGCCTTTCCGGCATGGAGGCCGCGGGCCACCGGATGCGGGCAGCCATTCCCGATCCATCGCGCCGGCTGGAGCAAATCGCGGCGATGGTGCGACACGCGGGCGCGGTACTGGGCCGGGGAATGGACGGACGGTCGCAGGGCGCAAACGCGTGTGCGCTTCAGCTTCGCTCGCTCGATCCCAGGGCCACACTCGCCCGCGGTTACGCGGTGGTGCAACTGCGCGAAGGCAAGCAGGCCATCACCAGCGTCCACCAGGTGAAGGGGAAGGACCGGCTGGACGTGCACGTAAAGGACGGCCGCTTTCCGGCGGACGTATCGCGGCAGTATGGCTTCTAAGAAGGACGAACCGGGGTTCGAGGCGCTTTACCAGCGGCTGGAAGAGACCGTGGCCCGCCTCGAACAGGGCGACCTCACGCTTGAGGAGTCGCTGGCGCTGTACGAGGAAGGGATGAAGCTGGCCAAGCGCTGCCAGGAGATCTTGCAGCAGGCCGAAATGCGCATCACCCGCCTGCAGGAATCGTTCTCCGAAGGGTTAACGGCCGTGGGCGAGGAGACGGAGACGTACGAGCCGGAGTACGAGCCGGCCGTCGCCCAGGACGAACTCCCGCTGGAATGAGCGGCAGCAGGCTGATCAGAGCAGACCTTCACAACCACACCCACTATTCTCCGGACAGCATTCTTAGTCCGAAGGACTTCGCCCGGCGGGCCCACGAGCGTGGCCTCGACTGCATTGCCGTGACGGATCACAATACTATTCGCGGCGGGCTGGCCGTGCGAGAGATCGCAGACTGCCGGGTAATCGTCGGCGCAGAGGTGCTGACATCAGACGGCGAGCTCCTCGGGCTCTTCCTCACAAAGGATGTGCCGCGGGGTCTGCCCGGCGCCGAGACAATAGCGCGAATCAAGGAGCAGGGCGGCCTGATCGGAGTCCCGCATCCGTTCGATAGCCTGCGATCGGCATTGGACACGAGGAAGATGACGGCGCTGATCGACCAGATAGACTTTATCGAGTGCCTCAACGCACGGATCGTTGTGGCGGGCCATAACGAACAGGCACTTCGCTTCGCGCAGCAAAACAACAAGCCCGCGTCTGCCGGAAGTGATGCCCACTCCAGGCGTGAAGTGGGGCGTGCTTATGTCGAGATGCCGGCGTTTGAAGGTCCGAAGGACTTCCTGGAGTCCTTGCGGAAGGGCACGCCGCGCGGCCGGCTGTCCAGCCCGCTCGTGCACCTGATCAGCCGCTACGCGGTGCTCAGGCGGTGGCTGGGGTGGAGGCCGGATACAGCATGAAGATTGGTTGGTTCTCAACCGGGAGGGGGCCGGGCTCTCGCCGATTATTGGCCGCCGTACAAGAGGAGATCGCTTCCGGACGCCTGTCGGTCGAGATCGCAGTCGTGTTCTGCAATCGCGAGCGCGGCGAAGACCCTAACACGGACGAGTTCCTCGATCTGGTAAGGGGCTGCGAGCTCCCACTGGTCTGCCTTTCCTCCCGCGAGTTCAGGCGGCGCCGGGGCGGGAAACCGGCAAAGAAGGGCGCCCCTTTGCCGGAATGGCGGCGAGAATACGACCGCGAAGCGATGCGACTGCTGGAGCCCTACCGGTTTGAGCTGGGCGTTCTTGCCGGTTACATGCTGATCTTCTGCCAGGAGGCGGCAAGGCGCTGGGACCTGCTCAACCTGCACCCGGCGCCGCCGGGCGGCCCCAAAGGCGTGTGGCAGGACGTCATCTGGCATCTGATCGAATCGGGCGCGGAGCAAGCCGGCGTGATGATGCATCTGGCGACGCCGGATCTCGATGAAGGGCCACCGGTGACCTATGGCACCTACTCTATTCGCGGCCCGGCATTCGACGAACTCTGGGAAACCATCGCCGACCGCGACGTCACAGAAGTGAATGAGCGTGAAGGGGAAGCCAACCCGCTGTTCGCCGAGATCCGGCGTCACGGGCTCGCCCACGAAGTGCCCCTTGTTATCGAAACCCTGCGCGCGTTCGCGACGGAGCGGATTGCGATACGCGATAAGGCGGTATTCGATGCCGACGGCCGGCCCGTTGGACCGCAAGACCTGACACAGGAGATACGGCGCTCCGTGGCCGCCTCTTTGGCATGACAGCCGCCGCTGGAGTGCCGACCGGCGCGCCCACTCGGCGCGGCGGCTCAAGCGGACGGCGCTATAATGCATCTGTCGTCGCCCTAACTGGAGGAGAAGGATGAATTGCCCGTCTTGTGGCTCTTACGCTTCGTTTGAAGACGGCTTCTGCCGAGTCTGCGGGATCGAGCGGCCCGGCTCGCGGCTCCCGGTACACCGCGAGCCGGCACCTGTGCCTGCCCTCTGGCGAAGCGCGGCGCCGGTTGTCGCTCGCGGCGCGGCGCTTGTCATTGCAGGAATCGCCGCCGAGTGGCTGATGCGCACGGTTACAAAGAGGGCCGTGAGCGCGCCGATGCGGTCCAGAGGCCATGAGACGCGGCCCAGGAAGCAGTCTCCGAAGGAGCGCGCCCTGGCACGCAGGAATGGGGCGCCCGAAAGCGAGGTCTTGGCCTTCAGCGAAACTATTATCACCAGGCGGATGATCTTTCGCCGCTAGAGACCGGGCGCATGCCGAACGTCGTGCTGGTCGCGGACATGGTCCGGGGGTTCTGCGAGGAAGGACATAACCTCTACATCGGCCCCTCGATACGCGAGGTCATTCCCCGGATCAGGGATCTTCTCTGGAAAGAGAATCAGGCGGGCTCCAGGATCATTTTCATCTGCGACACGCATGATCCGGACGACAAAGAGTTCGAGATGTTTCCGCCGCACTGCATTCGGGGCACCGAGGAGCCGGAAGTGATTCCAGAGCTGAGGGGTTTCGCCCGCGAAGTGATCCCCAAGCGGCGTTATAGCGCCTTCTTCGAGACGGACCTGGCGCAGCGGCTGACGGAGGCGCAGCCAGACAAGATCACCATCGTGGGAAATTGCACCAACATCTGCGTGCTCTACACCGCCGCCGACGCACGTTACCACGACTACACCGTTGAAGTGCCGGCCGACTGCGTGGCCACGTTCGACCCGGAAGCGCACGAATTCGCCCTGAAGCAGATGCAGGCCGTGCTTGGCGTTCGCATCACCAGCAGCTTGCCTCTATAGGTCGCCTTGAGCGAGGAGCTCTTCCAGCCGGCCGACCAAATCCTCTCCGGCGAGACTTCCGACGTTTACTTCCTCCGCACGCGGGAGATCATGGAGCGCGAGGGCCTCAACCCTCGGGCGACGATGGAGTTCTTCTCCTCTCGCGCCGGCCTTCTATGCGGCATGCGAGAAGTAGAGGCGTTGCTGCGCGCTGTCCTGGCCGACGACGCAGAGGTCTGGGCGCTGACGGAAGGAGCCACGATGGCCGCGCGCGAGGTCGTGCTGCGGCTTACGGCGCCCTACCTGTGCTACGGGATATACGAGACCGCGATCCTCGGTATCCTCGCCAGCGAGACCGCCTGGGCGACAGCAGCCGCCGAATGTGTAGAGGCGGCGGGCGGTATCCCAGTCGCCAGCTTTGGTGCGCGGCACGTCCATCCGCTGGCCGCTCCCTACATGGACTACGCAGCTATCGTGGGTGGTTGCCAGTCGGGATCCACCAGCATGGGATCTTTGATGGCGGGAAAGGAACCATCGGGCACCATGCCGCACGCCATGGTCCTCTGTTTCGGCGATACTGTGCGTGCGGCCGCCGCCTTTGACCGGCATATGCCGCCCGAAGTGGCGAGGGTGGTGCTCGTCGACACGTTCGGCGACGAGGCGCAGGAGTCCCTGCGCGTGGCCGCCGAACTCGGCGAGCGCCTGAACGCCGTGCGGCTCGATACACCGTCGGAGCGCGGCGGAGTGACACCCGAGCTCGTAAGGGAGACACGGGCTCGTCTGGATCAGGCGGGTTTCGCGTGGGTCGGCATCTTCGTCAGCGGAGGCGTTACGCCGGAACGCATCCGGCGGTTCATCGAAAGCGGTGCGCCGGTCGCGGGATTCGGCGTAGGCAGTTACATCAGCTCGGCCGCGCCGAACGACTTCACGGCGGACATCAAGGAGATCGAGGGGCGGCCCGTGGCGAAGCGAGGCAGGATACCGGGGATCACCGCAAATGACAGGCTGCAGCGGTTGATTTGAGGGCGGGGGCTGGACGACAAAAAAGTTCGGCGGACGGGGGCACGTCCGCCGAACTAAGCGAGACCGCTGAGAGGGGGGTGCGGCTCTACTGTTTATGTAACCAAGTCGCTTTCCACATTGCAATCCGCCAAACGTTGCAATTACATGACGGTTCGGCCTATACGCCAGGTTTACCTGGGTAGTAAACCGGCGAGATCGGGTTCGGAGGTCGCGGCATGGCGGTTGCCTCACCCGCGTTATATGCTCGTCTTGGATGCGGTTGATCTCTTCGCCGATGGCGTTCTCCGATACATGAATGTCGTGCTGGTCGGCTCCGGCGCGCGAGAACACGCGATGGTCTGGAAGCTGCGCCAATCGCCCCGGCTGACCGACCTTTTCGTCTGCCCTGGCAACGGCGGGACACAAGCCCTGGCCCGCAATCTCCCAATCGCTTCTTCGGACCTGGATAGCATTTGCCGCGCTGCTTCTGATCACAAGGCAGACCTGGTGATCATTGGGCCAGAAGCGCCCCTCGCGCTCGGGCTGGCGGACCGGCTGGCCACGAACGGCATCGCAGCGTTCGGACCCAGCCGGGCGGCTGCGCGTATTGAATACTCTAAGGCCTTTGCCAAGCAGATAATGGCGGAACGCGGCATTCCCACGGCCACCGCACATGTATTGACCAGCCGCCAGGAGGCGAGGGACTTCATCGAAACCTCCGGCGAGAGGCTCGTCGTGAAGGCCGACGGCCTGGCCGTGGGAAAAGGCGTCTTCGTCTGCGGTTCCAGGGGAGAGGCGATGGAGGCGGTCGATATACTGACGGCTTCCGATTCACCGCTGGGGAAGGCCGGCGGGACGATCCTCATCGAGGAGCGACTCTCCGGCCGCGAGGTCTCCGCGCATGCCTTCACGGACGGCCGGAGAGTGAGCCCGATGCCGTTCGCGTGCGACTACAAACGCGCTCGGGACGGGGATGAAGGGCCGAACACAGGCGGCATGGGCGCCTACAGCCCGGCTCTATGGCTGGACGAGGCGATGGAGGGTAGCATCCATCAGAATATCACCGAGGCCGCCATCAGCGCCCTGGTGGCAGGGGGGGCGCCGTACAAGGGAGTTCTCTATCCCGGCCTGATGATCACCGCCGAAGGGCCAAAAGTACTGGAGTTCAACTGCCGCTTTGGAGACCCGGAGGCCCAAGTACTATTGCCGCGCCTTAACTCCGACCTGCTTGAGATTTGCTGGGCGACCGCGAACGATCGGCTCGCGGAGGCCGAGATCAGCTGGTCCACGGACGCCTGCGTCGCCGTCGTCCTGGCGTCCGGAGGCTACCCCGAGGAATACGAGACGGGATACGCCATTGCAGGATTGAAGTCGGTTGACCCGGACGTGCTGGTCTTCCACGCCGGCACTACTCGGCAAGACGGTGAGGTGCTGACCGCCGGAGGGCGTGTTCTGACTGTCGTCGCGAAAGCGCCCTCGCTGAGCGAGGCGCGCGCCGCCGTCTATCGAAACGTCCAGCGGTTGCATTTCACGCGGGCGTTCTATCGCAGGGATATCGCCGCGCCCTCAGAAAACGCCCGCACCGACTGAAGCAGTTCAGCCGGCCTTCTGCCCCTCCCTCTCGCGGCTCTCTTCGATGCTCTCGTCGCTGGGGAACTCCCTGCTGGAAGCAGGGTCCTTGGCCTGGCTGGGCGGGAGCTGTGTACCCTGGTGTTCGCGGCTCACATGCTCTTCTAGCGCCAGTTGGGTTGGGAACTGCGCCCCGCACGCGGGGCAGCGGAATGTCTGCTGCATCGTTTATCGCCTCCTTCGCCTCAGCCAGTATCAACGCCCGCGGGCGACGCCCGCATAAACCTGTGCTCTTGCAGCTTGCAGTTGAGTTGCGACCAACGTTACGCCGATGCAAGGCGAATACCGGGCGGCCTTATCCCTATGCAAGCGTAGCGGTCGTAGCTTTGGTTTGTAGAGTTCGCAGCAAGAGCTGCGGAGGAGGTTGATATGCAGACCAATGGAGTGATTTACGTACGGCGGTTCCTCAACTGCGAGGTCAAGAGCCCGTCGGGTGAGGATCTCGGTAAGCTTGAAGAAGTGGTGGCCGACGCCGAGCGCGGCCAGTTGGCATACGGAGTGATCAGCTTCCACAAAGGCTTCATGAAGGGCGACAAGTACTTCGCGGTGCCGTGGCAGACGCTTGAGCTCGCGAAGGACGACCGCACTCTTCTCTTGGACGCGAATAAATCCATGATCGAGAACGCTTCGGCGTTCGACAAGAACAACTGGCCGAACATGGCGGACAAGCGCTGGGGCGCCAGCGTCCACGCCTTCTTCCAGTGCACGCCTTACTGGGAGCGCAGCAGCGCCGGTTCGCCCGGACGCTCGGAGCGCGACGGGATGCGAGAGCCCGCGTTCGCCGGTAGCTCGGCCCAGCGAGAGCGTTTCGGGTCCGAGACCGCCGGTTACTCATCGCGCGGTGAGCAAGATGAAGGCCGCTACGGTAGCGCCTCCCAACGCGGGTACGAGCGGGAAGGCGGCCGAGGCGAAAGCCGATTTCAGACGCCGCCGGACAGCGGCTACGGCAACGAAGGCAGCCGCGAGGCGATGGACGAACGCGGACGGACCGACCGTTAGTACGAGCCGACCACAAGACGTCCGGAACAGCCGCCCGATGTACGGGCGGCTGTTCCGCGACTGCTTGACCCGTGAGGGGCGGCTGGCGACAATGCCGTCATGCCGCCCCGCGTTGCCGTCCTGACCGGCTCCAAGTCCGACGTTCCGTCCCTGGAGGCTTGCACCCAGACACTGGACCAGCTCGGTATCGCACACGACCTGCAGGTGATGTCCGCGCACCGCTCGCCGGCGCGCGTACAGCAATTCGCCGCGCAGGCAGCTGAACAGGGATACGAAGTAATCATTGCAGCGGCAGGAATGGCGGCGCATTTGCCCGGCGTCGTCGCGGCCTGGACGCGGTTGCCCGTCATCGGCGTACCGATCGCCCAGCCGGGTACAACAGCGGTATCAGGCCTCGACTCGTTGCTCTCGATTGCGCAGATGCCCCCCGGCGTGCCCGTCGCCTGCATGGCGTTGAACGGCTCCCGAAATGCGGCCCTTTACGCGGCCGCTATCCTGGCCCTCAAATACGATGACGTCCGAGAGGCGCTGGAGCGGTTCCGGGCAGAACAGTCGGCAATATGATCAGCAAAGAGGCCATGCACCGGGTCATCCTGGAGCACGTCCAGGCGGAGAATGACAACGCGCGTGAGCGCGTCCTGGCCACCTACAGCCGCCATTCTCCCGTCTTCGATGACGTGCCGAGCGGCGCGCGCTATACCGGGGGCGACGAGATCGTCAACAACTACCGCCACCTCTGGGACGGTTTCCCGGCGTTGAAACGAGAAATAACCCGCTGGACGTTCGGGGATGATTCCGTGGTGATCGAGTTAACACTCTCCGGCAAGCACGTGGGTATGAACCGGGGAGTCCCCGCGAGCGGGCGGCAACTGGAGCTGCGCGTCATCGCGCACTTCCAGTTCGACGACGAAGGACGCATCCAGCAGGAGACGGCATATTACGATGCGCTGACGTTCACGCGTCAACTTGGCATCGCACGGGACACCGCCCCCACCGCGCGGCATTAAATTGAAACTGACCCCCAACACCATTTGCCAACAACGAGGAGGAGAAATGGTCGCCTGCGTACATGTAGCGAAGATCTTGACCGGAAAGCGAGACGAGTTTAGCCGCCAGATAAAGCAATCCTTCGAGGCGGGACGCGAGGGCTTGAAGGCGATGGGGTTCACGCGTATCACCTCCTTCACAACGCCGGAGACGACATCGGATGGGGGCGGCCTGCTCGTCACCATTTACGAGGCGATTGACCCATCAGTCGTCGAACAGCTCTACCAGCTGGAGCCGGTGCTCAAGCAGGAAGAGCAGGCGCACGGCGTCCTCGTCGCGCCGCACAACCACGATGCGGTGCCGCGCAACGTGGCGTTTCTCGACCTCAAGCTGGACTGAGCCCCATGCCGATGATCGAGCACAACCAGGTCGCGCCCGTAGAGATGATGCCGGGCGTCTTCCGCCGCATCATGACGGACGGCGAACGGATGATGCTCTGTGAAATTCGCCTCGAGAAAGGCGCTGTTGTGCCGAGCCATACCCACCCGCACGAGCAGACGGGCTACATGATGTCCGGCCGCCTGCGCTTCCAGATTGGCGACGAGGTCCGCGACCTGTCAGCCGGAGATTCGTGGATGATCCCCGGCGGATCAGCCCACGAGGTGACGGCGCTAGAGGAGTGCCTGCTCATCGAATGCTTCTCACCGCCACGCGAAGACTTCCGCTAGGCGGCTGCTCCGCTCATCCTACGAATGCCTCAGGATGAGCGGAGCAGCGCCTATGACAGTCCTGTCATCCCGACCGAAGTCTTCCCCGGAAGGACGAAGTGGAGGGATCTGTCCCAGCGTCACTCCGGACATCACGCGCCGTTCGGGACAGCAGAGGCAACTTGGCGTTCGAGACTCCGGCTCTGCCTGATGGCTCAAGGCCTAGCCAGAGGGCGGGGCGAACGGCTGAAAGCCACCCGGGCTACGGCGCCGCCCGCTGCCGCTTGGGCTTGCCGATGCAGTCCGCCGTCTCGCTACCTGTTGGCCGTGTCGTCCTGACCAAGGAAGGATCTGACGGGGTGCGCGGCGCACCGCGTCCGTTGAGAGCGCCAGAGCCAACCTGACCTCCGAAAATCACGCTAGCTCGAACGTGTCGGGCCGGATTTAGCCCTCGATCAATCCTCTGTCTTCTGTCAGTGATGTACCCCGAGCCTCTTCCCCGCTCCCTTCCGCATGCCATAACATGGCCTCGTGCCCGCAGCCAGCTTCCCCCGGCTACAGCCGTGATCGAGCGCTATTCGCGGCCGCGCATGGCCGCCGTCTGGTCAGAGGAGAACAAGCTCCAGAAGTGGCTGCGCGTCGAGATCGCCGTCTGCGAGGCCTGGGCGCGGCGGGGCGTTATCCCGCGTGATGCAATCGAACGGATCCGCAAGGCGAGCTATGACGCGAAGCGCTGGGCGGATTATGAGCGCGAGATGCACCACGACTTCAACGCATTCATCCGCTCGTTGGCCGACAGCCTCGGCGACGAGTCGCGCTTCGTCCACCTAGGACTCACCTCCTACGATGTCGAAGACACCGCCCTCGCGCTTCGCCTCATCGAAGCGACCGAGATCCTCGAGGAGGACGTGCACGCGCTCATGGAGCCGATCGGCGACCGTGCACGCGAGCACAAGGACACACTGACGATGGGCCGCAGCCACGGAGTCCACGCTGAGCCCACCTCGTTCGGCCTTAAGCTTGCCGGCTGGTGGGACGAGGTGCGCCGCGCATCTCACCGGCTGACGCACGCCAAGGAGCAGGTTGCCGTCGGCAAGATATCGGGGCCCGTCGGCTCGCACGCCACCGTCCCGCCCGACCTCGAGGACGAGGTCTGCGGCGAACTCGGCCTGCTCGTCGAGCCCGTCTCCACGCAGGTGGTCGCCCGAGACCGCCACGCCATGTACGTCTCGACTCTCGCCGTCATCGCGGCGAGCCTCGAGAAGTTCGCGACGGAGATCCGCCACCTGCAGCGCACCGAAGTCCTGGAGGTCGAGGAGCCGTTCTCCGAAGGCCAGACCGGGTCCTCCTCGATGCCCCACAAGCGCAACCCCGAGAAGTGCGAGCGCATCTGCGGCCTGGCGCGCCTCTTTCGCGGCTACGCCGTGGCCGCGATGGAGGACGTCGCTCTCTGGCACGAGAGAGACATCTCGCACTCGTCGGTTGAACGTGTAGTGCTGCCGGACGCCTGCATCCTGCTGGATTACATGCTGGATCTTTTCACGGAGATCGTGAGCGGCATGCGGGTCTACCCGGAGCGTATGCGAGAGAACATCGAGATGAGTTACGGGCTGCCGTTTTCCCAGCGCGTAATGCTGGCCCTCGTCGAGAAGGGAATGAACCGCCAGCAGGCTTACAAGGTCGTCCAACGTAACGCGATGCTAGCCTGGGAAGAACGAAAGCCATTCCTCGACTTCCTGCTCGATGACTCCGACGTGAACAAGCGTCTTTCGCGCGATGAACTAGCCTCGATCTTCGACTACCGCCAGTACATCAAGCACGTGGACGACAGCTTTCGGAGGTTAGGCCTGTGACCGCAACACTCACGCAGTCCGAACTCGACCTGCCGCTCCTCGCTCGCGGCAAGGTGCGCGATATCTATGACCTGGACGACAAGCTCCTGATCGTTGCTACAGACCGCATCTCTGCGTTCGACGTCGTCCTGCCGACCGGCATCCCCGACAAGGGCGCTGTCCTCACCCAGCTTTCCGCCTTCTGGTTCGAGCGCACCGGCGACATCGTCCCGAACCACTTCCTCAACGTCGTCGACTCAACCCGCGTGGACGGCGTATCGGTGGAACTGCCGCGCGAGATGGTCGGGCGGGCGATGGTCGTGCACAAGGCGCAGCGAATCGACGTGGAGTGCGTGGTGCGCGGCTACCTCTCGGGTTCCGCCTGGCTGGACTATCAGCGCGACCGCTCGATCTCCGGGATAAAGCTAACCCCGGGTCTGAAAGAGAGCCAGGAGCTTTTCGAGCCGCTCTTCACGCCCACGACGAAAGAGTCCGAGGGCCACGACCTGCCGATCACCTACGACCAGGTTGTCGAGCTGGCCGGGGAGCAGGCGGCGAACGCCGTCGCGCTGCGCAGCCTGGCGGTCTACCGATACGGCCGCGACTATGCTCGTGAGCGGGGGATCATCATCGCCGACACCAAGTTCGAGTTCGGCTGGCTGGACGACGAGGTTATCCTGATCGACGAGTGCCTGACGCCGGACTCCAGCCGCTTCTGGCCGGCCGACCAGTACAAGCGCGGCGGCCCTCAACCGAGCTTCGATAAGCAGTACGTCCGCGATTACCTCACAGAGATCGGCTGGGACCGCGAGCCTCCGGGGCCCGAGCTGCCGCCTGGCGTCATCGAGAAGACTGCTGAGAAGTACCGCGAGGCGTTCACCCGCCTAACCGGCCGCGACCTGATAACGCCGTGAGCCGGCGATGACCGCCCTCGCGCCGGACGTGCAGGAGTTCCTCCGCGCCCCGAACGTCGCCGCCTTCGCCAGCGTCCGGCCGGACGGCCAGCCGCACGTAACGCCCGTCTGGTACGAATACGACGGGCGCGAGTTCATCGTCGGCAGCTTCCGGGGCGCGCAAAAGCTGGACAACATCGCCCACAAGGGATACGCCGCCCTCTGCATCTTCACGCAGGCGCTTCCCTACCAGGCTGTCTACGTCCAGGGCACCGCGCGCGTCGGCAGCCCGCTCGACAACGTCTGGCGGGAACGGGTGGCCATGCGCTATCTTGGCGAGGCGGCAGGCCGCGCTTACGCCCGCGACACGGCCGACTGGGACTCGGTGGCGATCCACGTGCGGCCGCTAAAGTGGCGGACGGAAGGGTTCGAGACAAGTTAGGAGCAAAGCGATGACCCAGCAAGGAAGCGACCTAATGAAGGCCGGGCGAGACTACATGCGAAGCCAGGCTGCCAAGCCCGCGGACGCGCTCGCGGCGCTCATGGAGCGCACAGCCGAGGACTGGGAGCGCTGCCTGTCCGCGATGACGGCGGCGCAGGCGCTGACGCACCCCACCGTACTGGAGGGCGGACCCGAGTCGCCGGCCGCCGGCGAAGGGCCGAAGTGGTGCCCGAAAGAGGTGATCGGCCACTACCTCGTGAGCGAGCGCGGCCTCAACCGGCAGGCCGCCGAGATGGCCGGCGTCCCACCGCCGTCGGAGGCCGAGCCGGTACGCAAGATGGGCGTGGAGTTGCCGGAGTGCGAATCCTTCCCGTTGGAGGACCTCCGCGGGCAGCTGGCGAGCTTCTTCGCCGAGACCCGGACGCTGCTCGACTCTCTCGACGGCGCGCCGCACCTCGATAGGACCTTCCCGCACCCGCTCTTCGGCCAGCTTACCGCGAAGGAGTGGATGGTGTTCCACCGCCTGCACGGCATGGACCACATCCAGCAGATCGAGCGCATCAAATCCGACCCGGCCTACCCGGCGGCGTGATGCAGTTCCTGGCGCGCGTGGAGGTGAGCCTGAAGCCGACCGTCAACGACCCTGAGGGACTCACCATCCAGGGCGCGCTCCACTCGCTCGGCTTCACTGAGGTGGGCTCCGTGCGCGCCGGCAAGTACATGGAGATCCGCCTCGATGCCGCGAGCAAGAAGAAGGCGGAAGCCCAGGTGACGGAGATGTGCCGCAAGTTGCTGGCGAACCCGGTGATCGAGGGTTTCCGCTTGGCGGTCGAGCAGGTGAAGGGCTAGCCGTTTAGCGGTCAGCGGTCGGCTAACAGTCATCAGCTCTCAACCCGTCCCCCGTGTCAGGTTGAAACCTGACCCCGCGTGGGGATTCACGCCAGCCATTCGCTCAGCCGGTCGCGGTAAATCGCCCTGATCGGCGGTAGCATTTCGTACCCGTCCAACTCCTCGGGCGGCACCCACGCTACGTCTGACAGTTCCGCCGGATCGAGCGCCACGTCGAACGAGCTGAGCTTGATGCGGTGCGGGAATAGCAGGAAGCTTACCGGTGGCTCCTGCTGGCGGACGTTCCACGCAATGAACGGGCGGAAATGTTTGACAACCGCGGCATCCACACCCAGCTCCTCGCGTACCTCGCGGACGATCGCCTGCTCGGGCGTTTCGCCCGGATCCACCCAGCCGCCGACGCCCGCCCAGAAGCCCTGGAGATCGCGGACCATTAGTATCTTGCCGTTTTCATAAGCGATGCCGGAGGCGGCGAGCATTATCAGGTGCTTCGGGAGCACGCTCGGGTGCCGCGCCAGCATCGCGGCTTCCAGATCAGCCACCCCTAAAGTACGTCCTTCGTGCTCGGCACCTGCCCCGCGAGCCGCTCATCGACGCGGACGGCGGCCGATAGCGCACGGGCGAGGGCCTTGAACGCGGATTCCGCGCGGTGATGGTCGTTGCCGCCGGCCAGCTCACGGACGTGGAGGTTCAGGCGGCCTTCCTGTGCCAGCCCCTCCAGGAAGTGCGCGATGTTCTCCGTCGGCAACTCGCCGATGCTCTCGCGCTCGAACTTCAGGTCGACCGCCGCGTAAGGCCGGCCGCCCAGGTCCAGCGCAACAAGCACCAGCGCCTCGTCCATTGGGACGACGGCGTGGCCGAAGCGGATGATGCCGCGCCGCTCCCCGAGCGCCTGGTCGAGCGCGCGTCCGAGCGTCAACCCCAGGTCCTCGATCAGGTGATGCGGGTCACGCTCGATGTCGCCGCTCGCCTCGATGGTTATGTCGAACAATGCGTGCTTCGCCAGTTGCTCCAGCAGGTGGTCCAGCATGCCGATCCCGGTTCGCACCTGGTAGCGCCCACTGCCATCGAGCGCAAGCTCCAGGCTGATCTTGGTCTCGCGCGTCTCGCGGGCGACTGTTGCGCGGCGTTCAGGCACGGACGCCCTCGCCGATCTCCGTGAGCGCCTCGATCACGCGGTCGGTGTCCCGCGGCCGTCCGACGCTGATACGCAGGCAGTTGTGCAACCCGGCCGAGTCGAAGTAACGCGTAAGGATGCCCCGCTTGCGCAGCTCGTCCCGCACGTTGCGGGCAGGCAAGCGCTGGATCTCGCAGAGGATGAAGTTGGCGCGCGAGGGATACGGACGTACCCAACCGAGGTCGTTGAGGCGCGCCGCCATCCGTTCGCGCTCCTCGACGATACGGCGGACGTTGTCGCGCAGGTAGTCCGCGTCCTCCAGGGACGCGAGGACCGCCTGCTCGGCGGCCACGCCGAGGTTGTACGGCACCTTCATGCTCCAGAGGATGGGCACCAACGGTTTGGGGAACACCGCGTAGCCTGCCCGCAGCCCGGCCAGTCCCGCCCACTTGCTGAATGTGCGCACGACGATCAGGTTGTCGTAGTGGGTCGTCAGCTCCACGAACGTCTGACCCGCGAACTCAGCGTAGGCCTCGTCGATGACGACCACGGTGTTGAAGCTCAGCAGCCGATCCAGATCCTGCGGGGAAAGAGTGTTTCCCGTCGGATTATTCGGCGAGGCAAGGTACAAGAGTTTGGCCCCTCGGGCCAGCGCCGATTCCAGTGCCGGCATGTCGATCTCGAAGTCTTCCCGCCGGGGCACCTCGACGATACGGGCGTTGTGCAGACGGCCGAGGAACTCGTACATCCCGAACGTGGGCGGCGCATCGAGGAGCGTATCGCCGGGGGCAAGAAAGAGTTGCGCCGCCAGCGCCAGCAACTCATCGGACCCGGACCCGAGCACTACCTGCTCTGAGTCGACGTCCAGGTACCGGCCGATCGCCTCGCGGACATTGCGCTGGGCGGGATCGGGGTAGATGTGATAGTAGCGATAGCGAGATAGCGCCTCGGCGACCTTCGGCGAGGGCCCGTACGGGTTCTCGTTGCCGTCCAGTTTCGCGATGCGGTCTTCCGGCACGCCCAGCCGTCTCGCCATCACGTCAACCGGCTCCACGGGTGTGTAGCCGGGCAGATCCAGCAGATGCGGCTGGACCAGTTCCGTGATGTTCTTCCGGTTTGCGCGCTGTCCGTCGTTCATCGTCCGGTCTTCATCCTGGCGTCGATTGCCTGAGCGTGGCCCGCCAGGCCCTCCGCTCGCGCTATGGCCGCGGCGGGAGGCGCGACTTCATCCATATCTTCCTGACGCAGGCGGACGACGCTGGTTACCTTCAGGAAATCGTGCACACCTAGCGGTGAGGCGAAGACGGCGCTCCCTGCCGTCGGCATGACGTGACTCGGGCCGGCCGTGTAGTCGCCTATCGACTCTACGGCCGTCTCCCCCACGAACACGCATCCGGCGTTACGCACGGACGAGAGGTGGGATTCTGCATCGCGCAGGTGCAGGCACAGGTGCTCCGGCGCGAACTCATTGGCGAGCGCGAAGGCTTCTTCAACCGACTCGACCAGCGCGATGCCGCCCCGCGCCTCCAGGCTGGCGGCGGTCACATCTCGCCGCTCCAGCGAAGCCAACCGGCCAGCCACCTCCCTATCGACAGCTTTCGCGAGGTCCTCGGAAGGCGTAAGGAGGAGCGCGGTCGCGAGCTGATCATGCTCTGCCCCCGCGATGAGGTCCGCCGCCACAAGCTCCGGACGCGCCTGTTCGTCCGCGATAACAACGGTCTCTGATGGGCCGAATACGCCGTCTATTCCCACCTCTCCGTAGACGGACTTCTTCGCGAGCGTCGGGAAGATGCCTCCGGGCCCGCAGATCTTGTGCACGCGCGGTACGGTCTCCGTACCGTACGCCATGGCGGCGATCGCCTGGGCGCCCCCGCCTCGGTAGACGGCGGTGACGTTGGCGATGTCCGCAGCCACGAGCTTGAGTGGCGAGACCCTTCCGTCCTCGGCCGCGGGCGTCGTCATGATTAGCTCCCCGACGCCGGCCACGCGCGCGGGAATTGCGGTCATCAGCACGGTTGATGGATATACCACGCTTGTCCCGGGTACATAAATGCCCACCCGTTCGATGGGCCGCACTACTTGGCCGATGCCCTCGCAGTCAAACGAGCGCAGCGAGTACTCGAGCTGAACCTTGTGGTAGGCAGTGATGCGCTCAGCAGCCCGCTGCAGGGCGCTCACAACATCCTTGTGCACTCGCGAGTAGGCCCGCTGAATCTCGTCCTTGGATACTTGGAGGGGCACCGAACTCGGTACCCCGTCCAGTGCCTCGTTGTAACGGCGGAGCGCCGTGTCGCCTTCTTCCCGGACATCGCGAAGCACCCGTTGCACAACACCGGCCGCGTCCAACTCCGCGCCGAAGACGCGACGGATGGCCTCGCGCATCGCGGGCGGCAGCTGGGGCGCTTCCAGCGGCGCTCGACGGATTAGCGCACGGGCTTCGACGGCGCCTTTCGCGATCCTCACGCGAGGTATTCTTTCACGGCAACCAGGCTGCTCTGCGCCGCCCGTTCCAAGAATTCGTCGACTCGGGTTGGGCTCAGGTGACGAAGTGCCTCGTCCACCAGCTCCGGAAGCGACAGAAGCAGCTCCTCCGAGTCCTCGTCGTCTCCGTTCGCTAAGTGACGCCGCGCAGCGCGCCGGAAACGTTCCCACTCCGGCGGACGGCCCATGATTTCAAGCACCACTTCGTGCCATTGGCGAAGCGTGGGCGGGTCCAGGAGTCCTACATGGATATCAAGCTCCGAGCGGGCAATCGCGCCGGTCACCTCCGACATAAATTGCGCGTCGCGACGGCGGTCGCAGTCGAGCGAGAACTGAAGTGCTCGGTCAAGAATATTGGCCCGGACGCCGCCGCCAAGCCCAGAACGCTCGCCGAAGTATGGCCGGTACACGGTGCTAATCCATAGCTCGTCCATTTGCAGGTGCGTGAGGTAGCCGGCGATAAAAGCGGTGGCCGGCGGCGCCAACTCTTCCGGAGACACGAGTGACGGGTAAGCTTCGAAGAAGCCGGCAATGCCGCTCTGCTCGTCGAAGTTCGACAGGTCGAAGAAGTGAGTGCGCTCCCGCTCCCAGCGGGTGATAACCCGAATGTCCGGGGCGGTGGCGCCCAGGTAGAGACTACCCCGCTCATCGTCGAGAAGGGTGGACGCCATGCGGTCAGCGACGCTGCGCGCGATCGCCGTGTGAAGGACAAGCGGCGGCATATCTGCGGTTCTGCCTCGCCCTAAATTCTACCAGACGGCTATCAGCCGGCCGCGCCAGTCCGCAGGCGGCCGAGCACGTCGTCGAAGACGTGACGGCGCGCGCCTTCAAGAGCCGGCTGACGGTGGCCGATGACGCAGGTGGTAGAGCGATAGAGGAGGTCGATGGGCTTAAGGCGGTTCTCTCGCAGTGTCTTTCCCGTCTCCGTGCCCTCGATCAGCAGCTCGGCGTCTTCCGGGACGAACCCCTCGGACGCGCCCGCGATAGGGATTACCTGGTAGCGCCAGAAGTGGCGGCTGCGCGCGTAATAGTCGGCTGTGCCCATAAACTCGGAGGCGATCCGGATCGCCCTCTTCCCCTCCGCCCGCCAGTGTTCGAGGGCAGTCTCGATGTCGTCAGCCGGCAGGTCCTCAGAGACGACGGCGCTCAGGTTGTAAGCGCCGCGCCCGAGATCGCACAGCTCCTGCACGGGGCTAGAAGGAAAGCGGTGCAGGTGCTCCAGCAGACAGTCCCGTCCCGTGACCCCCAGGTCGAACTGACCTAGCGCCACCAACTGCGGCATGTCATGCGGCCGCACCACTTTTACTTCGAGGCGGGGTAAGGGGCTCACAGGGCGTCGCACGCAATTCGCTTTGTCGTATCCGTCCAGCTTGAGGCCCGCTGCGTCGAGCGCCTCCACTACGTGCTGCTGCTGGTGGCCGTCGGGAACGGCAAGGCGAATCATTTTGCGTTCGTCTCGGCGCTTGACCAGGGGCTTTTCGGCTGCGACAACGGGCGGCGGAAAGTGGAGGCCGTTTGCGGCGATGGACGCACCGCCTGAGCCGAGCAGGCCCAGGACCGGCGCCAGTTCTTTCTTCCTGAGGCTCTCCTCGTTGCCGATTAGCCAGGCGGAGGTCGCGAGCAGCGGAGTCAGCGGGGCGAGACCGGATTCAGAGACCGCCTCCTCGCTCCCGGCGAGCAGGACCACCAGGTCTGCGTCTTCCGGCGGGTAGACCTCGGCAGATCCCCACACGGACTGCACCCGATAGGCGGTGAAGCGCGTTGCCATCACGAAGGCTTCGGCGATGTTGGGGAATTCGGACGCGATACGGACAACCGGCAAGGAGGCTATCATTGGCAGACCGCCGCAAAAGGCGGCTGCTGCGGCCAGTAGCATCCCGCCGCCGAAACCGAGATCTGATAGCGGGATCACGGGCTGCGACGGAAAGCGCACCTGCATTTCCTTCACCCAGGCGATATCGCAGATGCCCAGATCGTAATTGCCCAGGGCCACCTGGATAGGGATGTCCTTTTCGCGGAAAACTCGAACTGTTGTACTTGCGTCTTGGGCGGCCAGCCGGTACGACCGCGAACCCTGACCGTAACCCTCGACGGGCAGGCCGCGCGAATCCAGGAAGTCAGCGACGGCGGACCGGATATCGCCGGCGGGCAGAGCGATCTTAATCACTGAGGTGATTCTGCGAGCGCTTGCAGCACCTCGTCCGCCGTGCGGAACTGCCGGGGCCCGGCGCCGTTGAGGGCGAGCGTGTAGCCGTCGCGACCAGCGATAACCTGGCGCTCCGCACCCGCATCCGAGGAGAGCGCCAGTCGAAATCTGCGGCCGGCCTGCCTGAGCGCACCGGCCAGCTGAAAGGCGGCAGCCACCTCGGCGCGCGAGTGACCCGCGGGCCGTACCACTAAACGCCGTGCGGCAGATATCGGAGGTTCATGCGTTAGAGTGGCGAGCACCTCCATGTCCAGGGCGAAACCGGATGCAGGCGTGTCGTGGCCACCCACGAGACCAATCAGCGAGTCGTAGCGGCCGCCGCCGCCCACCTTCTTGTTGCCGGAATAAAAGTGAAAGACCGGCCCCGTGTAGTACTCGAAGTTTCGCACGAGAAGAGGGGCCACTGAGTGTTCCCTGCCGATGTCCGCGAGCGTTTGTGAGACGGCCAGCAGCTCCGAAAGAGGGCGCTCCAGTGCGGGTACCGCCGGGAGAATAGAGCTCTGGAGGTTACGCAGAAAAGCGGGGCCATCCCCTTCAAGCATCAGCAGGGACTGCAGAGAAGCGCCGGCCGCTGGAAGCCGCCCGGCGGCCGCTTCCAGCACGGAGGGTTCGCCATCCAGGACCCGGTCGTACAACGTAAGCTGCTCAGCATGCGTGAAGCCGGCGCCATCGAGGATCGCGCGCAAAATGCCGGGATCGGAGAGCTTGAGGGAGGCCTCCACGCCCAGCGCCGCCAGAACCTCACCTGCTATCTGGATAAGCTCAACATCGCCCAGGGGTTGCGCGTCACCGATGAGCTCCACTCCACACTGCCAGTCCTCGCGGGAAGCGTCGCCTTCTGCGAAGCGGAGGACGTTTTGCACGTAAAACAGCCTCTGAATAGCGGCGCTGCTCAAATTCTCCACGTACAGGCGGGCCACCGGGATCGTCGAGTCCGGTCGCAGCACCACGCGTTCGCCGCTCCAGCCGTCCCAGTCGAGGAAGGAGTAAACGCGCCCCAGCATCTGCGGCGAGAGCGTGCCGGCGGACGTGAAGAGGTGCAGGTGCTCCAGCGTGGGCGTGCGCACCTCTTCGTAGCCCCAACCCAGGCAGACGGCGCGGAAGGCCTGCTCTATCTCTCGAAAGCGCGCCATATCCTCCGGCAGCGTATCGCGCATGCCCCGGCAGCGCATTGATTCTTGCATTTGGGTCATCTCTCCAGCGGGGAATGGGGCCATTCTAGCACCGCCATAAACGGGGCTCAAACGTGCGGCGAGCCAATTTCGCTATATAATCATGTTGCAACCTTCTCCGGTGGCCACACGATGAACATCATCTTCGGCGGCGGCCTTTTTCGGGCGCTGCGCTTAAGCCTGGCGTTTCTCGCCCTCGTCCTCGGGCTGGCCACGTTCGCCTGCGCCGCGAGCCCCAACGCAGGTCCCGGTGCCGTCCATGTGCTTACTGCAGACGGCGATGTCAACCCCGTGATGGACCGCTACATCAGCCGCGGTATCGGCGCGGCGGAAGACGAAAACGCTGCGGCCGTCGTGATCCGGCTGAAGACGCCGGGTGGGCTTTCGACCTCGATGGACAGCATCGTCGAGCGCATCGTCAACTCAAAGGTGCCGGTGATCGTCTACGTCTGGCCGTCGAGCGGGAGGGCAGCGTCGGCGGGAACATTCATCACTTATGCCGCCCACGTGGCCGCCATGGCGCCGGGCACGAACATCGGCGCAGCAACGCCCATCGACGCCAGTGGTAGCGATATCGGCGGCGACTTGGGGAACAAGGTTAAGAACGACGCCGTCGCCAAGATCCGAGCGCTGGCCGAACTGCGAGGCCGCAACGCCGACTGGGCGGAGGACGCGGTCCGCAAGGGTACATCGGTCCAGAACAGCGAGGCGCTGAGGCTGCATGTCGTCGACCTTGTCGCTAACGACCTCGACGACCTGCTTAAGCAAACGGACGGACGGCAGGTCAAGCTCGGCTCGCAGGCAGAGATCAAGCTGCAGACGGCGAACGCGCCTGTCGTTTACAACGACCAGAACTTCATCGAGGACTTCCTCAACCTCATCGCCGACCCAAACATCGCCTTTCTGATGCTCTCGCTCGGTTCGTTGGCGATCTTCATTGAGTTCGTGCACCCAGGGGCCATATTCCCCGGTGTCTTCGGTGTCATCTCGCTGCTGCTCGGGTTCTTCGCGCTCAGCGTCATCCCGTTCAACTGGGCGGGTGTGGCGCTGATCCTCTTCGCGTTCATCTTGTTCGGACTGGAGGTCTTCATTGTCAGTCACGGCATATTAGGTGTGGGCGGGGCGATTTCGCTCGTCCTCGGCGGGCTGCTGCTCACGAGCGACAACCCGCCCGGATTCCAGGTATCGAAGCTGCTTGTCTTCGGCCTCGCCGCCTTCCTCGCTCTCGGCGTGGCGGTGATTCTGACGAATGTGCTCCGCATCAGGCGGATGCCGGCAAAGGTGGGGGTGGAGACAATGGTGGGCAGGCGCGCGGTGGCCCGTTCGCCACTGAATCCTACGGGGTTCGTTTTCGTCAACGGCGAATACTGGTCCGCCGAGTCTGAGACAGGCGAGATACCGGCGGGATCTGCGGTTATCATAACAGCCATCCAGGGCCTAAAGCTGAAGGTCAAACGCACAGAACCAGAAGGAGCTAAAGCATGAACGAAGCCCCACGCGCACCTAGCGAGCCGAACCTGTTGTCGCGGCTGCTGACGGCCTTCGGGTACATCATGGCGGTGCCGCTGTTCTTCCTCGCCATCCGGATCGTGCAGGAGTACGAGCGCGGCGTCATATTCCGCCTGGGCAGGCTGGTGGGCGCGCGAGGGCCGGGGCTGTTCTTCATGCTGCCGTTCGTGGAGCGGATGGTGAAGGTGGACCTGCGCATCGTGACCATGGATGTACCGCGCCAGGACGTGATCACGCGGGACAACGTCACGGTTAAGGTGGACGCTGTTGTCTACTTCCGGGTGGTGAACCCGGAGGACGCGGTGACGAAAGTGATGGACTACTTCCGCGCCACCTCGCTCGTTGCCCAGACCACGCTGCGGTCCGTGCTCGGCCAGTCCGATCTCGATGAACTCCTCAGCAAGCGAGACGAGGTCAATCAGCGCCTTCAGCACATCATCGACGAATCGACCGAGCCCTGGGGTATCAAGGTGACGATCGTGGAGGTGCGGGACGTGAGCCTGCCTGCCGATATGATCAACGCCATGAGCAGGCAGGCGCAGGCAGAGCGCGAGCGGCGCGCGAAGGTGATCCACGCCGAGGGAGAGTTCGAGGCGGCGGCGCGTTTGGCAGAGGCGGGTGCGGTCATGGCCGCGGAGCCTGCGACGCTACAGTTGCGTTACCTGCAGACGCTGACGGAGATCGCCTCCGAGCGAAACAGCACGGTGGTCTTCCCGATTCCGATTGACCTGATCAATATGTTCTTGAGCGGCCGCATTGGCGGCGCAGACGGCGGCGGTGGGCAGCCGACCGCTCCCCGGCCGATACCGCGGCGCACCGCTGAAGCGCCGGCACCGGCCGAAGGCAGCTAGCGGGACTCGCGGAGCGAAACCTCGCCGGCCTCCAGCGTGACAACTGATCCGTCGTCGCGCCGGAGCAGCAGGTTCCCCTCGCCGTCCGCGTCGTCAGCCACGCCTTCATGCACCTGGTTGCCGAAGGTCACGCGCACAGCCTGGCCCAGCGTCTGCAGCCGCGATTTCCAAGAGTTCACGACGGTAGGGATGGCGACCCGGCAGAGTTCCTCAGTGTGGTTGAGGAAGGATGCCACGACCGCCTCTCGGGAGACCTCTTCGCCCAGGTGCGCTTTCAGACTGGTGGCGATGTCCGCGATTTCGGAGTCGGGAGGAATCTCGAAGTTGACGTTCACGCCGGTGCCGACCAGGGAGTAGCGCACTTCCTCGCCCGCCAGTTCGTTCTCGATGAGCACCCCGGCCAGCTTGCGGCCTTCCAGGATGACATCGTTCGGCCACTTGATCTGAGCGTGCAGGCCGCATACTTCCTCGACAGCCAGGGCGACGGCCAGTGGGGCGATCATCGTGAGCGACCGCAGCCGGGACACGGGTGGGCGCAGCACCAGCGTGAAGTAGAGGTTCTTGCCGGGCGGTGAGACCCAGGCGCGGCCGAAGCGGCCCCTCCCGGCGGTCTGCTCCTCGGCGAGGACGATCGTGCCCTCGGCGCAACCATCCTCGGCCTCGCGTCGGGCGATGTCCTGGGTGGAGCCGGTGCTGGTCAGGTAGACGAGACGGCGGCCGATGATCTGCGTCCGCAGACGGTTTTCGAGGGATTCCAAGTCCAGCCACATGAGCCGTTTCAGGATAACAAAAAGCCGGCCCCGTGGGGCCGGCCTCTTGTGCGCGGCACGTAGGCCTGTCCTACGCACCAGTTTCGCTATCGCACCAGCACCTCAGAGAGGTGAGGGTGTGAACGGACAGGCCTACGGCCGTCGCTACTATCATGATCCATTCACATCACCTCCTTTCCTGCCACGCATACTATCAGAGGCTGACGGGCTCTCACAAGGGGCGCCGCCGAACTATGTCGATTTCCGGAAGTGGTTGTGTCGGGATGTCCGCTAACCGTTCCCGCTCCCGGTCAAGTGCTGCAAGACGTTCGCCGCGACGACGCGATCGTCGCACTCATAGACGCCGTGAGGAAGCTGTACGGTGGTCTCATGGCCTTTCCCGGCGAGCAGCACGGCGTCCTCATCGACTGCCATGCCGATCGCCTGGGCTATGGCCTCCCTGCGGTCCGGGATGACGACGAAATCGTGACCTTCCCTCTTGCCGGCCGCGCGGAGGCCTTCCGCAATATCGTCGAGGATAGCTTGCCGGTCCTCCGTGTAGGGATTGTCATCGGTCACCACCGTGAAGTCCGCATGTTTCGCTGCCACGCCGCCCATCGCCGCTCGACGGTCCTTCTCACGCTCCCCGATGCAGCCGAACAGGGCGATGATCCGGCCGCGGCAGCGCGCCCGCAGCAGCTCCAGGACGCGGCGGAGAGAGTCCGGCGCGTGGGCAAAATCCACGAGGACCGTGAAACCCTGGCCCTCATCGATGAACTGCATGCGCCCGGGCACGCCCGGCCAGGATGCGATCGCGGCGGCGACCTCAGATAGCGAGAGGCCGGCCGAGACGCATACGGCAGTCGCAGCAAGCGCGTTGTAGACGTTAAAGAGGCCCGGTTGCCGAAGGCGCACCTGCTTGTTGCCGGCCGGCGTAGTTAGAGCCAGGCGCCAGCCCCAGCCATCCTCGCGCGCGGTCGCGCGCAAGTCAGCCTCCTGTTCTAGGCCAAAGGTGACCTGGCGGACTCTGGTTACACCCGCCAGATATGAGTAGGACTGATCGTCGCGGTTCAGCACCCCTGTCTTCTGTATGTCCTTAGGCGCGGCTGACTCCAGCATCTCGAACAAGCGGCCCTTGGCGGCGAGGTAGGCTTGGGGCGTGCCGTGAAAATCGAGATGGTCACGGCCCACCGTTGTCATCGCCGCGATATCGAACTCGCAGCCGTCAAGCCGGTGCTGGGCGAGCCCGTGGGAGGTTGCCTCCAGGACAGCCCAGCGGCAACCGGCGTTCGCGATCTGCGAGAGTATGGCCTGCAGCTCCGGCGCCTCGGGAGTCGTGAAACGTCCCGTATCGGCCAGAAGTTGCGGCCCGATCCGGCACTCAGCGGTGCTCACGAGTCCCGACTTCTCGCCGGTTGAAGTAAGAATGTGGTCCAGCAGGTGGCAGAGGCTGGTCTTGCCGTCCGTACCTGTTACACCGATGACGCGGAGGCGTCGCCCGGGGTGCCCGTTGAGCGCGGCCGCAATCGTTGCAAGGGCACGCCGGGTGTCTGGGACTTCCAGGACCGGGATGCCTGCCTCGCTTGCGAGCCCTTCCCAGCCTACCCGCTTGTCTGCCTGGACGACGAGGCCAGATACCCGGGCCTTCGTTGCCGCTTCGAGGTAATCGTGCCCATCCACCTTCAAGCCGGGTATCGCGACGAAGATGGCGCCTGGCGCCGCTTTGCGTGAATCGTAGACAACCGAAGAGAACGAGGCGTCACCGTGACCCCAGACCGTCGCCTCCGGAAGCTCCCGCAGCAGTTCTGACAATCGCATCACACAAGCAGTAACGATATTGCAGACTAGGCGGTTGCAAACCTGCCAGAAGGGAGGCAGGCCCAGCAGGCCTGTAGGCCGAGTTCTGTATCCTTCCGAAGAAGGACGGCGATCATCAATCTGGGACGGCGGTTACCCACCGCCTCTAGCAGCCAACCCGGGAGTTTGGGCCGGGCGCCCTTAGCACTCCCCTATTTGGCCTTGCTCCGCGCGGGGTTTAGCCGGCCTCCGGCTCACGCCGAAGCCGGTGGGCTCTTACCCCACCATTTCACCCTTGTCCTTCCGTGGAAGGACGGTATGTTTCTGTGCCACTTTCCGTCGGGTTGCCCCGCCTGGGCGTTACCCAGCGCGCTGCCCGGTGGAGCTCGGACCTTCCTCTCCTCGCCTTAGCGGGGAGCGATCACCCAGCCTGCTGGACCTGCCTATATTTTAGCAGCTTCAGTGCCGCCACTGCGCCTACTCGGGCAGCGTGTCAAGGGCCAGATTCGCCAGCTGGTCAGCGCGCTTGTTCTGCGCCCGCGGCAGCGAGTCGACATCGAAATCCGCAAACTGCCTGCGTAGTTCGAGCAGTCGGGCGAAGTACGGCTGAAGGCGGGGGTTTCGCACCTTGTAGCGGAACTGCAGCTGGCGCACGACAAGCTCCGAATCCATCCGTAGCGCTACCGCTTTGGCGCCTAGCGCGAGAGCAGCCTCCAGACCGGCGACGGCCGCCTGGTACTCCGCCTCGTTGTTCGTCGCATGGCCGATGCGGCGCGATACGGTGTGCACCTCGCGCCGCTGCGGGTCGTAGACAACCGCTCCGATGGAAGCGGGCCCCGGGTTGCCACGCGAGGCGCCGTCAGTGAACACGGTCCAGCGGCCCGCGTCCAAGACGCTCAGGGCCTCAGCACGGTCTCAATCGCGTCGTCCTTGATCACGACGCGGGCGATGATCTCGCGAAGTAGCTCTTGGCGCCGATGGAGAGGCAGAGCGTCCCAGTCCCGCTTCAAGCTCTGCACCAGGGCCGCCTGGTGTTTGCGCCGTTCGCCCTCCGACAGTTGCTCCTGGGTTACGCGGTTGGACAGCGCCAGGTGTTCTTCCAGTTCCAGGTGCTCTGTGGCCAGCACCAGTCCCGTTGACAAAAGCTTCTCCTGGTTCATGGCGCCCGTCGCTGCGGCATCCAGGCACTGTTCCAGGCGCCTATCCAGCCGGCGGGCCTTCTGTCTCAGGCGGCGCGCTTCCTGTTCGTTGTGGGCAGCCGCGGAAGCCCCGTTACCGGGCCGGTGGATCAGCGGCGTGCCTGCGCCGGCGCTGATCGCCGTTCGAACTTCATCATCGAGTTCCTCGGCTCGCCGCGTGTGATAATCACAGAGGCTCCGATTGGTGCGCGATTCGCACTGGTAGTAGCGGTACTGAGCCGTGCGCACCTCGCCGTCACTGCGCCTCTTCCATCTCTGTTTCCGCGTCACCCCAATCATCTTGTTGCCGCAATACCCGCAATAAGCCAGCCCGGAGAGCAGAAAGGGTGAGACGTGGCGGGAGCCGCCGGTTGGCCGGCGCTGGTCCAACCTCTGCTGCACCACCTGGAAATCCTCCTGCGAGATGAGCGGAGCGTGGCTGGCAGGCACGCGTACGCCGAAGCGGGAATAGGTGCCCACGTACGCCCGGTTGCGAAGGATATCGCGCACCGTCACCATGCTCCATAACCCCTGCCGCCGGGTGCGCAGCCCGTCTTCGTTGAGGCGACGGGCGATGCGCCTGATTCCCAGCCCGTCTTTGAGATACAGCCGAAAGATGTACCTTACTACCGAGCCCTCTTCGGTGACGACGACCAGGCGCCGTCGCGGGCCGACCCGATAACCGTAGGGCGGCCGGCCCAGCGCCTCACCTTTGACTGCCCTTGTGCGCATCGCTGTGCGAACTTTTTCGCTCAGGGTGCCGTTCGCGCGGTATTCCAGCCACAGGTCCATGAGCAGCCGAGCAACCTCGTCTCCGGTATCGACGGCGATCACGCGGACGCCGAGGCTGGCTAGCTGAAAGTAGCGTCGCGCCGTTTCCAACGCGCCGTCGCCGAGCGCTCCCAGCCGGTTTAGAACGATTACCAGGAAACCGCTTGATTGCTGCTGACGGACGAAGTCCAAGAGCTGGCGGAACCCCGGCGAACTCTCGTCCGCTTTAGCATCAAGGAACGCTGCCACCGCCTCGTAGCCGTTCTTTGTACAGAAAGCAAGAAACTCTTCGCTCTGCTCAGCCAGCGAGCGGCTGGGCATCTCCCGGAAGTAACCAATCGCTCTCACTCTAGGTCACCAGCAAGATGCGTTCGCAGCTTACACATTGGGTCAGACCGGTGCCGCTGCGCGCCTTCTGCAGCACAGACATCGGCAGCGTGATGCGGCATCCCCCGCACATACCTCGTTCCACGTGCGCGACCGCTTGGCCGGCCTTGCGTTCCCTCAGCAATTGGTACAATTTGAGAGAGGCCGGATCAATCCCCGACACAGCTGCCTCCCGGCTGCTCTGCAACCTCTCTACCTCCGGCTTCAGCTCCCGCTCTTCCGCGAGAAGTTGGTCCCGGCGGGCCTGCCATTCACCGGCCGCGGCCGAAAGCCGGGACTTCGTGCTGCTGAGGTCTCCGTCCGCCTCGTCCGTCTCCACAAGAAGCGTCAGCAGCCTATCCTCACGCTTGGCCGTAAGCTCCTTGAGCGAGCGCAGGTCGTCGTTCAGGTCGGTCAACTCTTTCGGGCTCGTCACCTTACCGCTGTAAAGCTTGGTCTCTATCTGGTTAGCCTTGGAGCGCACCTGCTCCACTTCGTCCTCCGCGTCCTTCTGCCGAGAACGAAGGCCGGCAACGACACTCTCCTTCTCCTCCTGTACCTGTCTCAACTCGCGCAATTCGTCTGGCTCCTGTATTTCCTCCTCAATAACGACGAGGCGGTCACGGGCGTGGTCCAGGGCAAGATCTATCTCCTGCAACGAAAAGAGGTCAGCCGCAGAGGCCATTAGACAGAAGCATAATCGGCTATCGCTCGGGACGCGATGGACAACGTTTGCAGCGGGATTATAGACTTATGTTGGACGGCCGCGCAATAACTCGTAGACCCGCGCGCCCCGGTTCATTGAGCCTCATTCGTCCCATGGAACTGCACGTCCTGCGAGAGCTTCGTCAGCCGATCGGCAGCGTTACCGTTGTCGATCTACAGGAGCGCTCGCTGCCCGTAGACGACACCGTCCTTCAGAACCTCAGGGGCTCGGCGACGTTGCTGCGCACTGACCGTGGACTGCTAGTCACGTTAAACGCCGACGCGCTGGCGGACATGGCTTGTTCGCGCTGCCTGGCCACGGTGCAGAGTCCCATCAGCATCCACTTCGAAGAGGAGTACGTGCCGGTGGTGGACGCGAACACCGGCGCTCCGGTACGAGTCGCTGACGGCGATGACGTCTTCCGGATCGGGCCGGACTTCGTGCTGAACCTGCGCGAAGGCGTGCGAGAGTATATCCTGATCTCCGAGCCTTTCAAGCCCTTGTGCCGGCCGGACTGCGCGGGCCTCTGCCCGCAATGTGGCGCAGATCTCAACCTGGGACCATGCGGCTGCGCGGAGGCTGCCGACGAACGCTGGCGAGCGCTGGCCGGCTTGCGAACCAGCGACAGAGAAGGGAGCTAACCGTTGCCGCCACTGCCGAAAAAGAAGACATCCAGCTCACGCAAGCGCCGTCGTCGTACCCACCTCTCGGCGTCAGTGCCAAACCTCACCACCTGCCCGCAGTGCCGAAGCCCGCGCCCCACACACCACGCCTGCCCTGTCTGCGGGACTTACAAGGGCCGCGTGGTGCTGGCGGCGAGCGAACGAAAGCGCCCGGCGGCGCCGGGCGCCTAGTCGGCCTGCACCGCGCGTAGCGGCGATGGTATACTGCCTCTGGCCATGCGACGCGGACTAGCCCTGCTCCTACTTCCCCTGAGCCTTCTCCTGGGCGCGGCCGCAGCTATCACCTACTTCGTCTGGTGGGATGCCACTCACTGCACATTCTGCCGGGCGCGCCTCGATGAGTTCGGGCGCTGCCCGAATCCGGACTGCCGGTTTGGGCGCCTTACCAGGGAGCAGGAGCCGGCGGCCTAGACCCGCTTCATGACGGTTGATCGCGAGACCGACGCCGAGTTCTTCGCCGAGCTTCTCTCCACCCCGCCCAACCCCCAACTTGCGCTGATTTTCCCCGGCCAAGGGTCACAGAAGCCGGGAATGGGCCGCGCTGTGTCCGAGCGGTTCGGGCCCGCTCAACAGCTGTTCCAGGTGGCAGACCGCGTCCTTGGATGGGATGTCTCCTCCTTTTGCTTCGAGGCCACAGATGAGGCTCTTACACACACTGCCCAGGCCCAGCCGGCAATCTTGACCGCCTCGCTCGCCTACCTTGTCGCTGCACTGGAAAGCGGAACTGTAACGGCGCGCCCGGCGTTTCTTGCCGGCCACAGCCTCGGGGAATTCACCGCCCTCGTCGCTGCCCGCTCCCTCGGGTTGGAGGAAGCGTTGCGGCTGGTGAGCGAGCGCGCACTCTTGATGGCGAAGGCCGGCGATCGCAAGCCCGGTGCGATGGCGGCAGTCCTGGGGTTAGCGGAAGACGACGTCAGCGCAATCTGCCATACGACGGGCGCCGAACCGGCCAATTACAACCAGGAGACACAGGTGGTCATCGGCGGTACGCCGGAGGCCATCGACCAGGCCGCGGCCCGGGCGCGCGAGCGGGGCGCAAAGATTCTGCCGATCAAGGTGTCGGGCGCCTTTCACACGTCGCTCATGGGCGATGCAGCGGCAGAATTCGCCCGGATGGTCGATGTGGCGACCATTTCGGATCCGATGATCCCGGTTATCGGCAACGTGAGCGGGTTGCCGCTCGCAAGCGCGGATGACGTGCGGGCCGAACTGAAGGCACAGATCATCAGTCCGGTGCGTTGGCGCCAGACAATTGACCATATGCTGGCCCACGGCGTCCAGGAGTTCCTGGAAGTGGGGCCGGGACGTGTCCTCACCGCCATGCTCAAGCGCACCGCTCCACACGTGAGCGCGGTTGCGATCGGTTCTGTCGACGCACTCAGCACGGCGTCCCATGTTTGACCTGAGCGGGCGCGTAGCGCTGGTCACCGGTGGTTCGCGGGGGATCGGCCGGGAGATCGCGCGGCGGTTGGCGCAGGCTGGGGCATACGTTGCTATCAACTACCTGCAGAGCGCCGAGCAGGCGAAGTCGCTTCGCGAGGAGATAGAAGCGGCCGGCGGCAAGGCGCTGATCACCCAGGGCGACGTCCGCCTGCCCGACGACGCCGAGCGCATTGTGAAGGACACGCTGGATGCCTTTGGCCGCCTGGATATTCTTGTCAATAACGCCGGCTATAACCGCGATACACTCATACTGCGTATGACGACCGACGACTGGGACGAGGTCATGGCGCTCAACCTGCGGGCAGTGTTCCTCTGCACCCGCGCGGCGCTCAAGCCTATGATGCGCCAGCGCTGGGGGCGCATCGTTAACATCGGCAGCGTGTCCGGCCTCGCCGGAAACGCCGGGCAGGCCAACTATGCGGCGGCGAAGTCCGGCCTGATCGGCTTCACCCGCGCGGTCGCCCGCGAAATGGGTTCCCGAAACGTCACCGCCAACCTGATCATGCCCGGCCTCATCATTACCGAGTTGACAAAAGACATCCGCAGAGAGATTGTCGAAGGCGTGAAGCAACGCTTGTTGGTAAGCCGGCTCGGAAAGGCCGAAGATGTAGCGGCCACAGTTCTATTCCTTGCCTCAGAGGAGGCCGGATATATCACGGGGCACGTCCTGCCGGTGGACGGCGGCCTGGGTCTTTGACCATGAGTGGGACGCGGAGGAAGGCGAGAATCCTGGCGCTTCAAGCCTTGTACGAGTTAGACACTGTCGGCCATGCACCGAACGAAGCGATCGAGAGGCTACTCGAGGGGATAGCGGCATCTAAAGAGGCGGAAAGCTTCGCGCGCCTGCTGGTGGAAGGCGTCCTCGGCAACCGCGAGCGCATCGATGAGACGATCCGCCGGACGGCGCCCGCCTGGCCGCTGGACCAGATCGCCGCTATTGACCGGAACATACTGCGGCTTGCGATATACGAAGTCCTCATCGATAATAAGGTGCCAATGCGGGCCGCCATCAACGAGGCCGTTGAGCTGGCCAAAGAGTACGGCGGCGAAAACTCTCCGAAGTTCATCAACGGAGTCCTGGGTTCTGTCAGCTTGCTGGCTGCCCCACACTGACCTTAAGGAGGTGCTGAGTGCCTGCCGTTTTCGAGCGCGTGCGGAAGATTATCGCGGAGCAGCTGGGTGTTGAGGAATCGGAGATTACTCCACAGACCGCGTTTGTCGAGGACCTGAACGCCGACTCCCTGGACCTCGTTGAGCTGATCATGTCGCTCGAAGAAGAGTTCAGCAAAGAGGGGAAGAGCATCGAGATACCGGACGAAGAGGCAGAGAAGATCGTCACAGTCCAGGACGCGGTGAACTACATCATGGAGCAGGGCATCGCGGAAGACGAAGCCTGAGCGCCAACTGGCGCCGGTCTCTCCAGCTCCCGCAGGTGCGGGAGCTTTTCTTGTCCTATAATTAGAACCGCGTCATGGAAATTCTGACGATCGGTATTGGAGTACTTGTCCTTACACTCTTGGTCGTCGTCATTATGTTTCCTACCGAGGTTGGCGCGGCCGTCGCCGCCTTCTTCCATTGGCTTGACGAACGCGAGCAGAAACGATGAACTTCTTTGGCGTCGGCCCGCTGGAGCTCGTTCTGGTCTTTGTGGTCGCCACCATCGTCCTGGGGCCGGATCGCATACCGGAACTGGCGGTGCAGATGGCCCGCGCCGTCCGCTACCTGCGCGGATTCGCAAACAGCGCCACCGCCCAGATGCGTGCGGAACTCGACGAGTTGACCAAAGAGTACGAAGGCGTGCGGCGGGAGCTGCAAGAGTTCCGCCAGTCTGTCCGCGACGACTTTGGCTCTGTCACCGGCGAAGTGGGCCGCACGTTGATTGAGGAACCGATTATCGAACCACCCGGCGAGCCGCCACCATCAGAGCGCGGCCGCAACGGCGCCTGACAGCCGGCTGACGGTTAAGAGATATGGCCCGCTCCGCCGCGCCTGAGTCCCCCGGTACGCCGGAGGAGAACGAACGCGGCGAGAAGTACCTAACCCTCTTCGAGCACCTCCAAGAGCTGCGCTACCGGCTGATGGTCTCTTCAGTCGCGGTCGTCCTGGGACTGGCCGTTTCCGCCTATTTCGGAAAGGATCTGATCGATTTCCTCAAGCAGCCGGCGGAGGACCGGAGCGAGAACTTCCGGCTTCAGTTCATCGAGCCGTTCGAGCTGTTCGTCACCTACTTCAAGGTGGCGCTGCTGGGCGGCCTAATACTGGCGATGCCGGTGATCGTCTACCAGGCGCTCCGCTTCGTCTCTCCCGGCCTAAATCCGGGCGAGCGGCGGTGGGTCTACGGGACAACGGCCGGCGCGATGGCGCTTTTCCTGTCCGGCGTGGCCTTCGCTTATTATGTCGCGTTACCGCCGGCGCTGGACTTCCTGCTAAACTTCGGCGATGACCTGGCCCAGCCCAACATCCGCGTCGGCAGCTACATAGATTTCGTGACGCGGCTCCTATTCTGGACGGGCGTGGCATTCGAGACGCCGATCATCGTCATGTTCCTGGCACGCTTCGGGATCGTGAGCGCCCGGCAGCTGCTTCACTGGTGGCGCCCGGCTATCGTCGGCGCCTTCATAATCGCTGCTATTGTCACGCCGACCATCGACCCCGTTACGCAGTCGCTGGTCGCCGGGCCGATCATAGTGCTCTACTTCGCCGGTATCGTTCTCGCCGTGCTGGTACAGCCGCGGCAGCCACGCGTTTAATGATAATTCTGCCTAGCGAATTAGTTTGACCGGCCGCTGCTCCGGCGCTATTATCTTCCCAACGTGAGTGCGCTCCAGGAGCTGGTCACCCGCATCGCATCCTGCCCCAACTGCGACCTCTGTAAGACCCGGACGCGCGCCGTCCCGGGAGAGGGCCCCGAAAACGCCGAGATCATGCTGGTCGGCGAAGGCCCCGGCTACCACGAAGACCAGCAGGGACGGCCGTTCGTCGGCGCTGCCGGACGGCTTCTGGAAGAGCTGCTAGGCTCCGTTGGCTTGAAGCGCACCGATGTTTATATCACCAACGTCGTCAAGTGCCGGCCGCCGCAGAACCGGGATCCGCTCCCGGTCGAGATCGACGCCTGCCGCACGTACCTGGAGCGCCAGATCGAGCTGATACGGCCGCTACTCATCATTACTCTGGGCCGGTATTCGCTCGCCTGGTTCTTTCCCAGGGACACAATCAGCCGGGTGCACGGGCACATCCGAGAGCGCGATGGGATTCATTTTCTGCACATGTACCATCCCGCGGCCGCCCTGCATGGTGGTCTTCGCGCCGTCATCGAGCAAGAGTTTCGGAAGATACCGGAGGCGCTTTCGAAGGCGCGCCAGACGGCTGCACCCGCGCCCCCGGAGCCTGCGGTGGAGCAGATGCGGCTCTTCAAGTAGCCATGCCAGACAAGCTCACTGTTGTCCCGCTCGGGGGGCTGGGCGAGATCGGCAAGAACATGATGGCCCTGGAGACGCCCGAGGACTTGATCCTCGTCGACGCCGGCCTGATGTTTCCGGAAGAGGAGATGTTGGGCGTCGATCTCGTCATCCCCGACGTGACGTACGTCGAGGAACGGCTGCACAAGCTGCGCGGGATCCTTATCACACACGGACACGAGGACCACACGGGCGCGCTGCCCTATGTACTCCCCAAGCTGGCGCTGCCTAACGGCCGGCTGCCTGTGGTGTACTGCACCCGGCTGACGCGGGGGCTTATAGACGTGAAGCTCCGCGAGCACAACCTGGCCTCACAGGCCAGCGTTCGCGTCGTACAGCCGGGCGAGCGAGTCAAGCTCGGCCGGATGACGGCGGAGTTCGTGCACATCACGCACAGCATCCCTGACTCCGCCGCTCTGGCCATCCAGACGCCGGTCGGCCTCGTCTTCCACACCGGCGACTTCAAGTTTGATCACACCCCCATCATGGGAGGTCCACCGGACCTGTCGCGAATAGCAGAGCTCGGCAGGCAGGGCGTCGTCCTGCTGTTTTCAGACTCGACGTATGCCGACACGCCGGGATACACCCCCTCGGAGCAGACGATATCGCCGGCGCTGGACCAGATCATGGCGGACGCGCCCGGCCGCGTCATCGTCGCCACTTTCGCGTCGCTGATCGCCCGCGTCCAGCAGGTGATCGATGCCGCTGTCAAGAACAACCGGCGCCTGTTCGTGACCGGCCGCAGCATGATGGACAACGTGGAAATGGCCATCCAGCAGGGCTACCTGAACGCGCCGGACAACATCCTGGCCTCCCTGGACAAGATGCGAAAGCTGCCGCCGGAGCGCATCGCCATTGTCACCACTGGAGCGCAGGGCGAACCCACGTCAGCGCTCGTCCGCATGGCCAACCGCGACCACCGTCACATCGAGATACAGGCGGGCGACACCGTGGTCTTCTCCTCCTCCGCCATTCCCGGTAACGAGGTGCTGATCAACCGCACCATCGATAACCTATACCGCCTGGGCGCCAACGTGCTCTTCAGCCGGATCGCCAACGTGCACGTGCGCGGCCACGCGGCGCAGGAGGAGTTGAAGCTGATGATTGGGCTGGTCAAGCCCAAGTACTTCGTTCCCGTTCACGGCGAGTACCGCCACCTCTGGATGCACTCGCAGCTCGCGCAGGCGATGCAGATACCTCGAGAAGATGTGTTCATCCTGGAAGACGGCGACGTGCTCGAAATCGACAAGCGCGGCGCCAGAGTGACCGGCCACACGCCTGCGGACTTCGTATACGTCGACGGACTGGCGGTGGGCGTCGATCGCATCGTGCTGCGCGACCGCAAGCACCTGGCGGGCGACGGCGTGATTGTCGCGATCGTGACGATGGATAAGCATACCGGTAAACCTATCGGACGGCCTGACGTTGTATCTAGAGGGTTCGTGGAAGCGGAGATGTCGGACGGCCTGATGGAACGGGCGCGTGATGTGATCACCCAGGCCCTGTCCGGCGCCGAACATGTCGCCGACCGCAGCGATTTCAACACGAGAGTGCACGATGCTCTTGCCAGATTTCTCTACGATGAGACACGCAGACGGCCGATGGTGCTTCCCGTGAGCGTGGAAGTCTAGTGTATGCCGGTTAGCACAAAACAGAAGCACCGCCCGCGGCGAACGACGAGCTATCGGCCGCACCCAACTAAGCGGCGGCGAGCGACACGGCGCGCGCCTTCGATTCCGAGGTCCTGGAAGGTCCCGACCGCGCCCTGGCTGGCGCTGGCCGGGATCGCCGCCGTCAGCATCGTTCTCTGGGTGACAGCGCCACTGCTCGTCGCGGCTTTCGAGGGATTGCTCAACGCGTTTGGCATTGGGCTGGCGCTCGTCGTCGTCGCCGCCACGGTTGATGCCCGCCTGGCGCTGCGCCGACCGCTGCTGGACTGGCGGCTCTTGCGAATCTGGGCGGGGCTGCACATGCTGGGACTGGCGTCGTTCGGCGCACTCGCCCTGTTCACGCCGGACTGGCAGGTGGGCGATGTCGCCTTCCGAGAAGTGACGGCAGGCGGAGATCTCGGCGGGGTGTTCACAGGCAGCTCGCCCGGCGTGGCGGCCTGGCTGCTGATTGCTGCCACCGGTATCACGCTTACCTCGCCGCGTACGACGCGGGCCGCTGGGAGGGGCGGGCTTGCTGTCCTAAGGGCCGTCGCTTCCCTGAACATCCCGCAAGCCGTCGGCGGGGTGCTGAAATCGTTCTTCGCCAGCTTGCTGCCGCGCGCCGAGGAGGAAGCCGAGGAAGACAAGCTCCTCCAGGCAGGCTACGTCCCGCAGTGGGACGAGGAGTGGACGGAAACGCCCCCGAATCCTGCGGTCGAACCGCCTGTCCTCGTGGACGACGTCGAAGGGCCGGACGAGCTGTATGCCGGTGCCGGCGATGAAGCTTTCCAGGGCGAGCTGCCCATGGGCCGCCCGGCCGGCCACGGCTGGGAGCTGCCACCCCTCGACCTGCTCGCCGAAGCATCCGAGGTGGAGCTGCGGCCGGTCGACAACGAGGCGCGCGCTCAGCTCATCATCGAGACTCTGGCCTCCTTCGGCGTCGACGCCCGCGTTGTCTCCGTAAACCAGGGACCAACGGTTACGCAATTCGGCGTCGAGCCCGGTTGGGAGACCAAGACACGCTCTGTTCCCATGCGAGACGAGCGAGGCCGCCCGGCCTACGACCGCGACGGCCGCCCGCAGGTGCGCAGCGAGGTTGTCTCGCGCACTCGCGTGCGGGTGAACAAGATCACGGGCCTCGCCAACGACCTCGCGCTGGCGCTCGCCGCGCCGACCATTCGCATCGAGGCGCCGGTGCCGGGCAAGCCCATCATCGGCATCGAGGTCCCGAACACCACCACTTCACTCGTCGCCATCCGCAGCGTCATCGAGAGCGTCGCTTTCGGGAAGGCGAACGCCCGATCCCGGCTGGCCATCGCCCTGGGCAAGGGCGTCTCGGGCGAGCCCCTGGCGGCAGACCTGGCGCGAATGCCTCATCTGCTCATCGCGGGCGCGACGGGCAGCGGCAAGAGCGTCTGCATCAACTCCGTCATCGCCTCGCTGCTCCTGCACAACACGCCCGAGGAGTTGCGCCTGGTGCTGATCGACCCCAAGCGCGTGGAGCTGGCGACCTTCGCCACCATTCCGCACCTGGCGTTTTCGAAGGTCATCACTGATACCGAGGAGATCGTCGGCACCCTGCAGGCCATCATCCACGAGATGGATAGCCGTTACCGTCGCTTCGCCGACATCGGCGTGCGCAACATCGAGGCGTTCAACAAGAGCCCGCGTGCCAGCCACCGCCTGCCCTACTGGGTGGTGATCATCGACGAGCTCGCTGACCTGATGATGGCCTCCCCCTACGAAGTCGAGCGCCAGCTCTGCCGGCTGGCCCAGCTCGCCCGCGCCACCGGCATCCACCTGATCGTGGCCACGCAGCGGCCATCGGTCGACGTCGTCACCGGGCTGATCAAGGCCAACTTCCCCACTCGCATCGCCTTCGCCGTCTCCTCCCAGGTGGACTCGCGGACCATCATCGACGGCGCCGGCGCCGAGAAGCTGCTCGGCCGCGGCGACATGCTCTTCATGCCCACCGACGCCTCGAAGCCCAAGCGCATCCAGGGCTCCTACGTCTCCGACATCGAGATCGAGCGCATCGTCGCCTGGTGGACCAGCGACCGCTTCCGCCACCTGGCGCCCGACAAGCTGGACCACCTGCTGGAGGAGGCGGAAGGCGAGGAGATTAGCGAGCGCCTATCGGAGGACGACCCGCTCTACGAGGCAGCGAAGGACCACGCCGTCCGGCACTCTCGTGTCTCCACCTCTATGCTCCAGCGGCGGCTGCACATCGGCTACCCGCGGGCCGCCCGCCTCATCGACCTGCTGGAAGAGGACGGCATCGTCGGCGGCGCCGAGGGTGGGCAGTCGAGGATCGTCTTGATTTCGGGAGATCGCGCCGAGGGCGACGAAGACCGCTTCGAATAGCGGCGAATCTCCCGCCGAAATTAACCGCCCGGCTGCTTGACATCCTCCGCCCAAGTGCTATTTTGGTGGTAGGTCTAGAGGACTGGAGGTAAAAGCGACATGAGGATTCATGCGCTGAACGCAGTACTCGAGGTGGACTTAGCTAGGTCCTCTGCGTAGAAGCGTAGGGGAAGGGTGAAACCGCGGAGCGGCTTAGGGAGGAACAGGCTCAAGAGCCCATCGAGCGGGTAATCCGCCGAAGAACCAATACTGCCGAACGCGGGATCAATCGCGAGAACCATCAGGCCCCCCAGCGAGACACCGGGGGGCCTGTTCCATTTCCCGGCCGTGGGCCGCATCCCCCATGTCATTCCGACCGCAGCCGCAGCGGCGTCCCCATGTCATTCCGACCGCAGCGCGGCGGAGTGGAGGAATCCGGACACCCCCGCGACATCCGCCTCCGCCTGGGGGCCACAGGCTGGTCGCCCGTTGGATGGTCCGTGTCATTCCGACCGGAGCGCAGCGGATTATTTGTGTCATTCCGACCGAAGCGCAGCGGATCTAATCATTTCGCCAGCCCTCGGATGAGGTCGGTGATGGCGCGGGCCTGCTCCGGGTTCTCGATCTTGATGCCCTTGACCATGGCGTTGATCATGAAGCGGGCAGCGACTTCTTCGGCCCTGGCCTGCTTGAGACCGGCCCGGTTGCCCAGAGCGAGAAGGATGTCGCGGATTCTCGGGTCGGCGCCCAAGATCATGGCGGCTTCAGCCAGTTGGCGCGATCGCCTGCCGTGCTTGAAGCCGTTGAGGTTGCCCTTGGGCGCGCCGGCGCCGGGGCGACGACCGCCCCAGTTGCGGTTGCGTTTTCGTTCTTCCGCCACCAGCTCGCAC
>VBJS01000169.1 GCA_005880055.1 Chloroflexota bacterium | reverse complement strand
ACTGCCCGTCCTTCCCGCAAGTCCCGATCCCCTCGTCCAACTTCAGATCATTGCCCACCATCGATACCTTCTTGAGGATCTCCGGCCCGCTGCCGATCAGCGTCGCGCCTTTCACCGGCGTCGTCACCTGGCCGTCCTCGATCAGGTAGGCCTCGCTGGCCGAGAAGACGAACTTGCCATTGGTGATGTCCACTTGCCCGCCGCCGAAATACACCGCGTAGAGCCCGCGCTTGACCGAGCGGATGATCTCCTCGGGCGTGGACTCGCCCGGGAGCATGAAAGTGTTGGTCATGCGCGGCATCGGGATGCACTGAAAGCTTTCCCGCCGCCCGTTACCGGTCAGCTTGATGCCCATGAGGCGTGCGTTGAGCTTGTCCGTGATGTAACCCTTCAGGGTCCCCTTCTCGATCAGCACCGTCCGGCTCGTCGGCGTCCCCTCGTCATCCACATTCAGCGAACCCCGGCGGAACGGCAGTGTCCCGTCGTCCACGATAGTGCACAACTGGGAACCGACCGCCTGGCCGATACGGTCCGTGAAGGCGGAGGTCTTCTTGCGGTTGAAGTCGGCTTCCAGCCCGTGGCCGATCGCCTCATGGAGCAGGATGCCCGGCCAGCCCGAGCCGAGCACCACCACCATGGGCCCGGCCGGCGCGTCCACCGCTTTCAGGTTGAGCACGGCCTGGCGGGCTGCCTCGTTCGCGTAGCGCTCCCAGCGGCTCTCCTCCAGAAAGAACGTGTACTCCCCGCGGCCTCCGCCGCCGAAGCTTCCCACCTGCCGCTGCCCGTTCTCCTCCGCGATGCACGTCACCTGCAAGCGCGACAAGGGCTGCACGTCGCCGACCAACTCGCCTTCCGCATTGGCGATCAGGACGATCTTAAACTCCGTGGTGAAGGAGGCCATGACGTTCTTGATCCGCGGATCGTAGTCGCGCGCGACCTTGTCAATCCGTTCCAGGAGCGCGACCTTCTCCGGCGTCGCGACCTCCGTGGCCGGAACGATCACGGGGTAGAGGTCTCGGCCGGGCCGCCCCACGCGGATCGCCGGCACGGAGCCGGAGCCCGCCGGCGAGCGGGCGATGTAGCGGGCCGTGTCGGCGGCCTGTTCCAGCTGTCTCAGCGTGATCTCATCCGAGTAGGCGTAGCCGGTCTTCTCGCCGGCCGTCGCCCGCACTCCGACCCCCTGGGAGACTCCCTTCGAGGCGCGTTTCACCAGGCTCTCCTCCATCGAGATGGATTCGTCCACGGTGTGCTCGAAATAGAGGTCCGCGTAGTCCACGTCGCGGACCTTGACCCGCCCCATCGCGGCGAGCAGCTCGCGGTCGGTCACCCCGAACCGCTCCAGGTAGAACTTCTCAGACTGTTTTGACTCTGCCATGGGGTTCCTTTCAGTCCGGCTTACAGCTTTTTCCGCTTGCGCATCTCTTCTTCGAACGTCTTGTGGTACAGTGTTTCCCATTCCGGCGAGCCCTCCGCCAGTGGACGGGAATAGGAGGCGAGGCGCCGGCGGACAAGGGTGTCCATCTCTTCGTCCACTTTCACCTCGGCGGCCAGAAAGCGCTTGATCTCACGCAAGACTGCCACCTCCTCCACCTTGAGCCGCGCGTTGGCGGGGTTCTTGAAGTGCCTGAGGATCAGGTGTGAGAGGTGCGTCACCTTCTCGTCGCTCAGGATCATCGGAGGATCGCCCCTTTCTCCTTCACGAGCTGCTTCTTGATCATCTGGAAGAGCTCCTGCTCGTTCATCTGGCCCCGCGCGATCTCGGACTCGTACTTGCGCATCAATTCCTTGGCCTCCGCGTTGATGCGGTCCTCGACGCTCAGCTCCTCGACGATCACCCGCTCCAGCGATACGGTCAGGACCCGGCGGTCCGCGACTGGCTCGATCATCCCGCCGGCCACAAGTGTCCCGACCAGTTGGCCGGCCAGGGCCGCGATGCGCTCAGGAGAGAGATTCACGTCGCCTTCTCCATCTTGATCTTGGTGGCGTTCATGACAGTTCGCAGCACGGTGGCATCACCTTTCACTTTGCCGATCAGGTTGACCCGGTCGGCGGGCGCCGGGTCGGGCCCGGTGCTGACCGGCGTGCGGCCGAAGAAGATCGCCACGGCCCCGCCGTTACCCCAGTATGCGATGTCCCCCACGGCCACCTTCAACGTGGCCGTCTCCCGGTGATCCTTGATGAACGGGATCTTGAAATAGAGCTCCTCGCCCCAGCTATGCAGGTCCGTCTCAATGGGCAGCAACTCATAGACGGCTTTCGCCGTGCGGGTCGGCTTGAGCTCCGCATCGAGGGTCATCCCTCCCACCGTGATCTTGACCGGCAGCGGTTCGTTGCTCATCCTTCACCTTCATGCCTGTGCCGTGGATTTGTCTCGGCCGCGCGCTTCGCGAGCCGGGGAGGCCCTATTTAGTTAACTTGTTTTCCCGCTAAATGCAAGGCTACAATACCCTATGAATCATCGCTACAGAATACCATTGACCGACGCCCTTGCGCTTGCCGCCTGCCTGGTGCTGCTCCCGCCCGATCCCGCATCCGCCGAAACGTACCAGTGGACCGACAAAAACGGGACCGTGGGATTCACCGACAGCTTGGAGAGCGTGCCTCCGCAGTATCGGCAATCCGCGAAACGGGTGGAGGGAAATAAATCAACTAAACCGCTCCAGGTGGTTCCCTCGCCTCCTGGCCGGGACAACACGATGCCGCCTGCCCCGACCGACCAGGACAACCTCTATGCCACCTGGCGGCAACGCTTGAGTGCAGCCCGCGCCGAACTGGAAGAGCTGAGGGCGAAACGTAAGAAGGCCCAGGAGGAATACGACAAGCTGCTGCACGGCCGCAACATGCGGTCGCGTTCTCTCGATCCCGATATCGAAGCGAAAGGGGCGTCCAAAGTCAGCGAGCTCGATCAGAAGATTCGCGACAAGGAATACGAAATCAGCACCGCCATCCCAGACGAGGCCCGCCGGGCAGGCGTGCCCCTCGGTGTTCTCTCTCCGTGACCGTTCTGACTCTCCTTCGCACACGCTGGTAAGGGTACAAGATGGGGCGACTCGTCTTAGTCTTCGTCCTCCTGGTCGCCCTGCTCATCTCGCTCAGCAATTCCCTCGCGCTCTACGTGGACTGGCTGTGGTTTGGCGAGGTCGGCTACCAGGCTGTCTTCACGACCATCTTGTTGACTCAGGCATTGGTCGGCGGGCTGTTCGGCGTGGTCTTCTTCCTCGTGTTCTTCGCCAACGTGTACCTGGCCGGACGGCACCAGCGCTACTGGGGCACGGTGGATACCCTCGTGCTGCTCCGCTTCGCGGAGCCGCTCCGGAGCCACCTGGGCCGTATCGTCGGCGGCGTGTCCGGCGTCCTGACCTTGATCGCCGCCCTCGGTGGCTCGACCCACTGGGAGAGCTACCTTCTGTTTCGCCAGGCCGTCCCCTTCAAGCAGACCGACCCGCTCTTTGGCAAGGACCTGGGATTCTACATCTTCGAGTTGCTGTTTCTGACCTACCTCCAGGAATGGCTGGTCGGCCTTTTGCTGTTCGCCACCGTCGGAGCAGGAGCCCTATATTTCCTCACGCACGGAATCGTCATCGGCCCGCGCACCGTGCACGTGGAGCGGCAGGCGCGCCTCCACCTGGGCCTCCTTGCGACGGTGCTGATCGGCGCGAAAGCCTGGGGGTACCAGCTTGACGCCTACGAACTGCTGTACTCGCGCCGCGGCGTCGTCTTCGGGGCAGTCTATGC
>VBJS01000168.1 GCA_005880055.1 Chloroflexota bacterium | reverse complement strand
TTGCCACGTCGTCCCCCGGCGCCGGTCAGTCTGAAGCCCGCAGCAGATACACCCGGCCGCTGAGCTTGCCGATCATGCGACAGACGTGCCAGAGACGATCGCCAAGCATGATGTCATAGGCGACCGGGCCGAACTGCTCGATATAGCGCTCAGGCGCCCGCAACAGCCGCGCGGCGTGGATGAGACGCCGTCCTGCCTCGCCCGTCCTTTCCTCGATATATTCGCCCACCTCGCTGCCCAGCTCCAGGGACGCTACGACCGCGAAGCCGGCTTCCGTGAAAGCGGCTTCCATCCGCTCAACCTGGAATCTGCCATTCGCGCCGAGGAGCTCTGCCTCCCGCGGCTCCAGCCGGTCAGTCGGGAAGTTCTGGTAGATGAGCATGCACCCGCCCGGACGCAGGACGCGGCGGCACTCGGCGAAGGCGGCGTCCAGCGCCTCGATAAGCACAAGGACTTCCCGGCACCAGACTAGATCAACGGTGGCATCTGTTAGGGGCAGCGCCTCCGCCACTCCCAGCTGGAAATGGACGAGAGCGTTCAGCCTCCGGTTGGGCCTCCACGCTTCGCGCAGTTTGCCGTCGGCAAGCCCAACCTGCCGCCGCACGGGGTCAACCCCCAGCACCCTGAAGCCGAAGCGATCAGCCAGCTCGATCGACTGCTTCCCCTCTCCGCAGCCGAGGTCGAGGACAGCCGCGCCCTGGGGCAGGCGAAGGCTGGCCACCATTTCGTATAGCAGTTCCGGGCCGCGCGGGTTCAGACTTTCATCGAGGGCGGCCTGAAACGCCTCCTCGATGCGAGGATAGGTGTCGTAATCCTCCAGAAGAGACGGTTGCCTGTCAGGCATGGCAGAATACTAACATCCGTCAGGATGTGCCCGGCGGTTGCAGGCCGGCCCAGGGGTCATAGTCGGGGTCCGGCGGCTCCTCCGCTGGGCGTTGGTCTTCGGGCACGTTGCGCAGGTTGAGCCGAATGCGTGTCCACGTTGTGTAGCGTCCGCGCATTGCGTCGACGAGGACGTCATCGACGTGGAGTTGCGCGGCGGCTTCCGGGTGACGGGCCTTCCAGCGTTCGAGGCCGGCCAGCGCCTCCTCCTTGTGCTCCGCTTTCGCCACCGTGATGAGCGGGTACTTCGATTGCCGCCGGCCGGCGCCTTTCCCAGTGTTTGTCGCTCGCGGTGCCGGTGAGATGCTCGAATCGCGATCGGCCAGGCCCGTCCTGCGCCGTGAAGGCTGGACGCGCGGCGGTTCGCCCGTTTGCTTCTTGTAGTGCGGGGGCCAGGGGGCGTCGCCCAGGCCGGCCTCTTCCTGCATTGCGGAAAGTTCGAGCAGCTTGTCGAGCGAGCCGACGGCGTCATCGATGCCACTTGAGGCATCGCCACGCTCCGCGAATCGCCCGGGCGCCGTGACGAGCGTAAACGCAGCCGGATCGCAGGCGGCGACCTCGTCCCAGTGGAGCGGCATGGAGACGCGCGCGTCGGCCGTGGGGCGGACGGACCATGCGGAGGCGACGGTGCGGTCCTTGGCGTTCTGGTTGTAGTCGATGAAGACGCCGTGGCGTTCCTCTTTCCACCACTTGCTGGTCGCCCGCTCCGGTGCCCGGCGTTCTACCTCGCGGGCGAGAGCCAGCGCGGCGCGCCGCACCTGCTCGAAGCTCCAACGACGCTCGATTCGGACGTTGACGTGGATGCCTCGGGAGCCCGACGTCTTAGGCCAGCCCCGCAGCCCACTGCCCTCCAGGACGTCTCGCACGACGATCGCCACCCGACGCACGTCGTCCCAGCCGACACCGGGGCCGGGATCCAGGTCGATGCGCAGCTCGTCGGGATGCTCTAGGTCGTCCGCTCGTACCGGGTGAGGGTTCAGGTCGATACAGCCGAGGTTGACGGTCCAGAGAAGCTGCGCTGCGTCCCGGACGACGACCTCTCGCGCCGTGCGGCCGGAGGGGAAGCTTAACTCAACCGTCTGGATCCAGTCGGGATGCTGCTCGGGGGCACGCTTCTGGAAGAACGGCTCTTGGTCTGCCCCGTTGACGTAGCGCTTGAGCACGACGGGCCGCCCGGCGATGCCGCGCAGAGCGCCCTCGGCGACGACGAGATAGTATTTCGCGAGGTCCAGCTTCGTGTGGCCCGCAGCCGGGAACATCACCTTGTCCGGGTTGCTGATCGCTACCTCGCGGCCGGCTGCCTGGAGGACGGCAGCCTGGGTCTTCGGCATGGAGACAGTGTTGCCAGTTTGGGTTTGGATGCGCAAGAACGCGCCGAACCAGGCGACCGTCGGCCAGCCGTGCCTGGCGACGCCGCTTCGCCACGGCGAGTTCTGCCTCTGGCACTCCCCGGATCACCTAGAAGAAGCGGCGGAGGCGAGGCGTGGGGCGGCAGCCGCGAACAGGCTGGCCGTCACTACGCCTTCGAGGGCCTGGACTCGGTGGAAGGCGTCATGCGGCTGATCCTGCGCACTACGAGCGCTTGCCTGTTGACCGCGAGCCCATTAGAGTATGGCGCGCGATGAGGGGACAAGACCGGTGATCCCTAGACAATCCTTCGGCAGCACGGGCCACGAGAGCAGCCGCGTTATCTTTGGTGCTGCTGCCTTCTGGAAAGCAAATCCGAAGATTGAGGAGCGGACTCTTGCGCTCCTGCTCGAACACGGAGTTAACCACATAGATGTGGCCGCGAGCTACGGCGACGCCGAGTTGCATGTCGGCCACTGGATGCAAAACCACCGCGATCGCTTCTTCCTCGCCACAAAGACAGGGGAACGCGGGCACAATGGCGCGAAGGCCGAGCTCCACCGGTCGCTTGAGCGGCTTCGGGTTGATTCAGTGGATCTCTGGCAGCTTCACAATCTGGTCGATCCGGCAGAATGGGAGGAGGCCATGGGCCCCGGCGGCGCGCTGGAGGCAGCGGTTGACGCCAAGGAATCGGGTCTGGCGCGGTTCATCGGAGTCACCGGCCACGGTGTCACGGTGGCAGCGATGCACCGCATGAGCCTCGAACGGTTTCCGTTCGATTCGGTGCTGCTCCCACTCAACTACACCATGATGCAGAACCCGGCATACCGCGCTGATTTCGAAGCACTCAGCGAGACGTGCCGCGCGCGCGGTGTCGCAATCCAGACGATCAAGAGTCTGACCGTAGGGCCGTGGGGCGAGAAGGAGCGGACAACGAGGACATGGTACGAAGCCCTCGGCGAGCAGGCCGATATTGACCTCGCTGTACACTGGGTCCTCGGGCACGACCGGGCCTTTCTGAACGGTTCATCGGATGTGGGCTTGCTCGAAAAGATTCTTAACGCGGCCGAACGCTTGGAAACGCCGCCCCAGGACACAGAGATGGAAAACATGGTCACGCGGGCTGCCATGTCGCCGCTTTTCACTTAGGGCCCCACACAACAAACGTGGGTGGAGCGGCCCCGCCTGGGTCTTATGACTCTGACTATGTGACCAACGGAAGCCAAGCATGGGTCGCGCGCGAAGAGTAATCCCCTAGACCGTCGCCGGCTCTTCTGCTCCCGAGCCGAACTGCTTCATGAATAGCTCAAAGTACCGCCCACGCTGTTGCATTAGATTCTCGTGGCTGCCAGACTCGGCGAACTTGCCGCGTTCGAGGAAATAGATCCGGTCAACGTTGCGGATTGTCGACAGACGATGCGCCACGATAATGACTGTTCGTCCTTCCATAAGGTCCGCGAGGCCTTCGAGGAAATCCGCTTCAGTTCGCAGGTCCAGAGCCGAGGTGGGTTCGTCCAGCAACAAGATCGGAGCATCTTTCAGGAATGCTCGCGCGATCGAGATCCGCTGCTGCTGGCCGACCGAGAGCTTCACACCGCGCTCGCCGACTTCCGTCTCGTACTTCGCCTGGAGCTCCTGGATGAACCCGTCGGCCCGAGCCGCGATCGCTGCGCCCTGCACCTCTTCTGGAGTGGCATCGAGACGGCCATAGAGGATGTTTTCGCGCACAGTAGCGGAGAAGAGCAGCGGCTCCTGGGGCACCATGCTCACGAGGTCTCTGAGGTCAACCAGCTTCAGCCGGCGCAG
>VBJS01000172.1 GCA_005880055.1 Chloroflexota bacterium | reverse complement strand
CGGCCGAGGAGCTTGGGACCGTCTGAAATCTTCGATGCTTCCCGGGTTTCGGCGCGCAGGGTCGGCACGCCGAGTCGGCGCGCTCGAGCAGCAGCTCGACAGTAAGGAGCGGACGCAGCCCGTGGTTGTCTGGGTCGCCACTAGAGCGATCGGAGGAACTCGCCGAGGCCCCACGCGAAGAGAGCGAGTGAGACCGCGACCGCCAGTGCAATCGTAATGTCCGCTGGATGCTTGGCGGACGCTGCGCGACCAGTCATGACGCAGGTATCGACATCTCTTCACCACGACTGAAGAGCGCGGCAGGCTGGCAGGATGAGCTCGCTCGAGAGAAGAGCGGGTCGCGTTTCCGAACTTCGCGGAGCCACACCCGTCACGGCGATCAAGTTCATAGCCGGCTGCCACGCTTAGAGCCGCCGCGATTACGAGGGCCCATTCAAGTTAGGCCGTTCGGCCCATTGTGTAGACCGGTGCGTTTGTGCATCACTGTGGTTGCGATGTCTGACGAGACCGAGGCTCATGAGTACCGTCTGGGGTCGCCTCTCGCCTCAATCATCGGACTCGCAGACGCGACGCTGGAGCGAGAGGACCTTGATGAGGACGTCGCCACGCGGGTACGTGCGATTCGAGACATCGCGTTTGACGCTTTACGGAAGGCCGAGCGCGGCGACCGCGAATCAGGACAGCCTCGGCCGCCGGCGTCAGGCACTGGGGAGTCTCCGGAACGCGAGGGCTACCGTTGCCCCTCGCGGCGTTGAGAAAGATCAACGTGGGTGGGCCTTGTCTCACGCGCCTGGGCGGACGAATAATTGATTGGCGGTGCGAGCGCGCGAGAGACAGTTGGCGTTGCGGCGCCGACAGTCACACGCCCGCCCGCACCCCCAAGGCACTATCCCCTCCGATCTGCCCGAGGCCAAGGACATGCCCACATCCATTGCTGCGGCATTACCGCGTTCGACTCCGGTGGAGCCGACGCTTGCCATATCGGATTGCGAGGCTGCTCCTGCTGGCTCTACTGATCGCGCTCTGCTACTGATCGCGCTCCTGCTCATCGTCTACGTCGCCGAACGCTGACCCCGCGAGTGTGAGGAATTCAAGTTGGACGACGCAGCGCGCGCACACGGCTGAATTGCTCGCCCGTCGTTTCGATAGCCGCCTGAGCGGTAAGACCATCCGTCGTGGAGGAGTTCGAGACCGACAATCTGCTCCGCCTGCTCCAGACGTACGAAACGGCTATCGCTGAACTGCAAAAGGAGCATGATCCTGCCTTCACGGACCTGATCGCGCGCTACACGAAACGACAGGCCGAGGTCCTCGCAGCTTTGGCTGACAGGAACATTACGGCGACCGTCGCCATCAGGAGTTTCGCCAGTCAAAGCTCCTAGGCCGCGCGCCCGAAGTCCACACCGCAAGACTCGAGCTCGAGCCGCATCTTGCTTTGATGGAGCCCCGGGCTGTTCGTGCTTAGGGCTGACGGCCTTTCCGGGGAGAGGACGGCCGGCTCGGGCTCCGATTTTCTCCCACACCTGCCAGCGATCAACGTGAGACGCGTTCGCCAGTTCGTCTAAACCGGTTCAACGCATCGACGAGGGCGCGTGACGCCGCCTGCCAGTGCGCCAAGCGGGCTTCGTATGCCTCTTCGTCGCTCTCCGTCCAACTCGGCTGAAGGGGCTTGATGCCCTTCTGGAGAGCCGCGCGCGCAGCGCGCTCTTTCCGGGCAGCGGCCATGACCGCTTGCTCGCAGTTATGCAGATCTGCCACCGACGTCCTTTCCGCCATCTCTCTTCCCCCCGCGTGTGGGTCGCTGGATAGAAAGACTCATTAGAGGAAGGGAACTTGCATTCGATGCTCATCGCGTCGGTCTATTCGTGTACACGTACGAACAAGGGCTCTCGCTAGACCCGCCTCGAGAGGATGGCCGGCGCTGCCTCGATAGCGAGGAGATGCAGTCCAAAGGCTGGACACAGGATGGCCGTGGCCGCTGGCTCGATCCCGTACGTGTCCAGGCAGCTCGAGAGTCGTTCGTTAAGCTCGAGCTGGCCTGTCGACTCTTTGGCGGAACTACGACACGCTCCCCTCTCTGGCGCTAGCGAATAGGGCTACGGGTCGGACGACAGACGCACACCTCGAACGTGGAGCGTCATCGTCCTCTGCCCGCCTTCGGGATGTCAGCGAGCGTCGGCATCCCGCCAATTTCTGCCACACGTCTCGGCAAGCAACGTTTCGGCGGCTTCCACGTAGACGACGAGGTACCCCGGCTCGGGCGCCCGTACCAAAACTGAGGCTTGATGTGAAACCTGCGTCTTGCGCGCTGCGCCTGGTGGGGGACATGATGGAGCCCTTCCCGCCGGGCATCGAGTTCTCGTAAACCTCAAGAGGGAGTTCCGAGTAGCGGAAGGAGAGGACGTGGTCGAGACCATCAACAACCTTTGGGTGCTGATCGCAGCGCTTCTCGTTTTCACGATGACGATCTCGGTTGGTTTCCTCGAGGTCGGCGAGCTCGGCGAGGAGCTCGACTTCAGTCTCCTGAAGACGATCCTGATGACTGGTACAGCGCTCGTCGTGATGGCCTTCGTCGGCTTCAACACGGCGTTTGCGCCCACGGCCGGCGGCGTCATCGGACACCCCTTCTACTCACCTGGCTTCTTCCTCGGCGGCTTCTCGGCGAAGTCGCTCTCAGGGACGAGCGGGGTGTGGTGGTCGATGCGCCACGCCTACTTCAACACCGGCTTGACCCCCGCCACCTACTTCCTGTTCGAGACGGCCTTCGCTGCCGTCACGCTTGCGCTCGTCGGCCTCGTTGTCCTGCGCAAGGTGAAGCTGGCTGCCTTCCTCGGCTATTCGGTCGTCTACTTCATCTTGATCTGGAACCTGCCGGCGGCCTGGATCTGGAACCCGACCGGCTGGCTCGCGCAGCGCGGGATGGTCGACTTCGCCGGCGGCCTCGTCGTCCACGGTGCAGCCGGCGCGGCCGGGCTCGCGATCCTCTGCCAGATCTGGCGCGAGGAGCGAGGGCGAGGCCTGCGGACAAGCCCGCAGGTGCCGATCAAGCTCAGCCCCGGTTGGCTCACGCTCTCGATCCTGCTGCTCTGGGTCGGCTGGTTCGGCTTCAACCCAGGCAGCGTCCTTGCCTTCAACAACGAGGCAATGGTCGTCGTGATCACCACCTTCCTCGCCGCCGCCGCCTGCCTGCTCTCGATGATGCTCTGCGCCTACGTCCTCACCAAGCACGAACTGCAACTGCGGCCGCTCTACGCCGTCAACGGAATCTTGATGGGGCTGATCATCATCACCCCGCTCGCCGGCTTCGTCAGCCCCGCGAGCGCGGTCATCCTCGGTCTCTGCGGCGGCCCACTATTCCTCACCGCAGAGCGCGTCTTGTCACGCTTCACCTGGTTCTCCGACCCCGCCGGGCTACTCGCCGGACACCTCGTCGGCGGACTCTTCGGCGTCACGATGATCGCCTTCTTCGCCCAACAGCGCTTCGCCGCCGGCTCAGGCTTTCCCAAGCTCCCCAACGGACTCTTCTTCGGCGGCGGCGGGGCGGCCGCTCATCAGCTCGGCGTCGAGCTGCTCGGAATCGTCACCGTGGTCGCCACCGTCTTCTTACTCTCCTTCGCGACCGTCGCGCTGCTGGCTCGCGCGCTGGGCGGCATCACGAGCGACTACGACGAAGTGTTCGGTGGGACGGCAGAAGAGGCTGATGCCCCGCCCGAGGCTTCCGGTGCGCTAGAACCGATCTACTAGCTGGCCCTGTGGGGTGCGTAAATTGGGTCGCACATCACGAAACATGTGATTTGCACGCCAGACCGAGTTTGCGCGCCCCACAACTGTCCAGGTGTCTGCGCCTGCCTACCTCGGCGGCGAGAGCGCGTTTGCGACTT
>VBJS01000171.1 GCA_005880055.1 Chloroflexota bacterium | reverse complement strand
CCGACGCTTACTACAGCACAGTTTCTCCAACAACCCTGTTGTATAGCAATGAGCAGAGGGACAAGGTCTTACTCGTTGCTTTCCTCGAAGGCGGTACCAACCCAGCGCCAACGGGAGCACCCATTCAATTGGGAAACTTCGTTGGCTACGTCGAAGATACGACGCGCCAGGACGGCACTAGGATTTACGACATAAGCTTCGAGAAGAGCGGTTGGGCATATCACGTTACCGCGAGACTCGACCAGGACAACAAGGTGACGCCGGACGAACTCAATGCCGTCGCGTTGTCTATGGCTGAGGGTTAGCCCGAAAGCAGCCGCAGCAGCTCAGGCAATACGAGCGCCGCCCGCGCCCGCCACAACGCCGCCCCGGACCCGCCGGACGGGTTCGTCGCCGTCACCGGCATCACGAAGCTGACCTAGCGTCTGCTCAGACCATCCCTATACGCCCTGACGCCGGCGGCCGTCACGGCCTAGCGCCACCCGGCGCGGCGGCCGCCACCCCGCAGGCGAGGGCGCGTCGACGCCCGATACGACAAGCCGGCGATAAAGGGTGTGTGCTCAAGGCAACGGGCGAGAGATGGTTCGGCGGGCACAGACTCGGCCGGTTCGAGGCCAAAGGCATAGGCGGCTGGAACGAGCCTTGACCGACGAGAGCTGGTTCTTCAATCTGAAGCCGTGTCACGCGGCGATCGAGCGTCACCCAAACTCTCATACGGACACGAAAGCCCTCGTGAAGATGCGCTGCGAAACGCGATTCGAGCATTACTCACTCTCCGCACGCAGCAGACCATCGCTCAGCGGGCCGGCATTGCCAAGGAGACCCTTAGCCGTTTTCTCAGCGGTAAGCAGTCGTTGTCGCCGAAGAAGATGCTCGCCCTCAGCATAGCGCTCAGCGAAATCGATAGCGAAATCTCTGCGGCCTGGTTGCGAATTCCGGATGGAGCCGACGAAACGAGTGCGTCAATTCAGAAGAAGCTCGCGAGCATGGGCCGGCTCAATAATCAACTGCTGAAGGAAACAAAAGAGCTCGAACGCCTGCTCAACTACCGAGCGCGTCGGCAACGTAACCAATAGGGCGCGAATCTCAGCCAGGCGACTCGAACGTAATCTTAGCGGCAGAGTTTTGCGTCGCCAGGAGCCATCGACGCCCCGGGCGGAGGGCGCACCTCGCAGGGGCGGGATAAGCTGACGCCGCGCTCGTATCTCTGCATAGGAATCTTCTACGGCCGTCATGTTGGGGTAGCCGAATTGCACTCGACCCGCTGGTTCTGCGGTGGGAGCCAGGGCCGTGCGTAGCACAATATGGAGCGCCGAGATGTAGAGTCTCCCTCAGTAGTTGCGTTTCCCAGTCGGCGCCTGCCCCGATCTTCGAAGGTGGCAGCTAGCCGAGGTGCGTGCCAATCCGCGAACAATATCCGACACCGGCACCTCCCTTCGTCTAAGCGGCGAGCTTCAGGTGAAAAGTGCGGGTTAAGAACCGTAACCGCGGGACTCGCTACAGTGACTATACTTGGATGGGAATCATGCTGACTGAAGGGTGGGCCAAGCAGAGTGACGCAGATCTCGTGGGTGCGGCTCGTGACGGGGACAAGCATGCCTTCTGCCGGCTCGTCGACCGCCACATGCCCATGTTTGAAGCTCTCTGCCGGCAGGTCCTGGGTGGGGCGCACTCAACAGAGGATGTCGTCCAGGAGTCGGTCCTTCAAGCGATGCTGAATCTCGACCGACTACGACAGCCCAGCAGCTTCGGCCCATGGCTAGCAGGCATTGCGCTGAACCTATCAAGGCGAATAGTTCGACGCCAACAGCGCGATGGCTTCTCCTGGGAGGCGCTCATGGGCGGAGGCGCTCGGGGTGCGATCGATCCAGGCGAGAGCCCAGAGGAGTTGGCCCTGTCGGCGGAACTGTCTCGTCAAGTCGGCCAAGCGATCGATGCGTTGCCTTCCGGACAGCGTGAGGCGGTGACGGCGTTCTATCTGGCCGGCCTGACCTGCTCTGAGGCTGCTGAGCTCCTGAGAGTTGATGCCAGAGCCGTCAAGTCTCGATTGCACAGGGCACGATCCGCTCTCAGGCGGCGGCTCTGGTCGACATGGAAGGAGGACCTGATGAGCACGAGGGCGGACGGGGTTGACGTCCGGATTGTTGACGTCCGGAGGCGATCGCTTGCCGTCGAATGCAGGCGCTACAACATGGTTTTGTTAGAGGAGATTGGAGGGCGCCGACGGCTCCCGATCTGGGTAGGCGAGTACGAGGGAGCAGCGATTGCTCTACTGATGGAACAGGTCGAGGTGCCGCGTCCTCTCACATTCAAGTTCATGGGCGAGATCGTTCGGGCGATGGGCGGGCGGCTGCATGAGGTACGCCTCGAAAAGCTGATAGAGGGTACCTTCTATGCGGTCGCGGAAATCGGGACAGCGGCCGGCCTGAGAGCTATCGACGGGCGACCCAGCGATGCCTTTGCTCTAGCGCTGGAGTTTGGTGCGCCAATCAGGGTGGATCCGGAAGTGTTCGAGGCCGCTGAGATGCATATGGCCGCCCACGAGCATGTGCCTCCGGCGGAGGCATACTACGGCGAGGGAACCTTAGGTGCCACGCAGATCGTGGAAGAAGTGAAGTCCAGCTGGCCGGGTTTCGGTTCAGGTGCTGGTTCATCACGCTGAAACCACGCCAGCAGATGGTGCGCGTCTCCTCGACGCGCGCCGCCATTGCATCGCCTAGACTCCCGGAGAGCCCGCGCGTACGGTAGGCTCTGTCTGCCCACGATGACAAACGAAGGTTGCTACAGCTGCCGCCTCAACGCGGCCGACGGCGTCGCCCTACCGATACGAGAGCGCATCTTCGACGACGGCAACTGGCGAGTTGTCCACGCCATTAGCTCCAGTCTGCCGGGCTGGCTCTGCGTCGTCTCGCGGCGCCACATCACGACGCTCTCCGAGCTGAGCGCTGCCGAGGCCGAGGCGCTGGGCCCACTACTCAAACGCCTGTCTGACGCGCTGGAGCGCGTAACCGGCGCGCTAAAATGCTACGTGATGTTCTTCGCAGAGGCGCCGGGCTTCGAGCACCTGCACATTCACGTCGCACCGCGCCTCCCGGACTGCCCGGAAGACCGCTTGGGGCCGAAGCTAATCTCGTACCTCGGGGAGCCGGAGGAGCGCTGGGTTAGTGCACAGCAGATGGATGAATTGGCGATTCGCGTCAGAAAGGCGCTCTCCGAGATGGCCCGCCGCACTGATTAATGAATGCTCAGCCGCTGAGGAGCAACCCGCGCCGAGCCTGAATGCCACCGGCGCTGAAGGCTTGCGGCTCGATCGGCCCGGCGTCCTCACTGGAGCACTCCAAATGACTCCTCAGTCGCTGCCAGCATTGACCTGAGTTGAGGCTAGGATGATTCGGCGATCTTGATGGTGTTCTAATCACGACCCAAACGGACGCTATGTGTGGTTGGCTATGAAAGGTGGACGCGAGGCGATAGCCCTTCGCCGCGACGCTCTAGTCGAGCGCAGCCTTGTTGTCTTGAGCCAGGATTCCCGTGTATTGGCTGCCTGGTTGGAAGGAAGCCTGGCGGACGGCACAGCTGACGCATATTCCGACGTAGACCCCTCACCTTCTAATTCGAGTGACTGTCCCACGGATCCCACTCGGACAGATCAACCGTTTGTTGCAGTCGGGTGAGCTCAGCTCCCACGTCCCTCATTAGACCCGTATGACGCCTGAAATATGCGACTGCGTCCTCGCCATCTCGTTCGATGACCTCGCAGTAACTTGCGTTCGTCGTCCAAATAGCGACTCCGATGATCGGCAGCATCCGCATTTCCTGGGCGG
>VBJS01000170.1:2579-6637 GCA_005880055.1 Chloroflexota bacterium | reverse complement strand
CAATAGCGGTAGTGCCAGCCCCGCCTGCACGAGCGACATGCAGAGCCCGAACGCTGTCTCCAGCCCGCTGATTCCAAATGCGGCGCGGTCGAACTCACAGAGCTTGTCCTGGACGGCGTGGGGCGCGTGGTCTGTGGCGATGCAGTCAACGGTGCCGTACTCAAGCGCGACGCGGCACGCCTGCACGTCCTCCGCCGTGCGCAGGGGCGGGTTCACCTTGGCGTCCGTATCGTACGCCAGTCCACCGATAACCTCGCCCTGTCCGTTTATCACCGCGGAATGAGTGAGAGTTAGGTGGTGCGGTGTTACCTCGGCCGTCACAGGTACCCCGCGCGCCCGCGCCTCCCGCAGCAGCTTCAGGGAGCCGGCGGTGCTGACGTGCGCGATGTGCACATGCGATGCCGTCTCGCGCGCCAGGGCAATGTCGCGCGCCACCATTGTTTCCTCGGCGGCTGCGGGCACCCCTTCCAACCCCAGGCGCGCCGATACCCAACCTTCATGCATCACACCACCTGCGGAGAGAGCCGGCTCCTCGCAGTGATCGATCACCGGCAGGCCTGTCCTGAGCGCGGCGCCAGCCGCAGTCGAAGGGCCCAGCATGCCCGCGTACTCCAGCGCCCGTCGCATCAGGTGCGCATCGGCCACCGGGGATCCGTCATCGCTGAAAGCCACGGCGCCGGCACGCGCAAGCTCCGCCATCTCCGACAGTTCGAGCCCCAGGCGTCCACGGCTCACACATGCGATAGGCAATACCCGCACGATGCCCTGCACCAGGGCTGTCCGCACCACGAATTCGACTGCCGCGGCGGAATCGATCGGAGGCTCGGTATTAGGCATGGCACAAACGGTCGTGAAGCCACCTTGCGCGGCCGCCAGGGTGCCTGTCGCTATCGTCTCCTTGTGCTCGAAGCCCGGCTCCCGCAGGTGCGCGTGGAGATCAACGAATCCCGGCGCTACGACAAGGCCGCTGGCGTCGACGACGTTGGCGGCCTCAGACTGACCGTTCGCTCCGATAGCGGCGACAAGGCCCTCGCGTATCAACACGTCCGAGACCGCATCTGTCCCATTGGCCGGGTCGATGACCCGGCCGCCGCGAATGGCGAGTGTCGTCACACCTTCCCCCGCGCCAGCAGGTAGAGGACCGCCATGCGAACAGCGACGCCGTTGGTCACCTGCTCTTCCACCACGGACTGCAGGCTCCGCGCCACGGCGGGCGAAATCTCGATCCCTTCGTTCATCGGCCCCGGGTGCATGACCAGCGCCCCCGTCTGCGCGCGAGCTAAGCGCTCCTCTGTCAGCTGGTAAAGCGACGCGTACTCGCGGAGAGAGGGCAGCAAGCCACCGCTCATTCTTTCCTTCTGTAGTCGCAGCGCCATGATCACGTCGACGCCCTCGATGGCGCGGTCAAGGTCCGTTTCCACGCGGACGGGTGGCATCGCCAGCAACTCCCCGTCGTCGTCTTCCGCGCGGCGCCGGAGGGCCGGCGGCAGGAGGGTGGGCGGTGCGCAGAGAGTGACCTGCGCCCCCAGCGTGCTCAGCGCCCATATATTGGAGCGCGCCACCCGGCTGTGGGCGATATCACCGACGATGACGATGCGCCTGCCGCTTAAATCGCCCAGGCGTGACCGTATCGTGTAAGCGTCCAGGAGCGCCTGCGTGGGGTGAGCGTGACAACCGTCGCCCCCATTGATGACGCTGGCGTGCATATGCCGCGCGACCAGGTAGGGAGCGCCCGAGGAAGGATGTCGCATCACCAGCATATCCGCTCCCACCGCCTGCAGGGTGCGGACCGTATCGATCAGCGATTCGCCCTTCTCGATGCTGGAACCGCCTGCGCTGATGTTGATGACATCGGCGCCCAGGGCCTTCCCCGCCAGCTCGAATGAGGCGCGCGTCCGCGTGCTCGGCTCGTAAAAAAGCGTGATTACGGTTCGCCCGCGCAATGCGGGAACGCGCGGCACCTCCCGGCCCAGTACTTCCTTCATCGCGTCCGCCGTCTCGAATACGGCTTCGATCTCCGCGCGGCTCAGCTCATCGACGTCCAGCAGGTGCTTCTTCGTCCAGACCGCCGGCTGTGCCTCGATTGTCGCGGGATCCGTGCGTGTTGCTGTCTGGTCGCTCATCGCTCGCCCTCCTGTATCGCGCTACGCACCTCGTCCAGCCCGTCGGTTTCCTCCAGCAGCACCTGCACGTCTTCATGTAGAGAGGTGGGTATGTTCTTGCCCACGTAGTCCGCTCGGATCGGCAGTTCGCGATGGCCTCGGTCGACAAGGACGGCAAGCTGAATCTCTGCCGGGCGGCCAAAGTCTGTCAGGGCATCGAGGGCGGCGCGGATGCTGCGCCCGGTAAACAGAACATCGTCGACCAGCACCACTTTCTTGCCGTCTATGTCCACCGGCATCTCGCTGGGCTGGATGCGCGCCTGCAGATCCTTCTGGGGCAGGTCGTCCCGGTAGAGGCCGATATCTAGCGAACCGACGCGCACCCGCTGCCCCTCGAATTCCTCGATTGCCGCCGCCAGCCTTTGCGCCAGCGGCACCCCTCTCGTTCGCATCCCCACGAGCACAACGCCGTCCGTGCCCTGGTTGCGCTCGAGGATCTCGTGGGCAATCCGTCGGACGGCCCGGCGGATATCGTCGGCGGAGAGTACGCTGTTGGTCCTCACGGCGCCCTCCGGCTGCTCGTGAAACAAAAATTCCCGCGGCCAACAAGACCAGAGGAACATCGAAGAGCTTTCTTGCTTGCGAAGCGGGAGACGGAGAAGACTAGCAGTGTTCGGCTCCTTGGCAGCCTCACAGGACTGCCTTAAAGGTCACTGTCGGCATATTATCAGACAGCGTGACCCGCTGCAACAGCGCCTCGGCGCTGCTATCATCTAGCGCGGGGAAGCGAATGTGCTTCCAGCAGGAGGTAGAAATGCCTGACTTCGTGAAGGTGGCCAGCGTGAGAGATGTGCCTCCCGGAGAAATGAAAATCGTGGAACTCGACGGTGAAGAGATCGCCGTCGCCAACGTAAACGGAGAGTTCTTCGCCTTCAACAATACCTGCACTCACAGGGGCGGCCCCCTCGGGGAGGGACTGCTAATGGGCGATACCGTGGAATGTCCCTTCCACGGCGGCCAGTTCAACGTGCGCACCGGCGAGGTAATCAGCCCGCCGCCCGAAGAACCGGTGCAGAGCTACCCGGTTCAAGTGGACGGCGACGACCTGAAGGTGGCGAAGGGCTAAGCGCCGCTATTGCATGTCAACGTCCGGCGGTAGCACGACAGCGGCGCGCCTTCCCGCGTCGCCGGCTCGCTGCCAGGACGTCAGGTACGGCTTCAGCAGCGTGAACAGCATCGCCACGACAAATAGCCCGGCAGAGAGAAGGACGATAGTCGCGCCCGACGCCACGTCTTCGTAGTAGCTGGCGTAGATACCCGCGAACCCGGTCAGGGCGCCGATGATCGTCGAGAAGACCAGGATTTTTGCAAAGCTATTCGTAAGCAGGCGGGCGATCACCGGTGGTATCACCAGCGAGGCGGCGATCAACGTAACACCCATGATCTTTATCGAGACAATGATCGTGGCAGCGAGGATCAGCGCGAAGGCCGTGTCAATCCACTGCGACGGCACGCCGTAGGCCGGCGCGACTTCCGGATCGAAGGTGAGGAATAACAACTGCTTGTACAGGAAGAAGATGGCCACGGCCATGATCGCCGCCGTTGCCCCAATCAGATAGAGGTCGCTTCGCGCTATCCCTAGCAGGTTGCCGAACAGGGCCGCGTCGAAGTTGCGGGTGAAATGGCTGGCCCGGCTGATCAGCGCCACGCCGAATGCGAAGCTGGCTGTAGTGACGATGCCGATTGCGGCGTCAGCCCCTACCTGCCGCCTTCGTGTGACCTGATTTATCAGGAGCGCCGAAATGAAACCCCAGCCGCCGGCGACTAGGTAGAAGTTCCAGCCGAGCACGTAGCCGACGACGGCGCCACCGAACACCGCGTGCGACATGCCGTGCCCGATGTACGACATCCTGCGCAGCACCACATAAACGCCCACCATCCCGCACAGCGCACCCA
>VBJS01000170.1:297-2543 GCA_005880055.1 Chloroflexota bacterium | reverse complement strand
TCCCGGTCCGTTAGCCCCCTTGCGTAGGCGGTCGTGCAGGTGCGGGTTCTCCGCGACCAGAGTCATCCCCTCGTGGACAACCACGTTCATCTCTGCGTTGTAGGTGCGTCCCAGGATGTCGGGCGTGAACACTCGCTCCGGCGGCCCCTCGGCAACCAGCCGTCGGTTCAAGCAGATGACGTACGGAAGGTGAGCTGCAACGGCGTTTAGCTCGTGTGTGGTCAGGATGATCGTGATCCCTTCCTGGTTCAACTCGCCCAGCAGGTGCAGCACGTCGTCCCGAGTGGCGATGTCCACGCCCGTGGTCGGTTCGTCCAAAAGCAACAGCCGCGAGTCCCTCATCAGCGCCCGCGCCAGGAAAACGCGCTGCTGTTGTCCGCCGGAGAGCGCTCTGATGTGCCGCTTCGCATAACGCTCGATCCCCAGCCGCTGGAGGATTCTCATCATCCGCTCGCGGTCTTCGGTGCTCGGCCACGGCAGGAAGCCGGAATTCATCGCCCGGCCCATCAACACTACTTCTTCCACCGTCACGGGAAAGTTCCAGTCCACCGTCTGACCCTGGACCTTCTTGCCGTCGACCAGGACCTCGCCGGACGTTATAGAGACCGCGCCCAGGAGGACGCGGAGAAGCGTGGTCTTGCCGGAGCCGCTGGGCCCGAGGACGCCGACAAACTGCCCCGGCTCCAGCCTCACGGAAACGTCTTCCATCGCCGGCGTTGAGTCGTAGGCGGCGGAGACGTGCTTGAGTTCGACAATCGGCGTCATGGCTTGTAAGTGTTCTGCACCGGGAAGTTGTCAAACGGGGCCGCATCGCCGCCGAGCGCCGGGATCATCTGCTGCATGTCAAAGGCCAGCATACCCACATAGGTGTGTTCCGGCGCGCCCACATCACCCGGTGGCTCATCGTCGCTCAGCTTGTTGATGTACTTGGCGCTGGTCTCGCGGGCGATTTGCTCGGTTACCGGGCTGGGGAAGACTTCCGAACCGAATATAGCCGGCACCTTCTCTGCCTTTATCTGGTCGATAAGCCGCGCCACGTCCTGCGCGCTCGGCTCGGAGAAATCGGACGGTTGAATCGCCCCGATCACCGACCAGCCGTACTGCCGTGCCCAGTACGCCCAGGAGTCGTGGTAGGTCAGCAGCTTGCGGTTGCTCTGCGGAACGGTCGCAGTGGCCGCCCGAATGGCGCTGTCCAGGCGGTTGATGCCGACATCGAAGGCCTGCAGGTTGTCCTGGTAGTAGGACTTGTTGGCGGGATCGTTATCGCTAAGCCAGCCGGCGGTCAGCTCGGCGTATTTGCGGGCGTACTGCGGGTTCATCCAGAGGTGCGGGTTCGGGTCGCCGCCGGATCGCGGGAACGAGAAGTCATAGAGGAACCCGGTCTTCTCGTCGTCGCCGGAAAGCGTGTTCTCAGCCAGCTTGTAGATCTTGCTGGAGTCCTTAAGGTTCTCCTCCGCCACCTTCTCGCTGCTGCCCTCCAGGTGAGCGCCGTTCATGATGAAGATGTCCGCGTTGGCGAGTTGCTTCGCGTTCTCCGGCCGCGGCTCGAACGTATGCGAGTCGACGCCGTCCGGGATGATGCCGGTGAGATCGATGCGGTCGCCGCCGATGTTCTTCACGATGTTCGTCAGCGGCGCGACTGTGGTCACTACGTTCAACTTCTTGTTGCTTTCCCCCGAAGAACCGTTGTCATCGCCTCCGCAGGCTGCGGTCACAGCGAGCACGAAACAGGCGATTGCGAGAACGCCTACGATACGGTTCACGGCGATGCCTTCTGATCGTTCTGTCTGCATGTCTTACACAGCCCGAAGATCGCGAAGTGTCCGAGGTCAGCCTGGAAGCCGGCCTCGTCGTAGAGCGCCGTCGCCAGGCTGTCCAGGTAGCTGTTGTCCAGCGAGCTGACATCGCCGCAGGAGCGGCAGATCAGGTGGTGGTGGCGGTCCTTGCCGATCCACTCGAACTGCGTGTCGCCGCTCCCCATGTCGGTCTCGCTCACCAGCCGCAGCGCGGCCGCAGAACCAAGGGTGCGGTACACGGTCGAAGCATCCACGTACGGATACGAGCGGCGCACGTTTTCAAGAATCTGCGGCGCCGTCACGTGATGCCGCGCGTGGCGCACCGTGCAGAGGATAAGCATCCTCTGCGGCGTCACCTTCTGGCCGGCGTCGCGCAGAGCGACGGCGGTCTCGTTCTCACAGCTCATTAGCGTTGGAGTTTGTTTGGCAGAATCGCTACTTAAAGCGACG
>VBJS01000170.1:0-269 GCA_005880055.1 Chloroflexota bacterium | reverse complement strand
TAGCGTAAAATCAGTGCGGAGGTGGCATATATGGTTACGAAGCGCGAAGCCCTGACGAAGCAAGACATCCTGAGGTCAATTCAGGGGCTACCGGATGATGTCACGGTAAATGACATCATAGAACACCTCTGCTACCTTTCGGGAATCGAAGAGGGACTCGCGGACGTTCAGGCGGGACGAACCCTTACACACGAAGAAGTCGTTGAACGCATCAAGTCGCGGCTCAAGTAACGTGGAGCCGTCGGGCGCTTGATGACCTTGAGGCAATT